>JALSGT010000084.1 GCA_026982555.1 Chromatiales bacterium
AACAGTCAACACTTTGCGTTAGGTACGCAATAACTGATGTTACGCAGGCCTCAGTCGGTGATAAATTTGAATGAAAAGCTGGCATAACCATTGTGACTGACGTTAGCCGCTTACAAATGTAGTACTTGATTGATGTTTAAAGTCTTCAGGCAACGCAGTTGCTTTCTACACCTTCTCCCCTTGAGGGGAGAAGGTTGGGGTGAGGGGTGCCCTCACACAACCAAACCGGGTCGTTACGAAAAACTTATTGCAGCATTTATTGAAGGTCAAGGCATACCATGTTTCCAGTACGTGAAGATGAACCTAAATACGCTTTTCTTGCCGATAAGGAAAGCCAGGAAAAAAACATCCACGGCAAGTTCATTGAACTGGTCGAAAAAAGCAGCTCGCTGTACGGGCAAAGTCTGAATATCAACGGCGACAGCGCCGTGAGTGATAACCCCAACCGTTACAAACAACACGGCTTTCATTTTACCGCAGATAACTGCATCGCCTGCCATGCCTGTGAAGCCGCATGCAGTGAAAAAAATGACAACCCGGCACACCTGGCATTTCGCAGCGTGGGTTATGTTGAAGGGGGTACCTATCCTGCCTATCAGCGTATGAATATTTCCATGGCCTGTAATCACTGCGATAACCCGGTTTGTCTGAAAGGTTGTCCTACCCGTGCCTATACCAAATTTGCAGAATATGGCGCGGTATTGCAGGATCCGGACATCTGTTTTGGCTGTGGTTATTGCACCTGGGTCTGTCCCTACAATGCGCCACAGCTGGACCCTGTTAAAGGGCAGGTATCAAAGTGCAATATGTGTGTGGATCGACTTGAAGTCGGCCTTAAACCTGCCTGCGTATCCGCCTGCCTGGGCGGCGCACTGGAATTTGGTGTCATCGAAAACACACCGCTGAACCGGGATCAGGCAAAACTGGACATTCCCGGGTTTCCCACCACAGATATTACCCATCCCAATATTCGTTTTCAGCAAAAACGCAGCATGCCGCGTGAAATGAGCCGCCCGGATTCCATGCCACTGAAATATCATCGTGATGACCGGCAGGAAAAATATATTCCCGTGGTGGATGAGAAAAAAGGCAAACTGCAACGTCAGTGGAATCTGCGTAAACTGCTGGGCTCACACGAAAATGCACACATCGCCTTTACCCTTTGTGCGCAAACCGTTATCGGTGCTTTTATGTTACTGATATTTGCACCATGGCTGGGTTTGTCAGCTGTGGCCACGGCGACATCCGAAGCCTTTCTGCCATTATTTGCCACGCTGTTTGTCATACTGGCCATCGGCATGTTCAAGCTCAACATGCACCTGGGCAAACCGTTACGTTTTTATCGCGGGTTTAATAACTGGCGACTGTCACCGGTCAGTCGTGAAATTGCCGGTGTATCACTCTTTTTTGGTGGCATGGTGGGCTATGGTTTTTTTGCCAGCCTCATTCATTACAACCTGCTGGTACTGCCTGTTATACACTGGCTGGCAGTGGCCTCTGCCATCGCCGCAATCATCGGTGGACTGGTGGGCTTTTATTACATGTATAAACTCTACCGCATTCCTGCACGCCCGTACTGGAATCACTGGCAAACCGGCAGCAGCTTTGTTGGCACCGCCCTGGTATTGGGTTCTGTGCTGATTTTACTGGTCAGTGGCATCGCATCAGGTTTATCTGCCATACAGGCATTATTACCTTCCCTGGCATGGCTGATTTTTTGCGGCCTGCTTCTGGAAAGTATTGGACTGCTGGCTCATGCACGCGACCTCAAACGACAGGGAGGCGAGGGCGCTGCATCGCACTTTGAACAGACGACCAAATTTGGTTATGCCTATGTGTTGCGAAATACCCTGTTAGGTGCCAATTTGTTATTAGTGTTTTTATTAACGCTGGACAGCGTAGCTCTGTCACCAATGGTGCTGGTGCTTGGCAGCATCACCCTGATATCACTACTGGCAATGAATGTGATTGGACGGGCCTTGTTCTATGTACTGGTGATCCCGACCACCATGCCGGGAGCCTTCTTCTGGAAAAATAAAGCCTTCGAAGAACATGCCAGAGAAACAGGGCTGGCCAACATGCCGCAGGTAGGGGTAGTGCCAGACGGGCATTAATGTTTCAGCATTGCTGTCCTGTTAGTACCTCATTGTTATGCCGGCACAGGCAGGTATCCGGTTTGTTGTCGTTATTGAAATTACTGGATGTCAGCCGAGACGGGAATAATGGAAAGACGTTAACGATATTGTTCGGGTTATAAAATAATGAGAGGGCAGTGGGTTTTTGTTATTGTGGTGTTTTTAACTGTTTCATGCTCCACATATACTGTTACCAACAAAAACCACGAGAGTGTCAGCTTCTCAAAAATAAAATCAGATTATCGATTAACCGATTTGAATAATTATGGCTGCGAAAAAATTAATTCATCAGTAATAAAGCACATTTTACATACAGGTACACGGGTTACTGAAAAAGAAGTCCATGATTATTATTCTACAACCGGGTGTAGTGTTAAGGGAAGTGTACTCCTGAATGGTAGCAATGCTGATTTTACCTTTGATTACGGCGGTATTATGTACTTTAGTAACGGGATAATGCTAGGGTGTGGTGAAAATTGTTGCAGTGAAAATTATCCATATTGCTCGTTCGATATGCATAACCTTAAAGGATTTCAGCAGCCTTCCAGATAAGTGATTTATATAGAATGGAACATTTATGAAAAAATGGGCACTTGCATTGAGGCTCCTTTCCGTTGTGTGGTGTGTAGCCTTTGCTGAAATAACAACATGAAAACACGCATCCAACAGCTACAGACCGCCTTGCAGTCGGGACTGATCGAACGTGAAACACCGGCTCGTCTGGCCCTGTTAGCTGCCCTCTCGGGAGAACACCTGCTATTGATTGGTGCGCCCGGCACTGCCAAAAGCGCACTGGCACGAAGACTCCACCTCGTCTTTGATCATGGTCAGTATTTTGAGCGACTGCTCACCCGGTTTTCTGTACCGGAAGAATTGTTTGGCCCGT
The DNA here is from genome assembly GCA_026982555.1 of Chromatiales bacterium. Lineage (GTDB taxonomy): Bacteria > Pseudomonadota > Gammaproteobacteria > SZUA-152 > SZUA-152 > SZUA-152. Next base: position 3,022 of record JALSGT010000084.1, read on the forward strand.
TGTCCATCAAGGCGCTGGAAGATGACCGTTATGAACGCCTGACACAAGCCTACCTTCCTGACGCATCCATTGCCTTTATTGACGAGATATTCAAAGCCAACAGCGCCATCCTCAATGCACTGCTTACAATATTGAACGAACGTGAATTTGATAACGGCAGCCGACGCATCAAAATTCCGCTGGTTGCGGTCATTGCGGCCAGCAACGAACTGCCCGAAGGTGACGAACTGGATGCACTGTATGATCGTTTTTTACTGCGCTACCACGTTGAGCCCATCAGTCCTGAAGGTTTTAACCAACTATTAATGCTGGAAAACATCGAAATACCGGTTATTGATCCACAATGGAAGCTGACTCGCGACGACCTGCAACAAATACAAACGCAATCCGCACAAGTCCTGCTGGATGACGATGTTCACTATCTTCTGAGCCAGTTACGCGAGCATTTAACAGCACAAAACCATTATGTATCAGACCGGCGCTGGCGGAAGCTGGTGAAACTGCTCAAAGTGGCTGCCTGGACCGATGGACGTACTACCGTTGACGTATGGGACTGCTGGTTATTGCAACATTGCCTGTGGCATTTACCGGAGCAACGCGCCGACTTGTTGCAATGGTATGAAAAAAGCCTTGGTGCAGATGCCATTATTAATCCTGCACGCCTTACTCGTCTGGCCGATGCCTGGGAAAATACCCTGAACAATGAACAGGGCAGTCATCGGCAATTACACGATGAAAACGGTCATCCGTTATATCTCGACACTGAAGGTGAGCTGACACTGCGCTCAGGCCATCAGGAAGAACTGACGATAAACGGGGAGCCATTGTATCTGGCGCCCCCCGATCAGGCGGACCGCACCAATAACGGCAAAGGCTATCAGCAAAAAGAACTGGCATCACTTTTTTTTGATGACCATTACCAACAATGTCACATAGATGGAAAATGGGTCTCACTGGCGCAATACACAGCAGACCCGGAAAACCGTTTAACCCGCGATATTCACTACCCGCCACATGCTGAGCCTGTATACTTCAGTCAGACACATGTTGCCGAGCGGGTGCAGGAAGTACAGGTCATTCTGGATGCCATTAAACGCTACGAACAGGCCGTGAATGAAAAACTGTCAACATTAAAAGCCGACATATCACAACGCCTGTGGGTAGAAAAAGCCTTTGTTACCCCGGCTCATGACAATTTGCAACAAAGTCTTCACGTCATTCAAACGCTGGCCGGGCGCATCGAAAAACTGCGTGTCGGCTTTAGCCAGCTACCGGTAAAACAAGCCTGATCTCACCCCGGGTAATTTATGAAAGCCTTATGCCTGGAAGAACAGTTTCAATTTCTGGATGCGCTTCCTGAAACCCTGTTTGACCGGGTAGTGACACTGGCATATGGCAACCTGCAAGAGCGGGTTCGCGGCATTCTCTTTTGGCGGGAGAATCTTTTACACGGTTTTCTGCCACCGGTTAATGATATTTTCTGGCCGGAGCCGGATATGGCAAAAATCATCCACCAACGTCTTCATGCGGTTGATTTATTACCCTTTTGTCGTGACGAAGAAAGCCTGGTTGACCAGATACTACAAGACATCTGTACAGCCATTGAAAGTATCTTGCAACAACGGCTACATAACACTGAAAGTTTGTTTGACGACATCCTCGCACAACAACCCTCCCAAAATGACCTCCATTCCCGGCAGCCGGAAAACGACACACTTAACGACAACCCGTCCACAAACACAGAAAATACACCGTCTGCAAACCCGTCTGCGAACAGTGAATTTAACAGCCTGACAGATATTGGTGAAAACCTCGAACAACAATGGATAAAATTATTGTTTCAATGGAAAGAAACCCGCGAAATTTTCAGCAGCATGGGAACTCGCCCAGGACGGGGCTGGGATCTTTCCAAAGGTATCCTGGCCACCGCAGGCTGGCGTGACTTTATCGCTTATCGAAAACTGATTCGCGACCATCCGCAACTTAAAAAAGTCATCAGTATCCTTGGACAAAAACAGCAAACCGTTTCAGCATACAAACGGTCCCGCATAACATCAGACAACACGTTAATAGCCGAAGAAAAACCGATAAAAATTAAATCGCCCTTATCAACGCAAGGCGTGACCCGGAGTGGCGATATTGCCCGCATGCTGCCACAAGAAGCCGCCTTTCTCGGTCATCCAAAACTGCACATGCTATGGCACGTACGTCGTGCAGAAAATGCATTACTCAGCTATCAGGTAGAAGGGGTATTGTCAGATCATCAGCCAGACATACCGACATCGGAAAAAAACCACCCGTATTCATCGTCCTCCGGCACAAGGAAAAAAGGCCCCATCATCCTCTGTATCGATACCTCAGGTTCCATGCACGGAGAGCCAGAACAACTCGCTAAAGCAATTTGCCTGGAAGTTATCCGCCAGGCCGCCCGTTTGGGACAACCTTGTTTATTATTTGCATTCAGTGGTCCCGGACAACTGCTGGAACAGTCTTTATCATTTGACCAAGATGGCCTGAGAGCCATTATTCGTTTTCTGCAACAAACATTCCATGGCGGGACAGATATTCGCGAACCCTTTGCCCGGGCTTTGGAAAAAATTACAGAACGCCATTGGCAGCATGCTGATATTTTATTGGTCAGTGATGGCCGGTTTCCCGTACCGGAACACCTGACCACAAAACTGGCTGATGCCCAAAAACGGGAAGGCCTGCGTGTTTTCGGAATAACCGTTGGCCACTGGTCCTCCTCCTCGATGGAGGCCGTTTGTCAAATGGTATACCGTGTGAATACAAAGGTTTCGGTCTGAGCTGTGATATTCATGTCTATTATCATGGAATGAGAAAGTCCGGTGCGGACAAGGAGGGTTCAGTCCTGAGCCGCAAGGCGAGGCTAAAGCCTCGCTTCCGCGCCCGGCTCAGGCTTTGCCTTGTAGCTGAAGTATGATGGCTTCATTTTCCAGGGTGGAGGTATCCTGAGTGATTTCCTCACCGGCGGCGATGGTGCGTAACAGACGGCGCATGATTTTGCCGGAACGGGTTTTGGGCAGGTTGTCAGAAAAACGCATGTCATCAGGTTTGGCGATGGGGCCAATCTGTTTGGCAACCCAGTCGCGCAGTTCGGCGGTCAGTGCTTTGTCGATGCCGTCTGCCGGGCGTTCACCCCGCAGTACCACGAAGGCAAAAATGCTTTCACCTTTCACGTCATGGGGACGACCGACCACGGCCGCTTCGGCAACTTTAGGGTGGGCCACCAGTGCGGACTCTACTTCCATAGTGCCGAGACGATGACCGGAGACGTTGAGCACGTCGTCGATGCGGCCCATGATCCAGAAATAACCGTCTTCATCACGGCGGGCATTGTCACCGGCGACATAAAGTTTGCCATCGAACATTTTCCAGTAGGTGTCGTAATAGCGTTGCTCATCACCCCATACGGTGCGAATCATGGAGGGCCAGGGCTTACGGATGACCAGTATGCCTCCTTGATTGGGTTCAGTGATGGAGTTGCCTTCGGCATCCACAATGTCTGCGGCGATACCGGGCAGTGGCAGGGTGCAGGAGCCGGGTTTGGTGGCTACGGCACCGGGCACGGGCGCAAGCATATGTGAGCCGGTTTCAGTCTGCCACCAGGTATCAACGATGGGGCAGCGTTCACCGCCGATAATTTTGTGGTACCACATCCAGGCTTCGGGGTTGATGGGTTCACCCACAGTGCCTAACAGGCGGATACTGCTTAGGTCATATTGATTTGGTAAATCATCGCCTGCCTTCATCAGGGCACGGATGGCGGTGGGGGCCGTGTAAAAAATCGTGACGTGGTGATCTTCGCAGATTTTCCAGAAACGCCCGGCGTCTGGCACTGTGGGTGCGCCTTCATACATCAGCATGGTGGCACCTGCGGCCAGGGGGCCGAAGGCCACATAAGTATGGCCGGTGATCCAGCCCACATCGGCGGTACACCAGAAAATGTCAGTGTCGTTAATGTCGAATACCCATTTCATGCTGGTAATGGCATTCAGCAGGTAGCCGCCGGAGGAGTGCTGGACACCTTTGGGTTTGCCGGTGGAGCCCGAGGTGTAAAGCAGAAACAGGGGATGCTCACTGCCCACCCATTCCGGTTCGCAGGTGGATTCCTGGCCTTCAATCAATTCATGCCACCAGATATCACGGGAGTCAGTGAAGTTGATATCATGGCCGGTGCGTTTCAGTACGATGACTTTTTCAGTGCTGGCGCATCCGCTGTTGAGTGCTTCATCCGTTGCGGATTTCAGTTCGACAATTTTGCCACCCCGGTGGGCGCCATCGGCGGTAATAACCACTTTTGCACCGGCGTTCTCGATACGGTCTTTCAATGATTCTGCCGAGAAGCCACCGAACACCACAGAATGTGTGGCACCGATGCGTGCGCAGGCCTGCATGGCCACTACGGCTTCGGGGGTCATGGGCATGTACAGAATCACCCGGTCGCCAAGACCAACGCCCAGTGATTTCAGGCCATTGGCGAACTGGCAGACATCGCGGTGCAGCTCTGAGTAGCTGATGTGCCGGGCGTCACCTTTTTCACCCTCAAATACGATGGCCGTTTTGTCGCCACGCTCGGCCAGGTGGCGATCCAGGCAGTTGTACGACACATTGAGTTTGCCATCGCTGAACCATTGATAATGGGGTGCATTACTTTCATCCAGCACGGAAGTGAACGGTGTTTGCCAGTCCAGTTCATTACGAGCCAGTTCGGCCCAGAAACCTTCGTGATCGGCTTCGGCTTTGGCGCGCAAGGCATCCAGTTCAGCGCGGTTTTTAATGCGTGCCTTGCTGGAAAACTCAGCGGAGGGGGCAAACAGACGATTTTCTTGCAGGGTGGATTGGATATTTTCTTCCATGGTGTCTCCCAGGTTTTGCGGGCAAAAATCAGTCTGGGTACAGCGGATTTTTGCACAAAATGATACTAACGAGTTCTTGTCGCATATTAACAGGGCGGCGGTGGGTGTGCATCTGTATTGGGCATGCATGAGAGGTAGGGGACATAGCCGTCAGGCTAAGCCGGGTAGGGTGGAACAAGCGCAGCGGTTCCAGCAAGCGGGAAAAGAACATCAAGGTTTGCCGGTGGACATAGAGGCTATTGTTGTTTCTTATCGCCTATTGGTGGAACCGCTGCGCTTGTTCCACCCTACCGTTTTACTCTGTATTGAAGAAAGTCGAATAAAAAGCCGGTAATACTCCAGTCTCACCCTCTTTCCGGGTAGAGCTTAGCCTGACGGTTATGTGGGGGGATTCAGATGTCATTTTTTTTGCATTTTTTGTCTAACATAACTTCATTTGTATTTTTCGCGTCAATCTTTGTGTTCTGCATCAAGTATGAGCGACGGGTTGGCAATATCCGTATTTCTCATGGGTGAAAAAACGGGTATTGGAATCCGCACAAAGGCAGGTCGGCGTTTGGGGAGGTTAATTTTAGTATTTATGAAATGTGAGAAACTTCACAGGTTCAGATTACGTTGAGGGGAGAGGGGGGAATATTATTGACGATATTACCCAGGAGATAAGACATGGCCGAAGATATCAAGTCCATTGGGAGAGTGCTTCAGCGTGTTTGTAATGATCTGCTAAAAAAACAAAATGTAGTGGCTACCGGCATCGGTTATAAAACCAGTGCGGGAGAGAGAAGCCTGAATCTTTCAATCATCTGCTCGGTTGAGAAAAAGCTGCCCGGGATACAGCTCAACAGTAAAGACCTTATTCCGAAACAAATTGATGGAATCACAACAGACGTTGTTGAAACTGGCCGCATACGGGCGCTTAATACGCATACCCAACGCCATCGACCGGCACCCGGCGGAGTCAGTATCGCCCACCGTGATGTTACGGCGGGTACACTCGGTTGTATTGTGAAAAAACAGGGTCAGCGGGTGATTCTTTCAAATAATCATGTGCTGGCCAACAGCAATGTTGCCGGGATTGGTGATGCTATTCTGCAGCCTGGTCCGGCTGATGGTGGTCAATTTCCGGGTGACCATATTGCGAACCTGCTTGAGTTTGTTCCCATTAATCTGAGCGGAGGTATTGGTTTACCGAGTGATTGCCCAATCGGCAATGGTTTCGCCGCGATACTGAATTTGCTTGCGGCCTCCACGGGGAGCCGTACCCGTCTGCAAGCGGTCAGGGTTCAGGCCGAAGATAATCGGGTGGATGCCGCTATTGCCAAACCGCTTGATGACAATGATATTTCCGCTGACATTCTTGATATCGGAGCTATTGCCGGGATGACGCCAGGGGTATTGGGTATGGCGATCCAAAAAAGCGGTCGCACGACAGAATACACCACGGGGACTATCGAACAGATTGATGTCACTGTTAATGTGCAGTACGGCGGAGGACAGGTTGGCCGGTTCACTGATCAGATCATGGCCGGGGCTATGAGTCAGGGCGGTGACAGTGGTTCGGCGGTGCTGGACAATGACAGGAATCTGGTGGGGCTGCTGTTTGCCGGGAGCGATACAACGACAATTATCAATCGTATGGAAAATGTCTTTTCCGCCCTGGACCTGAGTCTTTGAACCTGAAGCGGCTTGTCTTTTTTCTGTCATTGTTTTTTGCCATCACTTTGACTCTTGCGGAAACGGATATGCGAATGACTATTCAGCAGGTAAAGGAAAAATACCAGACAGAATTAATGGTTCTGCCGGGTGTGGTTTCGGTGGGTATTGGTCTGTCTGAAGGAGAAACGGTCATCAAGATTGGTTTGGATGGCAGGCATCCCGACACTGAAAAAGCATTGCCAAAAGCACTGGAAGGGTACAGGGTCGTCAGTCAGGATACAGGCACAATCAAAGCAAGATAAGGAGCGTGTCAGGGAATGTGTTATTGCATTCTCTAAAGCGGTCAGTTGCGGAATTTAGGTATTGAAAACAGAGGGCCGACCAGTCTGTATAACTACAGGGGTTGATCGGCTGCATCAGTTGTAGACTTGCTTACACTGAGTCGAGCTTATGCGGCCACGCTTCCTATTTTCTGATACTCAGCACCGCGCTCGTTCTGCAATTCCCACAGCGCGAGTGCTTGTTGCATCCCTAGCCAGCTCTCGGGGGTGGTATTCAGCAGGCGAGCGAGACGCATGGCCATGTCGGGGGAAAGGGCGCGCTTCTCGTGGATCAATTCGGACACAGTAAGGCGCGAGACGCCTAGACGCCGGGCAAGCTCGGCTTGACTCATACCCAGCTCGGGCAGGATGTCTTCACGCAGGATCGCGCCGGGGTGGGTGGGTTTGCGGGTTCTGGTAGCCATCAGTGATAATCCTCCAGGTTTACGTTGTGGGCGTCGCTCTGCCGGAAAGCGAAGGTGATGCGCCAGTTACCGGAGACCGCCACGCTGTAGGTGCCTTTACGCTTTCCAGCGAGTTCGTGGAAACGATAGCCGGGTAAGTTCATATCGGCTACTTCCACCGATGCCTCTAGCCGATCCAAAAGACGGCCAATACGTGCGGCATGCTGTGTGGTAATGCCACGCTTGCTCCCGGTCAGAAAAAAGCGCTCAAGCCCCTTGTGAGCAAAGGTCTTTATCATTGTCCGAGTGTAATATGTGGCATTACGCCTTTCAACCCGAAGTCCGCAGTTGAATAACTGCTAGAGTGCGTTGAATTTTGTGGCTGGGAAGGTGCGATGAGGAGCAATGGCCCGCTATTGCGACGATGTGCAATGCGGCCAGACGCAAACAACTGTTGATATCTCTGTGGTTGAGCCGGGATCGACCAACAAACATCGGCGAACGCAGAATAATAATGTAAATCAAGGAGATGGTACCGAGGGCCGGAATCGAACCGGCACTCCCGTGAAGGAACCGGATTTTGAATCCGGCGCGTCTACCAGTTCCGCCACCCCGGCATTCTCACTTGTTGAGACGGCGCACATGATATGCGTTTAGCGCGTTACAGGCAAGTTGCAGGGGAAGGAGATTTTTTACAGGGTAGTTTGCTACACTCCCGCGCCATGCGTCGTTGTGATTTCCATTTTGATTTACCCCCTGAGCTGATCGCCCAGCATCCGCTTGCCGAGCGGACGGCCAGCCGTTTGCTGGTGCTGCGGGGTAACACCGTTGAGGATGCCGTGTTTGCACAAGTGGGTGCGCTGTTGCAGCCGGGTGATTTACTGGTAATGAATAATACCCGGGTGATTCCGGCGCGTCTGTTTGGTCAGAAAGACACGGGTGGCAAAGTGGAGGTGTTGGTGGAGCGGGTGCTTGATGAGCATCGTATAGTGGCCCATGTGCGGGCCAGCAAATCCCCCAGGCCGGGCAGCCGCTTATTGCTGGAGGGCGAGGTGCGGGCCACAGTAACAGGACGTGAGGACGCACTTTTTTGTCTGAGTTTTGAAGGACCGGAATCGGTGGTGACGCTACTGGAGCGCCACGGCCATATGCCATTGCCTCCGTACATCGAGCGTGCTGATGAATCCGGGGACCGTGAGCGTTATCAAACAGTATTTGCCCAGCGACAGGGAGCGGTTGCTGCACCGACAGCGGGATTGCACTTCAATCAGAATTTGCTGGATGAGCTGGCGAAGCAGGGCATTGAATCGACTTTTATCACACTGCATGTAGGGGCCGGTACGTTTCAGCCGGTACGTGTGGATAATATCGCGGAACACCACATGCATAAGGAAACCATCGAGGTGTCGGCGGACACGGTGGCGGCGGTGCAACAAACACAGGCCCGTGGTGGTCGTGTGGTGGCGGTGGGTACAACCAGCGTGCGTGCATTGGAAAGCGCAGCCCGTGGAGGGGAGCTGGTTCCTTTTCAGGGAGATACGGATATTTTTATCACTCCCGGTTACACGTTTCGTGTGGTGGATGCCCTGATCACTAATTTTCATTTGCCGGAATCCACGTTATTAATGTTGGTGAGTGCCTTTGCCGGTTTTGACGAAATAAAAACAGCCTACACACATGCCATTGCACAACGGTATCGTTTTTTCAGTTACGGTGATGCGATGTTTTTACACCGGAAAAACACCTGAACTCCCATGGCGCATGATCAAAACACATCAGGGCGGCGTTGCACGCTAGTGCTGCCGGGCCTGCTGGATTTGCCACCTGCCGGGCGTGAATCTGTGTTTGCTCAGGCGGGACGTTTGCCTGAGCTGGAGTGTTTCTTTTCCCGTGCGCAAAAACAGCGTTTTTCAGGTGCCGGTTTTGAGGCGGTGCTGTTTGCACTTTTTGACGTGGTTACACCAGCGGATGTTGACTTGCCGGTGGCCGCTGTCGGTTATGTCGGTGACACAGGACGGTCAGCAGCGGGTTGGTGCTTGCGGGCTGATCCGGTGCAGCTGATCCCGGACCGTGATCATCTGGTGCTGGTGGGGCCGGAAAGTTTGTCCTTGTCCCAGGCCGAAGCTGATTTGTTAGTGGCTGACCTGAATACACAATTTGCGCAGGATGGCTGGCATATTGAAGCCGCGACGCCCACGCGCTGGTATTTACATCAGTCTGATGCACCGAGGTTGCGTACTTACGATTTGGCGCAAGTGCGCGGTCGGGCCATTGGTGAATACTTGCCGGGTGGCGTGGACGGTAAACAATGGCATCGTCTGATGAACGAAGTGCAAATGGTTTTGCATATCAGTGCAGTAAATCAGGGAAGACAAGCCGTAGGACAGCCGCCAGTGAGTAGTCTGTGGTTTTGGGGCGGGGGTGAAACGCCAGCGATACTCTCCGACAATAAACGCAGTCAATGGAGCCAGGTGTGGAGCAATGAACCTGTGAGTCAGGGGCTGGTTGCACTGTCAAATACAGCACACAAGCGGTTGCCGGAAAATGCTGCAACGTGGTTAAGCGCCGCCCTTTCATCCGGCGAGCATTTGCTGGTGCTGGATGATTTATTGTGTTGTTGGCAAAATGGGGAAATGGCGGGCTGGGCACAATGGGTGCGCGCATTCAATCGTGAATGGATGCTTCCTTTGTTGAACGCATTGCGTCGAAACGAGATTGATGAGCTTGCCCTTTATGCCTGCAATGGTAGTCAATTTACCTTGTCGCGTACCGGATTAAGGCGTTGGTGGCGTCGAAAAAAATCACTATCGGTTATTGCTGCGCGGGTGTAAAAGGTCGCAATTTTTTGGTTACAGTAGAGGTGTTTATAGTTTTATTGTTCCTGTGTTGGCGGGAAACTGCATCACCGAATATCGAGCGTGATTTGCAGATTGCAAAAAAAATGTTAATTGGCAAATACGTAAATAAAAATTAAAGAATAAGAATATGTATTCGTTGTTATGTCTGTTATGCTTGTTTCAGGGGAATGTTGTTGATTTTAGAGTTTTGGAGAAGTAAGTAACATTTGCGTAAGCCTCATGGTGTGTCGTCATCGAAGCTCACAAATGATTGCTGGTTTCATATAAAAACTATTTTATAAAACTATATAAAGCGTATGCAGGTGAATAGAATTAACCGTTAAATTTGTTATTTCTATTTCTTCTTAATGACCGCTCAGGGGTATATTCCCCGTAGTTTTCTGTATAAAAATCAAAATTTATGATTTCTGAACATTCTTTCTTGTTGATGTTTCGTCAGCTTGCTGCGTAGGCATTTGAGCTGATTAATGCAATACCCCGCTTCACGACGAGTGCGGCGAGAGTTATTTGAATGGACTTTATAATATGAGTTGGCAGAACCCTGCTTGTTGTAAAATACAATTTTTTAAATGTGCAGCTTCAATTTTATTTCTGTTTTTTGTTTTGCCATCTGTAGGGTTTGGCTCAGGTGTCAGTATAGCGACTGACAGTACCGGCATTGCCACATCAGGCGGGCAGGTATCGATTAGTCTGGAAGAGCTTGGGTATGAAGAGGGTATTCATTTTGCGAATACTGAAATCGGTCATGAAGCAAAGCTGGCTTACGCTATTCCACATGATACAAAAGTATCTTCTGCAAGTATTCATCTCCGTTACAACGTTTCATCGTTGCTGGGCCAGCGTTCAAATATCCTGCTGCTGGCGAATGGTCACCCGCTTAAGCAGGTGCAGTTGACGGACGAGCAATACCGCCGTGATCTCAAGGTCGATATTCCTGTCAATTTAATACAACCGGGTACTTTGAATATCACTGTCAAAGTAACCTTGCTCACCACAAATGATCGTTATCCGGATGCGCGTACCAGTGGTGCTTTACTGCATATTGAGGCGGATTCAACACTCACCATTGGCTATCAGGACACGATTGCCTCACTGCGCGATGCCTGGATACTGTTACCCGGGAAGGTCGTTTTGACAATACCGGACAGACCTTTTTCTGAAGACGAATTTAATGCTGTCTGGGGGATCATGGATCATCTGTATCGCCAGGGGAAAAATATTGTTATTACGCATTATCCTGAGATCGGTCATATCGTCATCGGGGATAGATCAAACCTGAAGAAGCGGTTGCTGCTGGAGTTGCAGTCAGCACAGCCGGAGCAGGAACCCCCGGACTTGTTGCAAACCCTTGATGATGACAACACGATTATGTTGCTGAGCAGCCCGTTGCGCAGTGTTATTTCTATTACCCGGCCTGCTGAGACATCAGCTTCGGCATTGATGAACACCACCTGGCAAAAACTGGTGGCAGGACGCCAGTATAAAATGCTGACAACCGGTTCCGGTGAAAAATTTACCGCTTCTGATGATGGCATGCATGAGATACGACTTGCCGATTTTGGTATGGACACATCAACCCGTTACGTCTGGGCCAACACGGAATGGAATCTGTTACTGGACCCTTTCAGAATGCCTGCGGGTACACGCCCGGCGGTATTGTTTTTGGATCTGATGGTGCCGCCGCCGTCCAATACGGCAGCATTCAGTTTATATACCTATTTGAATGATATCATGGTGTATGCACAACATCTGGATGGCCGTGATGGTGTGCAGCGCCTTCAAATTCCGCTACCTGCCAGATATCAGCAATTGTATAATAATTTGCGTATACAAATTATAAATACAGCGTCAGTCAATGGCAATTCTGAACAGGGGCTTACCACATTCCCGGTGCAGCTATTGCCAGAAAGCACCTTGGTTCTTGAGCAAAATACCGCGAAACCTGAACGGTTTGTGGATCTTCCGGCCTATCTTGCCGAACAATTTGATATTTACCTGCCTTCGGCTTATCTCGACAGCCCGGAACAGTCATTGCGCTTTACCGCTGCTTTTACCGCAAACTTCCCGGTACCTTTTGCTGAGCGTAAAGCCATTTTTGTCAAGCCAGGCAATACCCTTACTCCTGCACGCCCGTTTATTGCATTGGGCGATGTTGCATTTTCAGAACTGGATGCGCCCGTTGATTTTGAGCAGGGTGTTATTGAGGTCAAGGATAGAAAAGGCGAGTCTTTATTAAAGGTGAATGAGTTATCGGGCATTGCCATTGCACAGCTTGTGACCAGCCATGGTCAACACGGACTGTGGTTACGTTCCGGTGACAGTGACCCTTATCCAGATATACGCAGGTTGTTTCTCAATGAAGATGATGTTGCTTTTGCGGACCGCAATGGTTTGCTGTTCAGCCTGAACAGTACAGAGCCTACTTTGGCCAGAGTGCATTACCCGTCAACTCGTAACTGGCTGGCGGCCATTAGTGAATATCGTTTTTGGATTATGGTTTTTGTATGGCTGACTCTGGTGCTGGGTATTGTTTATCTGTTCAGACGCCAACGTCAACAGCAGAGCAATAACCGTCAGTCTGTGTGAGGCGATAAGATCTATGGATGGCTCAACCATTTTTATGAAGGATACGATGAGTGATTCTGCGCCACTTGGAGAGTTACTGATTACCCGTGGATTACTTCAGCAAAAGCAGCTGGACACTGCGCTTGATTTGCAAAAAAAATGGGGTACACGTCTGGGCGATATTCTGCTCTCCAAGGGATGGGTGCGCGCTCAGGATTTTTATCTCACGCTTGCCATTCAGTATCAAAAACCATTTGTTGACCTTTTTAAAGAACGTCCGGATAAAGCGTTATGGCGAGATGACGAGCTTACCCGTTACACAGAACTGCTCGTGTTGCCTTTACGTAAAATGGACGGAGGGATTCTGTTTGCCGTGGCCGACCCGACACCAGCGGTGTTTGAGTATATGGATGAGCATAGTGATGGTTTGTATGATTATGTCATAACCTCCAAGTTTGACATTATATGGTCAGCGCAAAACGAGGCAGACCATCATTTCAGTGACCGGGCCGTGAATGAGCTTGCCCGGCAGCAGCCAGTGAATTCCGCCGGACAGGTTTTTACCCGCGCACAACTGTTCTGGATATTTGGTGTGTTGTCGGTGCTTATTGTATCCGCCACATTCTGGCCCATTGCGACCCTGGTTCTGGCCAATGTTTTTATCAGCCTTTTTATGCTGTTGAATTTTGGTTTGCGTATGTTGTTCGCATGGGTCGGCAGCCATGCAAACATTGATGTCAAGGTCACGGATGAAGAAGTCCGTGCGATCAATGATCGTGACCTGCCTTTTTATACGGTGCTTGTCCCCATGTACAAAGAGCCCAGCGTATTGCCAATTATTACCGAATCATTGCGCAATATTGACTATCCACTTTCAAAGCTGGATATCAAGCTGATCCTTGAAGAGGACGACGAGGAAACCATTGCTGCGGCCAAAAATCTTGACCTGGAAAGTATGTTCGAGATTATTCGTGTGCCGGTTTCGTTGCCTAAAACCAAGCCCAAAGCCTGCAATTATGCACTGAGTTTCGCACGCGGCGAACTGGTGACGATTTATGATGCCGAGGACAAGCCGGAACGTGATCAGTTAAAGAAAGCGGTTATTGCTTTTCGCAAAGCGCCGGAGAATACGGCGGTCATCCAGGCGCGTCTTAACTATTTTAACGCCAATGAAAACTGGCTCACACGGATGTTCACGCTGGAGTATTCCCTCTGGTTTGATTTTTATCTGCCTGCACTTGAGGCATTGAAAATACCGATACCTCTGGGAGGCACCTCGAACCATTTCAAGCTGCGGATTCTAAAAAAGGTTAATGCATGGGACCCTTATAATGTCACGGAAGATGCTGATCTGGGCGTCCGCCTGACGCAGCTGAATTACCATGTGGGTGTGGTTAACTCAACAACTTATGAAGAGGCCACGAACCGGTTTGGTAACTGGATCAGACAGCGTTCACGCTGGATCAAGGGTTATATGCAAACGTACCTGGTGCATATGCGTCATCCTGTGCGCTTGTATCGGTCACTGGGGCATGTCGGCTTTTGGGGTTTCCAGTTTTTCATCGGTGGCGCTGTTCTCAGCTGTCTGTTGGCTCCGCTCCTTTATTTAACGTATTTCGGCTGGCTGTATACCCAGACCCATGTGCTGGATGTCATTTTCCCCTCTATTATTCTGTATGCCAGCCTGTTCAGCCTGTTGCTGGGTAACGGGTTATTAATCTACCTGTCAACATTATGCGTCTTCAAACGTCATTTGTATCACCTCATACCCTGGGCGCTGACAGTGCCTGTTTACTGGCTGATGATGTCAATTGCGGCCTATAAAGCGCTTTGGCAGCTTATTCATAAACCGTTCTACTGGGAAAAAACCACGCATGGCTTGACTAATTTTTTGCATGTTGATCCGCGTGAGAAAAAAGACCAGGCCGACGTATGAAAGTGAATCGACAGAGAGCGGACTTTGCCTGGCTGTTGTTGTTCGGGGTTTTGTTGACCGGTTTTTGTGTCTGGTTGACAGGAAACAACTTCAGCCATGAAATGGCACTGCGGGACTGGGTAAAGGTGCTGGGTGTTCTGGATGCAGATCCATTCCGCCTTGAGAATCTTGGTCTGGATACACCGCATCTGCCTTTGTATTTATTGATGCCCTTTGCCTGGTTGTCGCCAGATGCGCAAGGTGTGGCACCGTATCTCTTGTCCAGTTTATTGATTGCACTATTGTTGACGGTCTGGAATCACCAATTGCGTCATCAGGAATTTGCATTGTGGCAACGTTTCCTGCTGCTCATGCTGGTGTTGTTTCAGGCGCCTCTGTTATGGGCCGCCACGACGGGTGGACATATTGCGCTTACCCTTCTGATTTTTTATTTCGTATATCTGGCCTGCTTGCGGATGAATTTTCAGGCGGATCTACGTTCTTTTATTATGCTGGGTCTGTTATTGGGCCTGTTATTTTTTGTTGATGCTGTGGCGTTGTTTATTTTTATTGCCCTGTTTCCTTTTTTCGCATTAATTGCACCACGGCGTATTTTTCTGGAAGCGCCTTTGAGTGTTTATATTGTTATCTGTATTCCACTGGGTGTGGCTGTGTTGACATGGGCGTATCTCGGTTGGGTTTTTGAAGGTGGGCCAGGTCATTTTATTCGTCAACCCGGTTCCACATTTCTCGGAGCCTGGCAGCATGCTGCGGATTCACCCTGGCTGATTCAGTATGGCGGCCAATGGTTTGCACCGCTGGCTGCGGCGTTTATGCTGCTGCTGGTTTATTTTCCCATTGTGTTTTTATTGCTGGCACTGGCCGCGAAACACAAGGATCACCTGAAAGTCAGTCTGGCATTGATGTCAGTTCCGCTGATTGCCATCGCCTTTGCGACCAGTAAATTTTATCTTGAACGTCCCGTTGAACTATTGGCACTGGTCATGGTGGCGGTTATGGCAGAACTGAGTATTATCCGGACTCGAAAAGGCTGGACGTTCCCGGCGGTTGTACTGCTGCTGATTGCGGGGGGCGCATCTGGCTGGCACAATTTTCTGCAAACGCCGGACCCCGTCGTACGTGATTGGCAAAATGCGCTTTTTGCCCGTTTAAATAATACGCATACAGCAGATGTTGCACTGGGACAGTTTCTGTTTCGTCAGCAGGGTGAGGTACTTATCGATGATTTTAGCGCCTATCGTGTTATTGCTGCTTATGGCAATACAGAAAAAATGGCATTGCCCAAGTCAGACTTGTTCAAGTTACAGGTTCGCAGGCAGGTACCGGATATCGACTATATTGTCGTGCCGGATCCGCGTGTAGGCCAAGGTGACTGGGACCGTATCAATAAACATTTTCCTGACCTGTATCGCTCTGGAATGAAAGACTATCAGCAGGTTTATGATTATCAGGGCTGGCGGGTATTCAAACATGTTGATGGTTGATAAATTGCGCAATCTGCTGCCGTTATGGGCTTGTATGTTGCTGTTAATCACTCAGAGTGCTGATGCAAGCTGTTCGGCGCCCATCCTGCACGGATTCAATTTTCTACAGGACAGGCAGACTGCGCTGGACTCACCAAAGGTTTGCCAGTCGCTTCAGAAACTTCATCGAACCGGTGCCAACTCTGTTGCTTTTATCCCTTTTATGAAACAGGAGAGCCCGCAAACAACGAACCTGTTTTTGGCTGACAATGTATCTGATGAGGAACTGATTGCAGGAATACGTGAAGCAAAACGCCAGGGTCTGCATGTTGTTGTCAAGCCTCAATTGCTGGTCAGCGGCTCCTGGGCTGGCCGGATTAAACTGGCGACAGATGCGGATGAGCAAATCTGGTTCACACGGTATATTGCACATTTAGCCCACTATGCCAGGATCGCGGAAACCAACAAAGTGGATGCTTTTGTAGTGGGCACCGAGATGAAGCGGTTGAGAAAGAGCAAATACTGGCCCGATGTTATTAAAGCCATACGCCGCCATTTCAGCGGGCACATTACCTATGCTGCGCATGGCGTAGACGGTGTTATTGCATTTCCATACTGGGATTTACTGGACAGTGTCGGCGTTACATTGTACCCGGTGTTCCCGGAAAAAGCCGATGCCGGTCAAGTGCGAGAGGTGATTACGCAGCGCATTAACAAGCTGGGAGAAACCATCCGCAAGCAAAAGGGCAAAACCGCCTGGATACTTGAAATCGGTATACCATCGGCTGAAGGCTGGGAACGATATCCCTGGGACTGGCGGAAATTACGTGAGGAAAAACCACGGGCCGATAACCAAATGCAAGTTGTCATTATGCAGGAGTGGTTGATGTCCATGGACAGACCATGGATTGAAGGTGTCTGGATATGGAAATGGAAAAGTTCACCGCAAGCCGGAGGCACAGAAGATCCGGGTTATACGGTACAAAATAAACCGGCGCAAGGGGTGATTCAGGCAGCCTGGCAGTGTGCCACGTCAATTCCGGATCATGGACAGGATTTATGCAAGGATTAGTTTGTTCAACCTATTTTAAACAGCTGCTGTTTGGTGTGGCCATGTTGACATGTGCAACCATTGTGCAGGCTGCCAGCCCCTGGATGCGCTCTGAAGCAGAGCGGTTTTACTGGGCGGGTGTTACGTATTCAACAGGGGATCAGCGCTGGGACGACAAGAGTAACCAGAAAAAGGTGGACTGTCGAAACAGTGACTGGTACATGCACCAAAAAATCGAATACGGGTATAGCTATTATTACACCCTGATTGCAGGATTAAGTGCCGCCTCTGCCAATTGTGGTGATGACAGCCTGACCGGCGTGGGAGACCTGACTCTGGGTATTCGGGGGCGACTGGACAAGTATCGCAATGGTAAAAGCTGGGAGATTACCACCATTATCCCGACGGGCTATGAGCGCGATAATTCATCGCGTCCGGGTAACGGTCGGTTTGGTCTCGAAGCGGGTGTCGCCTGGTTATTCAAAGAGGAAGAGAGGGAACTGGTCAATTCCTGGTCCTGGCAGGGAGGGGTCGCCATTCGACTTTGGCAGGGACCCCCTGCGGATCAGTTTCTCAGCTACTTATCGGTACAGCATCGTATTGCTGCTGTTGGCAAAATTGGTATGCGCATCAGCGGTGATTTTTCCTTTCGCAATGAATCGCCTGAAAAAACAAAATTTGAAAATCGTACCCGCCTGACGGATTTCGATAAAGTAAGAGCCGCAGTCTCATGGTCCAGCCGCATTAATGCGCGCTGGTCCTGGCAGGCCAATGTTGGTCATGTTCTGTGGGGCAGAAACGTGACTGACAATCTGACTGTTGGTTTAAATATCAGCCATGACTGGAGCCAGTGAATCCTGTGAAATTATCCATCGATTTTATTTGCCGCGCTGCCGGGATAGTGATGTTATCCAGAGTGCTTGTATTGTTTTTTCTGAGTATGGCCGTCCATGCGGATGAGCGCTGGACCACCGAAAAAGCGAGTATGGTTGACAGTATCGAAAAGCAAACCGGTTTATCCCGGACGAGTATTGGCACCTTGCATCTCAACATGCGACCTATTGATGCTGATGTTCTGTTTCGTAAAGATCCACACGATACATCCTCGTTCGCCGTCAGCATCGTGGATGATGCAGGAGAAATGCTAAAAGGGCGTATCAAGGTATCGGGCAGTTTCACCCGTCGTTTCCCCAAAAAAAGTATTTTTATAAAACTTGAAAATGGGCAGCAATGGAAAGGCCGGCAAAAAGTATCCCTCGATGCCATGGCAACCGATGGCTCGATGCAGCGTGAATGGCTTGCCTGGCAACTGGTGCATGCACTGGGGATGCCTGGCCCTGAACTGCAATACGTGCGCGTCTATATCAACAACCGCTACAGCGGGCTGTTTATGCATACCGAGTGGCTCGATACCGGCGTTCTGGCACGTTACGGACTGGGTGCTGACGGACAGTTTTTTCATCCTTCAGACTCACGGTTTTGTGGTGATTTCCTGCCGCATCACAAAAAAACGCTGAAAGACTGCTGGTTTAAACTCTCGCCACGGGATAAAGACTTTTCACCTTTGCAGGCGCTTATGGATGACATTGCGCAAACACCGGTTAAAGAATTTCATGAATACCTCGAAATGCACTTTGACGTTGATTCGGTCATTAATTGGCTGGCACTCAATGTGCTCACCAGTAATGGTGATACCTATAATAAAAACTACTTTCTTTATCGGTCGGCGATTACCGGGAAGTGGGTGGTTATCCCTTGGGATTACGACCTGTCTTTCGGGCGTAACTGGGATGCTTATCTACCTTTTCCCGAAAATATTCTGAATGATAATTTTCAGTATTTTTATCCTCCTGAGCTGGGCGCACCCAACCCATTAAAAGAAAAAACATTACGCAACCCGGTGCTCAATCAACTTTTCACTGAACGAATGTTGCACTTGCTTGGTGAGAAACGACATGGGGCAGCGGCAACTTTTGGCTGGTTCAGCCCGAAAGCCATGCGGGAACGCATTGACCGTACCGCGATCAGATTACAACCTGAACGCATTGATGATCCCTATCTTAAAGACAGCGCGATTGATTTTTCGCAAGAAACGGAAAGCCTTTGGCATTACGTGCAGCGACGGCATGCGTATTTACGTGAAATTTTCACAGGTGCCGTTCCCTGGAACCCGGAGCTGGCAATCTGGAATCCGGCGGATGCACCACCACGCCCGGCATTGAGCGTCAGTTTGTTTGCCAGCCAGCAGGTCTCCGCTAACGGGCAGTATGCAACAATCGCAGCACCCGCTTATGGGTATCTACTGGCGGCGATAAAACTGAAAGATAATAACGGGGAGGCTGCTAAATTCAACGTTGAGTCTGCAATAAATCATACGCCCACTGTTTTTCCACCCGGCTATGATCCGGCATCCTGCATTCAGCGCAGCTGGTTTATTACCTTGCGAACACCCTTCAAATCACGCGTCATGGATTTGCAGCTGGATTATTTACAGGAAGACTCACAGCGACAGGAATTGGGAAGCGTTCGTAGTGAACAAAACTTTACACTTTGGGTGTTGGATGGCCAGCGTTGGCATAAGCTCAAGACGCATGTCAATCCCTTATCAAATGTAATCAGCACTCAAAATATGACAATCCATCCATCACAGATGCTGCGTTTTGTTGCCTGCCCGGAAAGTACAGAAAGTTAATGAAGAATACGATAAAACGGCTGGCTGGCCGTGTGATGTCACTGTCTGCAACGATACACAGTGACGAAATCGGCCCAACACTCAAACTGGCGCTGCGGATTTTTCTTATCCTGTTTGCTTATTACCTGCTCAAGCCTGCGCGTGAAGCTTTTATCCTCACTGATGGCAGCGCAGAGCTGCGCAGTTATTCCGTGGCTTTGCAGGCATTAGTGCTTTTTATTGTTATTCCGTTATACAGTACGCTCTATAAACGTGTTACCGGTGAAAAACTTTATAACAGAATCACACTTTTTTTTGTTGTGACATTACTGGGTTTCTGGTTACTTGGTGTTAATGGTCTGGCGATCAGTGTGCCGTTTTTTATCTGGCTGGGCATCTTCAGTGTCACGCAAGTTGCCCAGTTCTGGGCACTGGTGACGGATTTGCATCATCCCAAATCGGGCAAGCGCCTGTTTGCAATTATCGGCTTTGGGGGCTCTTTGGGGGCCGTGCTAGGGTCCAGTTTTGCTTCAGAGTTGTTTGCCTACTTCGGCCCCTATAATCTGTTATTGCTGGCTGCTGCCATTCTTTTGCTCAGCAGTATTGCTGTGCGGGTTAAAGCGACGAATTCGAATGCCTCCACTCAGGCGGCAAAGGCGGTTGACTGGCATGCTATGCTGGGTGGTCTGCATCTGGTGATAAAATTACCTTATCTGCGGATTCTGGCCATATTCGTTGTATTACTGAATTGTGTTAATTCAATTGGCGAGTATATTTTGGCCAGCATGGTTGTTGATCATTTTTCGGCAATTACCTCCAGTAGTGAACGCGGTATTTTAATTGGTGAATTTTATTCGGACTTCTTTTTCTGGGTGAATCTGGCCAGTTTGTTATTGCAGTTTTTTATTGTCTCAAGAATTTACCGGTTGATTGGTGTGTCAGGGGCAATATTGTTACTGCCATTGATCACCACGATAGGTTATACGCTGATTGCATTTTTTCCTATTTTTGCCGTTGTGCGTATTATCAAGATTATTGAAAACAGCACAGACTACTCGATAACGGCCACCAGTCGCCATGCACTTTTTCTTCCCGTGTGTACAGACTCAAAATACCTGGGAAAAACCACAATTGACACCTTCTTCTGGCGGCTTGGTGATTTGATTCAGGCCGGGGTCGTTTTTGCGGGTACTACTTTGCTTAAACTGGAGCTTGGTGCCTTTGCTATGCTCAATGTTTTACTTTCACTATTGTGGCTATGGGTCGGTATACGCATAGGGCGGTATTATAAACATTACACACAGCAATCGGCACTCACGGGTCAAGTCGACATGAGCAGGCCCATACTCTCTAAAAAACAGAGCCCTTGATAGCCCGCTTACTTTTATGCGACATGCCTGCAACAACAAGGTGGAATTCTGCATTATGAAGTGCAATGTGAAATTTTGATGATACAATGCGCAAATTCATGCCTTCAATGTGAATGACCGGCTAAACATGCTGTTCGTGCGTTTTACTGAAAACAGGTGTTTTTAGCACTTAATTCATGTTTCGGGTTAATTTAACCAACTCATAAATTTGCTGATTGATATCCATGGAAAAAGTTAACGTTTTATTTGTTTGCATGGGCAATATATGTCGCTCGCCGACGGCTGAGGGGGTTTTTACCCGGCATGTACAGGAAGCCAGTCTTGCCGATGTTATCAGGATTGATTCAGCGGGTACTCATGCCTACCATATCGGGGAAGCTCCTGATCCGCGTTCGCAGAAAACGGCGCTGAAGCGCGGTTATGATTTGTCTTCACAAAAGGCACGACGCGCGGTTGCTGAGGACTTTACTACCTTTGATTATATTCTGGCCATGGACAGAGACAACCAGCAGGGTTTGCAGGCTATCTGCCCGGTGGGGGCAGAGTACAAATTACATTTGTTTTTAAGCTATGCACCCAACCTTGAATATGATGAGGTGCCGGACCCGTACTACGGTGGCCCGATGGGGTTTGAGCGGGTATTAGATATGATTGAAGAGGCTTCAGCAGGTTTGCTTCAGGATATACAACTGCGCTATTTGCAGAATTGACGGCGAGACATGCCGGGTCTGGCAGGCACTAAAAGCCCCAGCTACATGATGTAGCTGGGGCTTTTTGCTAGTGTCAGTCAGTCAAGCCAATTTTTCGATTTTTTGCAGACTGGTGGTGGGCTTGCGAACCCCAGCCGCGTTGACCACGTTGGGGTTCGCAGGCTCACCACCAACCTGCGGTACTAAAAATCCCCAGCGGTGACACTGACAAGTGCTGTGTTACAAACACAGAGATCGCAGAGGGCGCGGAGTGTTGCGTGTTCTCTCCGCGTCCTTTGCATCTCTGTGATCTCTGCGTTAAATACCCGGTGCTTCTTAAAAATAATGTATTTTAGTCGCTATTTTCCGGTTTGCTGACGGGTTTTTCCACAGGCTTTGCGGCACGCGGTGCAGCAGGCGCGTCCACAACAGGTGGTGGTGATATGCCCGGCGGTTTTGTTTCAATGGGTACCGTTTTTTCACGTTCTACCGGTTTTGGTGCAGGGGCGGGCGTAGCAGCAGGGGGTTGCTTTACCGGACTTGTTGAGCCCACGTTGTTTGCTGTTTTTGCCAATGCCGGTTTTGTTTCGACCTGTACCAGCGCTGCTGATTTTGGTTTTTCCGGCGCTGGAGTAGCAGGTGCTGACGGTGTCTTTTTCACAGGGCTATGGGGTCGAGCCTCTGGCTTCTGCCTTGCTTCCTGCGCCGTCGTTGCAGATGGCGTTACGGCCTGCGGTGTTGCTGGTTTTTTCACCGGGTTACTGGTTGCCGGTTTCGGCTTGTCTTTGCGTTCAGTAGAGGGTTGAGTTACTGCCGCGTCTGGCACAGTTGCGGTTACAGCTTCCGTTTTTACCAGTGCTGTTGATTGTTTGGCTTCGCCAGTATTCCCATTACTTTTGTTTTCGGCCGCACCATTTTCATGAGTGCTGGCTTCGTTACCGTTGGCTTCCACATTTTGGGTGCGATTACCGCTATCGCGCCGACGGCGTCGCCCACCACGACGCCCACGACGTGACCCCGTTTTTTGCTGGCCATCATTTTGTGCGTTTTGCTCGGTGTCCACCTGCTCATTGATCACCGTTTCGCCAGTGCTGGCATCCCGGTTTTTGGTTTGGTTTCGGTTTTGCGTACGAGCGGTTTGTTTATCGCCGGTTTTTGGTTTTTCGTTTCTATCCGCGGATGTTTTTGCTTGTACATTGCGGTTTTGTGTACTCTTTTTTTGCTCGTCCCGGTTTTGTGTGCCGTCCTGTTTATCACGGTTTTGATTGCGTCGGGCAGGGCGGCGGTTTGAGTTGCTGCGATTACCGGCGGTGTTGCGGTTACGCCCACGGTTCTGTGCCGGTTTTGTACTTTCGGTTTTTTCAATCGGTTTTGCAGGCGTGGCTTCGGAGTTTTCAACACCTCCCACCAGAGTGCTCCAAATGCGTTTGATGAAACCACCTTGTTGTGTGCTTTCATTTGCCGCTGCGGCTTGTGGTACGGGCGCTGTGGGCACCACACCTCTTACTGCAGGGGTTTCGGATGTCAGTTTGGGTTTGTCATCCAGTGATTCCGATGCGTCTTCGCGTTCCACTGCCAGGGAATAACTGGCTTGTGAATCTGCATCGTGTGCAAGGTCGCTGGCGCGTTCACGCTGCACTTCATAGTGAGGTGTGTCAAAAGAGGGGTTGGGAATCAGCACCACTTTGATACCTTGACGTTGCTCAATGTCCGAAATGGCCTGACGTTTTTCGTTGAGCAGGAAGGTGGCTACGTTGACCGGTACCTGTACGACGATACGTGCTGTCTGCTCTTTCATGGCATCTTCTTCGATGATGCGCAGGATGGACAGAGCCAGCGAGTCGGTGCCACGAATGGTACCGTGGCCTTCGCAGCGCGGGCAGACAATTTGCACCGATTCACCCAGCGACGGGCGCAGGCGCTGTCGTGACATTTCCAGCAGGCCAAAGCGTGAAATGCGTCCGATCTGCACGCGGGCACGATCCATCTTCAGTGCTTCACGCAGGGTGTTTTCCACTTCACGCTGGTTGCGTGATGCCGACATGTCGATGAAGTCGATGACCACCAGTCCACCGAGATCCCGCAGGCGCAATTGCCGGGCGACTTCTTCAGCGGCTTCCCGGTTGGTGTTGAGCGCGGTTTCTTCGATATCACTGCCCTTGGTGGCACGGGCGGAGTTGATGTCAATGGAAATCAGCGCTTCGGTATGATCGATCACAATGGCCCCACCGGAGGGCAGGCGCACTTCGCGTTTAAAGGCGGTCTCGATTTGTGATTCAATCTGATAGCGGGTAAACAGCGGTACGCTGTCATTATAATGCTTGAGTTTGTTCAGGTTATGCGGCATCACCATCTGCATGAACTCAGTGGCTTTGTCGAAGATCACCTTGTCATCAATGAGAATTTCACTGATGTCCTTACGCAGGTTATCGCGTATTGCGCGGATGATGACATCACTTTCCTGGTAAATCAGGAAGGGGGCTGACCCTTCTTTGGAGGCCTTGTCGATGGCTTCCCATAACTGCAATAAGTAGTTAAGATCCCATTGCAGTTCTTCGGGATTTTTACCGACACCTGCGGTGCGTACAATCAGTCCCATGTCTTCGGGAATATCCAGTGCCGCCAGCGCATCACGAATTTCATTGCGTTCTTCACCGACGATACGCCGTGATACCCCTCCCGCACGCGGGTTGTTGGGCATTAAAACCAGATAACGTCCGGCGAGGCTGATAAAGGTCGTCAGTGCTGCACCTTTGTTGCCGCGTTCTTCCTTTTCAACCTGAACGATGATTTCCTGGCCTTCTTTCAATACCTGTTTGATATTGACGCGGCCACCGGTTTTTTCGGCATTGGGATCAAAGTAGGCGCGGGAAACTTCTTTCAAGGGGAGGAAGCCGTGGCGATCAGCACCGTAATCAACAAACGCAGCTTCGAGGCTGGGTTCGACCCGGGTAATGCGGGCTTTGTAGATGTTGGCTTTTTTCTGTTCGCGGCCAGCGGTTTCGATATCCAGATCGTAAAGTCGTTGACCATCAACCATGGCAACGCGCAACTCTTCTGGCTGAGTTGCGTTAAACAGCATTCTTTTCATTTTTTCAGCCCATGCGCTCAACCAATGTCCGCTTGTGGCTGCGGGCAAAAAATGGCTTCACAAACAATAGACAGTGTTACCGTTCGCCGACTGATCCGGCCATTTTAGTTTTGATCACTAAAAACAGGGGCCAGCGTCGCGAGTCTGGTTTTGCTGCTATTGGTCAGCTCGTCATGAACACAAAATGGACATGGGAGCGCACTAAATATTGTAAATACACCCGTCATGACACGGATGTTAAGAAAATTGTTTCGTTCTGCGCCCCATCCTGTCGCGTTTCAGCGTAGCTCCGTGCTGAGGGAAAATGGGCGGAGAGTCAATACTATCCCGCAATAAGCCGGGCAAATATAGCAGCCTTATGGCATGGCAGCAAACCGGGCGTGATTTGTTATGATGCACCCCATGACGCAGCGACCGCCACAAACGCCCCCAAAAACCGCCCAGGGGGTCTCCACAAAGGCCCGCATTGTTGAAGTAGATGAGGAACGGGCGGGCCAAAGAATCGACAATTTTCTGCTGGCCAGTCTCAAAGGGGTGCCCAAAAGCCGGGTTTACCGCATGCTGCGCAAGGGTGAGGTGCGTGTCAACAAAGGGCGTATCAAGGCCAGTTACCGTTTGCAAAGTGGTGATGCTGTGCGTATTCCGCCCGTGCGGGTGGCCGACATTGAAGCCCCGGTCAATCCGGGACAGCGGGTGCTGAAGCGTATCGAAGCGGGCATCATCGCGGAGGAAAAGGGCTTTTTATTATTGAACAAACCCTCCGGCATTGCCGTGCATGGCGGCAGCGGGTTGAATTACGGGATCATCGAGGCGTTGCGCGTGCTGCGGCCGGAAGCACCGTATCTGGAGCTGGTGCATCGGCTGGACCGGGATACCTCGGGTTGTCTGCTCATCGCCAAACGCCGCAGCGTATTACGTGAGCTGCACCGTTTGTTGCGTGAAGGCGGGATGGATAAACGCTATCTGGCGTTAGTGAAAGGACAATGGCGGGGCGGTGAGCGTCGTGTGGATGCGCCATTGCTGAAAAACACCTTGTGCTCCGGGGAACGGGTGGTCACTGTCAGTAGCGAAGGAAAATCTGCTGTGAGTGTTTTTCGTCCAGTGACAATTTTTGCGCAGGCCAGTTTGGTGGAGGTCAGCCTGCTTACCGGGCGCACTCACCAGATACGGGTACATGCCGCATCCATTGGTCATCCTATTGCCGGTGATGAAAAATACGGCGATGCAGAATTTGACCAGAAAATGAAGAAATATGGCGTGCGCCGACTTTTTTTACATGCGCGTTCACTGGGGTTTTCGCTGCGTGGCCTGGACGAACAAGCGCCAGTCCATCAATTTACCGCACCGCTGGGCGATGAGCTGGAAACCGTGCTGGGCAATCTGCGGACTGAGTGCTGACAAAATAGCAACGATAGAAATACTGATGAAACAAAAAATGCAAAAAACCTATGAACTGGTGGTGTTTGACTGGGATGGCACACTGATGGATTCCGAAGCTCATATTGTGACCAGCATGCAACACGCACTGAAAGACCTGGATTTGCCGGTACTGTCCCGGGAAAAAATCCGTGACATTATTGGCCTGGGGTTGCGTGAAGCCATTATGCGGTTGCTGCCGGGTTGCGGGGAGGGTGTGCTGTCGGCCATCATTGACCGCTATCGCTACCACTTTTTTACCGATGACCCTTGTGAGCCGTTTATGGGGGCAGAGCAGGTGTTGCAGGATCTGCATGAGGCCGGGTATTTGCTGGCAGTCGCCACCGGCAAGGGGCGCCGGGGGTTGGATCGGGTTTTGCAAAGCACCGGGTTTTCGCAGTATTTTACGGAAACACGCTGTGCGGATGAAACTCACTCAAAGCCTCACCCACAAATGTTACTGGATATTATGGACATTCTCGATGTCGATGCAAAACGGACTCTGATGGTGGGGGATACCGAATATGATCTGGAAATGGCCAATGCCGCTCGTACCGCCGCTGTGGGTGTGGATTACGGAGTACACACCCGGGAGCGTTTAATGGCATGCTCACCGCTGGCCTGCCTGTCATCCATCACAGAATTACCGGAGTGGCTGGCTAACGAAATCAATACGGCGTAATAATCTGCGGTAAGAAGCAGAGCGTAAAATCTAAAATAATGAAACACAAAAGGTACATTTCATGAGTGATCACGACAAAATGGATGCACAAAAACCACCCGTGTCATCCGAACCCCATGCAACGAATGACGTTGATGTCTGGACTCATGGTGAAGCAGTGGGTGACCCGGTGGGCGCGACCGATAAAAAAGACCAAAAAACAACGACAGTTGAATGGGAAAAAGAAACGCTTAACCGGTTGGCATTTGCAGCCATCAATGAACAGCGGCGTGCCCGCCGTTGGAGTATCTTTTTCAAATCCCTGTTTTTTGTTTATTTGTTTGCGATTATTTTGTATATCCCCACAGACTGGGGTGAAGGCAGCATCTCGCATGATGAACATACGGCATTGATTGATCTCGAAGGAGTGATTGCATCAAATGCTCAAGCCAGTGCCGATAATCTTGTGGGTGGATTGCGCGCAGCTTTTAAAGATAAAAAAACAGCCGCAGTGATTATGCGCATTAACAGCCCGGGTGGCAGCCCGGTACAGGCAGGTTACGTTTATGATGAAATCAAACGCTTGCGTGAAAAATATCCAGAGATTAAATTATATGCGGTTATTGCAGATATCTGTGCCTCCGGTGGTTATTATATCGCCGCTGCAGCGGATGAAATCTATGCCAACAAAGCCAGTATCGTAGGCTCCATTGGTGTGCTCATGGACGGTTTTGGGTTTGTGGATACGCTGGAAAAAGTCGGCGTAGAACGTCGTCTGATGACGGCGGGTAAACACAAAGGTGTGCTTGATCCTTTTTCACCGTTAAAAAAACCAGAAGTACAACATGTACAGAATCTGCTGGATGCAGTGCATCGCCAGTTCATCGATCAGGTAAAAGCCGGACGTGGAGACAGGCTGTCTGATAACCCAGATTTATTCACCGGATTGTTCTGGAATGGTGAAGAGAGTGTTAAATTAGGTCTGGTAGATGGGTTGGGTAGCGCCAGTTATGTTGCACGGGAGATTATTGGCGTGGAAAATATTGTCGATTTTACACCCCGGCCCAATTATCTGGACCGTTTTGCTGATAGCATCGGCGTGACACTGGCTAATGTTATAACCAACAGTGTTGGTTTGCCAAATACCACGCAACAAACACCGATGCGTTAATAACGTATAACTCGCCGTATATAACAACAGGCACAGATATGTCACAAAAACACCCTATTGTCGCCGTTACTGGCGCTTCCGGTGCAGGCACGACGGTGGTAAAAAAAGCCTTTGCACGTATTTTCCGGCGCGAAAGTATTAATGCTGCTTTTGTGGATGGCGAATGTTTTCGTCGTTATGACCGCAGCGAAATGCAAGCAGTGCTGGCAAAAGCAGAAGCTGATGGTGATATCGTCACCCCCTATGGCCCGGAAGTGAACCGTTTCGATTTACTGGAATCACTTTTCCAGTCGTATGGGAAATGTGGCACCGGGAAATTCCGGCGTTACATCAGTGAAGAAGTCGCGAGCGATGCAGACACCCCCAGCGGCACATTCACCGATTGGCAACAAATATCCCCGCAATCTGATTTATTGTTCTTTGAGGGACTGCATGGTGGTGTCGTAGCCCAGCGCTGGACACGCCGAAAAATGAGCGCCTCGCATAATCCGCGCGTCGTCAATGAGCGCCGCAACACACAAAAAAATACCGGCGTGGATGTTGCGCAGCATGTAGATCTGCTACTTGGTGTTGTGCCCGTGGTCAATCTGGAATGGATGCAAAAAATTACCCGTGACATGCGCACCAAAGGCTATTCTCACGAAGCAACGTCTGCCCGTATTGTTGAACGCATGCAGGAATATATCCACTTTATCGTGCCACAATTTTCTGTGACTGATATCAATTTTCAGCGTGTGCCGGTGGTGGATACCTCCAATCCCTTTATTGCCACAGAAATTCCTGAAAGCCATGAATGCATGGTCGTGATTCGTTTTCGTGATCCGTCACGTTATGATTTCCCCAAATTACAGGAGTTGATTGATGGCGCGTTTATGTCGCGCCCGAATACCATGGTGATTTCCGGCAGTCAGATGCAGCAGGCACTGGATGTTATATGTACACCGCTGATTCATGAGTTGACCGCCAGAGGTTGAGTTGCCATGGAAACTTATTTTAGCCCCTGTAACATAAATAAGGGTTGATGCTATTGAGGCACAGAAGGGAGGGCCTGGAAAAGAATCTGCCCATTACCAGTAATATATTTTGATTAAAATGGATAATAATGCTTAGTGTCATAACGAAAAGAATCAACGTTTTCATATTTATTGTGGTGAGTATTCAAACTTCAGCAGCCATGGCAGATTTTTTGGAAATGCCGGAAGTTGAACAACTCAGGGATGCAGAAGAAAAAACCTTGCTGCGGGATCTGGACGTACCCGCAGTACGTGATCGTTCCCCTGATCCTGCTGCCGGGCCCAGGCTGGCGGTTTCGGAGTTCAGGATTCAGGGGCTGGTTGAATTTCCTGAACTGGGTATTACCCGCGAGGCATTGACTCAGCTGGTTGAAAATATTCGTTTTATTATCATGGGAGAAGGTAAACTTCTCGAATCAGGCTATACCATTGATGAGTTAGGTGAAATATCTGATCTTCTCGTTGAAATCGAGGAAGAGACTTTAGAGCGACATGTCTCTCCACTTGAAGTGCAAAAACTGGTTTGGCTGATCAGGGAGCAGCGCGGCAAACGCGGTGTTACTCTGGGCCAGATTGAAGCTGTCGCCAATAAAATCACTGATTTTTATCGAGAGCGTGGTTTTATTCTTGCCAAAGCGTTTATACCCAAACAACGAGTGCGGGATGGTGTGGTCAGCCTTACGTTATTGCTGGGAATATTGGGAGAGGTCTCGATAAAAAACAACGACATGTACAATGCAGAAACGCTACGCTCCGTTTTTGATGATCTTTTAACGAAACCTGTTACCAACAAAACAGTAGAAGAGAATTTGTTTGTTATCAATAGTTTTCCTGGCATTACCGTGGATGGTTATTTTGAGCCGGGTTTCCAGGTGGGTGATACCCGCCTGAACATTAACGTTAAAAATGAAGCGCGTTATAATGCCAATCTCAGAGCCGATAATCATGGTACAGATGAATCGGGTTTATACCGATTTTATGCAGACTTTCAGGTTAATAACCTGTTGGGTATCGCTGATTACATGAAAATGAGTTTATTGCAGGCAAAATCACCCGACAACACAACATATTGGCAATTGGCCTTTGAAAGTAATTTTTTGAGTCCGCGCTTTCGTGGGGGGATTGAGTCATCGCGAAATCAATTTGTTGTGGATCAAACGGCCGCCGAAAACCTGGATTTGAGTGGCGGGGTTGATGTCTTTAGCGTATACGGTAAATATATACAAGAACGTGGGCGCACGAAAAATAGTCACTATGAGCTTCGATTTGAAACAATAAAATCTGATACGGAAACTAGAAGCGGTACCACAGTTTTTGCCGGAAATAATAACGAGTTACGACACACTTCCATAAAATATAAGCTGGATTATCTGGATGATGCCAACAAACGTTTGCACGAGGGGAGTGTTAAATACACCCGGGGTAAGTTCGAGGTCGGAAAGTCGGCAAAGCAGGATGAGGATTACAATATTCTATCTGCCGATTACACGCTGTTAACGTTTTTACGGATTCCATTTACAGAAAGCACCTCACGGCTCATTTTTCGTTCCAGTCTCCAGTATTCCGGGACCAATCTGTCAGCAATCGCGCGATTTTCTTTGGCAGGCTCAACGCGGGTACGCGGATTTTCACCCAGTTTTTTTACGGCGGATGATGCAGTGTATCTTGGAACAGACTGGGTGTTTAACAGCCCCGATATGTTCGATGTTCAAATCGGCTCAGTTAATTTTAAAACGTTTGCCAAACCCTTTGTGTTTTTCGATTATGCTTATGGTAAACAGTATGAGCTTCGCTCCGGGCAAAAAGACCCCACAGGACAATTAGCTGATATAGGTATCGGGTTGCAGTTTTCACATAGCCATAATTTTAACGGGAATTTGCAGTTAGCCCATAAAATACTTGATCAGCTGACGGATATTGACGCGCAGTTAAAAGCAGATGATATAAGGTTGTTATTTGATATGCAGTACAGTTTTTAATTGAGTCTAAAGCCCTGAAAGCATCTGCGCTTGCGTCCGCAAAGTGAAATTTTTTGGCTATTGATTGCAATAAAGATAACGCGCAAAGTTGTCAGTCTCTCTAACCAGGCAATATTCTGCACCGGGGCAAGTGCGCTTATTTGCGCTAACCCCGGTTAAATATTTTTGCAATCATCCACTTCTTGTTAGTTTTTAGGGTTAACCTATTGTTTTTAAAGTAAAATAATGAATAAATCGGCTTTGTGTGAATATGTCACATAAATATGTGGGAATTTCAGTACAATGGGCCGCTATCGTTGGTGCTGTTGATAGCACAGCCTCAAAGACCCCTTCAAAGCAGCGAGACCGGCCCGAAAGTCAGGCCTTGCTGGGTGCCAGAGTTGGCGGGACGGGATCATGGGGCGCAATGATAGGCTATGTTAAACGACCCGATAGAAAATGTTTGGAATCATAGAGGTTACAAAGGAATGCTGGTTGTTCATCGCTAACAATTACCCTATTATTGCAAGTCGATTTACGGGTATTTTTTTGTTTAAACGGGAAGGAGAGAGGAAAGTAAAATGGCAATATATCTTGAATATGATGGAATACCGGGAAATGTAACGGCTGAAGGTTTTGAGAAGTGCATCAAAATCAGCTCAGTGAGTTTTGGTACGTCACGCCCGATTACCATGGAAGCGGGTAAAATGGCTAACCGTGAAGTCGGCAAGCCCACTGTTTCTGAAGTAAATCTCACGAAAATAGCCGATAATTCTGTTGCTGCACTGTTTAAAGAGTCTGTTTCCGGTTCGTCAGGCAAAAATGCAGTTCTTAAATTTACTCGCACTGGCAGTGACGGTGTTGAAGAATTTATGGAATATTCGCTGGAAAATTGCCTGGTCAG
Organism: Chromatiales bacterium; assembly: GCA_026982555.1. GTDB lineage: Bacteria > Pseudomonadota > Gammaproteobacteria > SZUA-152 > SZUA-152 > SZUA-152. The sequence goes on from JALSGT010000084.1 coordinate 35,099, forward strand.
CAGCTACCACATTGCTGCCAACGGCGATGCCGAGCCAGAAGAAACGATCACGTTGAGTTTTTCCAAGTGTGAAATCAACTACAAAGATCACGATGCAACCAATAAGACGGGTAGTCCGCAACGCGCAGGTTACGATCTGACAAAAGCTGTACCGTTATAAAGAAAAAGAAAGCCCAATGACATTGGTGCTGCCTGTTTAAGGGTGGCACCAATGTTTGTTTTGTTATTGCATGTATGACTGCATACCTGAGAACCGGGGTGTGCCTGCCGCAAATATTTGAGTTAGGGAGTTCAGTAAATGAGTGATTTTACTCAGGACAGCCGTCTTATCGCTGTTGACACACCTTTGGGGAAGGATGTGCTTTTGCTGGCCTCATTTGATGGCGCTGAATTTGTCTCTTCTCCATTTGAGTTTCATCTGACCGCGCTGTCTCTCAATCTTGAAATCAAACCGGAAGACCTCGTCGGTAAACCGATTACGGTTAAAATTCAAAATGAACATGGCCGGGTTTTTCATGGTCTTGTCAGCAAGTTTGCGTTTGGCGAAATAACCTCCAGTAGTTTCCGCAAGTATCATCTGGTGATGGTGCCATGGCTTCAGTTCCTTTCTCATACCGAAAATCGTCGTATTTTTCAAAACAAAAACTCAAAGGATATCATCAGCCAGGTATTTGCTGATCTGGGGTTTGGTGATTTTGATTTCAGGGCAAGTGGTGGTGTGCCAAGGGAGTATTGCGTTCAATATGGTGAAAGCGATCTGGATTTTGTTTCCCGGCTACTGGAAGAGGAAGGCTATGCCTATTACTTCACCCATGGGGAAGACAAGCACACGCTGATCATTGTTGACAAAGCGAATGCTTATGATGAATGTACTGAAACGAATTTAACTTGCTCAAAGGGCTCGACACCGGACTCTGAAATACAGAGCTGGGAACATCATTATGAGTTCAGGAAAGGTGGCTGGATTGTAAATGACTTTAATTTTAAAGAGCCGAAAAAAAGCCAGGAAGTAGAAACAAAATCAAAAAGCAAATTTGCCAATAACAGCAAATTCAAACATTATGAATACCCTGATTTATATGATGTCGGCTCGGGGGCTGATCTGGTTAAGGTCCGTATGGAAGCAGAAGAAGCGCCGATGGATACCATTACCGGCTCCAGCAATTGCAGTACGTTTTATGCCGGTGGTTTTTTTAAGCTGGACAAACACGATGCCAAGAGTGAGCAGGGTAGCTATACTTTGCTGCGAGTCGAACATCATGCCTCTGATTCCAGTTATTACACAGGCGAAAAAGGCGAGACAGGTTACAGTAATAAATTTGATTGCATTTCATCGGACGTACATTTTCGGCCAGCCCGGGAGCATCCGCGTCCTGTAATGAAGGGGCCGCAGTCTGCAATAGTCACAGGCCCGGCAGGCGAAGAAATTTATATTGATGAGTTTGGCCGAATCAAGGCCCAGTTTATCTGGGATCGGGAAGGGAAAAATGACGAGAACAGCTCCTGTTTTCTGCGTGTCATGCAGGCCTGGGCAGGTAATGGCTGGGGTACTTCATTTATTCCTCGTATTGGCCACGAAGTAATTGTCACGTTTCTTGATGGTGACCCGGACCGGCCGATTGTGACCGGAACTGTTTATAACGGGGTTAACAAACCACCTTATGGCTCAAAAACACAAAGTGGTATCAAAACGCACTCAACCAAAAGTGGCACCGCAGCAAACTTTAATGAACTGCGCTTTGAAGATAAAAAGGGCTCGGAACAGGTTTATATCCATGCCGAAAAAAACCTGGATACAATGGTCGAGAACAACGAAACCTTAACCGTTGATAATGACCGTACAAAAACCATCAAAAATGATGAAAATTCAACAATAGAAAATGACCGTAACAAAACGGTCAATAACAACCAGACGGAAACCATAAAAAAGAATAAAACCATTGATGTTGGCAAGGACCACAAAGAAACCATTGGGTCAAATATGACGATTATGGTTGATAAGGATCTGAAAGAATCCGTTAAGGGTAACTATACAGAGAGCGTCACAAAAGATTATGCATTGCAGGCCAAGACAATTACTTTACAGGCAAATGATAAAATTACCATCCGAACAGGTGCTGCCCAGATAGTGATGAAAAGTAATGGCGATATCACCATGAGCGGAAAGACGATCAATATCAAAGGCTCCGGTAATGTGGTGATTAATGGCAGTAAGGTGATTACCAATTAGTGCTAATGGTGATTAGCCGTGAAATATAACGAGCCTGATATAACTCAAGCGCAAGAAGAAACCCTGTCATTGCCCTCCGGTATAGCGCCTGGTGAGATTGTCATCGGCACTCTGGTGGACACTGACAAACAGGGGCAGCCGCTTGTGGACTTTTCGGAAAACCCGGCCAATAAGCCATTAAAAGCAATAGCAACGCTTGTCCTTACCCAAAGGCATGTCGGCAGGCAGGTTGCCCTCCTGTTTACAAACGGAAATCTGCAAAACCCGGTGATCATGGGTATGATCCACAGCCCTTTGCAAGACATGCTGGAAAATTTTGGGCAATTTCAGACCAAAGATGAACCTGATAATGAGACCCGGAACGATGCAGGGCAAGAGGGTGATCTGAAAGTAGATGATGTCCTGGTTGATGGTCAGAAAATTATTTTTGAAGCCAAGGATAAAATCGTCCTGAAATGTGGTAAATCAAGCATTATCCTGACCAAAGATGGAAAAGTGTCAATACGCGGAAAAAACGTATTGAGCCGCGCAACGGGTACCCATCAAATCAAGGGCAGTGCGTTTCAGGTGAACTGACACTGGCGTCGGTATCGACTATGTTACAACTTCGCAACAGCAGTCCCTTTGCAGCCGGCCTTGCCCTGTTTCCGAATGAAGAGGGTATTGATACATTCTACTTGCTGGTTCGGGCCACGTTCAATATTGGCGAACAATGGACTCTGGCCGATGAACAACTTCCCCCCGCAGAGGGTGATGAGTATTGGGGAGACCCTGAGAAATCCAGTATTAAACAAGTATCGGATTATCATACCGGCAAACCGGGCAGCGATATTATCATGCTCGGTAATGCTTTTGCCCCCGATGGAAAAGAAGTTCAGCAACTGGACGTCAGCCTGACGGTTGGCCAGATACATAAAACTGTCCGTGTCTTTGGTGATCGTTATTGGCAGAATGGACGTATATCCGCCCCGAAGCCATTTCATACCATGGCGATGATTTATGAAAATGCTTACGGTGGAACACATCTTGTCGATGACGTCGCCATTGCGACGGAAGAACGAAACCCTGTCGGCTGTGGTTTTGCAGGGCAGCGCACGGCAGAAGAAATGAATGGTCTGCCTCTGCCTAATCTGGAAGACCCCAGTGACCTGATTACCCGTATTTCCCAACAACCTGTTCCCGCCTGTTTTGGCGCAAGCGCTCCGCACTGGCAGCCACGCGCCGCTTATGCCGGTACATATGATGCTGCATGGCAAACAGGCCGGGCACCTTTCCTGCCGGAAGACTTTGACAAGCGTTTTTGTAATATGGCGCACCCTGATCTGGTGTATGCCGGGTTTCTCAAAGGAGGGGAACCTGTCACCATTACTCACATGCATCCACACGGCACCATTAACTTTGAAATACCCCACGTCCGGCTGCATGCAGATGTGACCGTTGCGGGAACTTCTGTGCAGCCCCCGTTTAACCTGGAAACAGTAATCATAGAGCCGAACCGGTTAAAACTTGGCATGGTCTGGCGTGCCGCAATGCTGTGTGACAAACAGGCACAGCTGATCAGTGACGTGGCACTCAAATTGTCAAAATGAGCCATCTGATGATCACAGACATATTCAATCAGACTCAATCATGACTGCAAATGGACAAAGCAAAAAAATGCCGGATTCAGATACATTTCAGCCTCCGACGCGACCTGTTATTGTGCATGATGTCACCATGCTGTCACCACTGGGGGATGATGTTATGCAGGTGGCGGCGGCGGTACGTGCAAACATTAGCCGGTTTAACGAAAGTGTTTTTTACAATCAAAAATTATTGCCCCTCAAAATGGCACTGGTGCCCGATGGGATTTTACCCCCTCTTGATGATGAACTGCTTAAAAAAGGGGGTATTTCCCCCTGGCAAAAACGTTTATTAAGGCTGGCAACCCGCCCACTGACAACACTGTTTAAGATGCGGGGCAGAGGCGCATTACCCCTTTTCCTCGCCTGTCCGGAAACACTGCCTGGGCGTCGTTATCGCATCACCGACCGTTTTCTTTCATTGCTGAAAATACAGACAAAGCAAGCGATTGATATGGAGAACAGTTATCTGTTTCCTTTTGGGCGTGCGGCAGGATTGTGTGCGTTGGAAGCTGCCATGCTCCATATTGAAAAACACCCGGGCAGTCAGGCGATAGTAGGCGGTATTGATAGTTATATTGATCCCTACCTGCTGAGCACTTTGGCACAAAAGAACCGCATCGCGGGACATGGCGTTATGGATGGCTTTATCCCGGGAGAGGGAGCCGCTTTTTTATTAATAGGTGCGGCGTCTCAGTTATCTGCTGAAGCCTCAATAGACACTGGATCTCGCTTTATATTATACCCGCCCGGTATTGCTTCAGAACCGGGGCACCGCTACTCCCCTGAACCGTATCGCGGGGAAGGGCTGGCTAACGCCGTCACCGATGCACTGGATGTTAACCTAAATTCAAAAGTTGATACGGTGATGATCAGTTTCAACGGCGAAAACTTTTTTGCGAAAGAGTGGGGTGTGGCGGCAATACGCAATGCCGCTGCATTTACCGCAGAACCGGCATTTTTACACCCCGCAGATTGTTTTGGTGATGTCGGTGCCGCGTTTGGACCCATGGCCATAGGGGTCAGTATCATGGGAATGCATAAAAAATATTTAACATCACCGGCATTGATCTGCTGTTCTTCCGAAATGGAACAGCGTTCAGCCGTTTGTTTAACCGTTATTTAAGGAGGTATCCGCGTTATGGCTTGCAGCGTATTTGTTAATGGAAGAGGGATTGCCCATAAAGGCAGTGGCGGGAAATCAATTGTTTTTCCAGATGTCTGTAAAACACCGGTTGGCCCTTCCGTTGTGCCGATTCCTTACCCTAATCTGGGCCAGTCGGCGGATACCTCAAAAGGGCCAAAATCCATCACCATCAATGGCCAGATGCCCATGGTCAAAGGGGCAAAATACGCAATGAGCAGTGGCGATGAAGCGGGCGTTGCCAAAGGTATTATCAGTGGCAAAATCAAAGGTGAATGTGAATTTCTCATGTACTCCTTTGACGTGAAATTTGAAGGAAAAAACGTCTGTCGCATGGGTGACCCGTTATGGCACAACAAAAAGAATATTTTAGGGTAGCGAATACCGTTACGGTGTGGATAACAACCACGGAGAAAAACAATGACAGAGATGATTGAACCCGTATCGGTGGCCACCATTGATCACGAAGACCATGAAGAAGAAACCTGTGCATTTTGTACCGCACCGACCAAACCCACCGATGAAAAAAACACGCTTCAGGATGATTTTGATGAAGACAAACATGAAATTCCGGGCCTGAATGATGATGGTATGGCACTTAAAAACAGCGCCGGGCAGCTCGGCAAAAACCTCGCCAAAAAAGGAGCGGCGCAGATCACTGCCGAGGTGAAACTGGCCGGACTTGCCAAAATACTGCCGGTGACCAGTGCTGCCCATCATGTGATTCCCGGCAATGCAGCGTTAAAGAGAAGTGAAATCATGCAATACCTGCATACCGACGGCATGGCCACGGGCAATATCGGTTATAACGTCAACAACGATGAAAATGGTATCTGGCTGGTGGGTAATTATGCCTTGCGTGGCAAAAAAGGGTTGCCCGCCTGGGGGCCTGAAGGTGCTCATTTCACTGTCGGTAAACCGGGTGTGCCGGGCACTAAAAAAGACCCTTATGAATATGCCAAAGCAGCGATAGAAGCAACCGGTTACCAGTTCCACGATGGCCATGATAAATACAGTATATTTGTGAAAAAAACATTGGATTTGATCGCCAAAAAAATGGAGCTGACGCAGGATGTCTGGTGTATCGAGGCAGCCAATAAGCCGAATAAACCTGAAGAGCAGCAACTGTTCATGTTGGTCAACCGGCTCAACACGGTCTCACGACGCATGAAAACCCTGTTGCAAAACCCGGGTAAAAACTGGAAAAAAAATGTTTTTACCTCCCGTTTCAGTGAAAAATATATCGAAGATGAAATCTATAAATAAATAGAGAGAGGCAAGTATGTTTTATATGCTGGATGATACCACCGCAAAAAAGCGCTGGCTGGATATTGATGACTATCTGGATCATTATGGTTTTCGCTCACAATATGGAACAACGTTCAGGTGGTTTAATGGGTCGATATTCGTTGACGCCCCCCCTGAACCCTTTGAAATAAAGTTGCGACCGCTTGAGGTTGACCATCCTGATCACGGCCCACTGATTCCATCATACTATGATGACACAATTGTTTTGATGCGCGATGATCTGATCGAGGCGATGGTGACCTTTGGTGTGGATAACCTGGACACCTATGCGGTGAACCTCACCGACCCGGATGATGGCACGGTTTACACTAACTACAAGGCGGTCAATATCATCGGCGTAGTGGCTGCCGCCGACATGAAAAAATCCACCGCAACGGTGCATAACAACATCCCGCTGGTGGATGTCTCCTTCGACAAGCTCGTGATCAATGAAGAAAAGGTGCAGGATTTACTGCTCTTTCGTCTGGCAGAAAACCTGATGACCATCCTGATGAACGAGCACCTGCGCAACTATCTGCTGGAAAAAGGGTTTGATGATATTAAGTATTACCCGCTGGATGAAGTGGCGACACCATAACGGTGATGATGATGGTAATCACGGAGAACAGACAATGACAGAGATGATTGAACCCGTATCGGTGGCCACCATTGATCACGAAGACCATGAAGAAGAAACCTGTGCATTTTGTACCGCACCGACCAAACCAACCGATGAAAAAAACACGCTTCAGGATGATTTTGATGAAGATAAAAATGAAATCCCGGGCCTGAATGATGATGGCATGGCACTTAAAAACAGCGCCGGGCAGCTCGGCAAAAACCTCGCCGAAAAAGGAGCGGCGCAGATCACTGCCGAGGTGAAACTGGCCGGACTTGCCAAAATACTGCCGGTGACCAGTGCTGCCCATCATGTGATTCCCGGCAATGCAGCGTTAAAGAGAAGTAAAATCATGAAATACCTGCATACCGACGGCATGGCCACGGGCAATATCGGTTATAACGTCAACAACGATGAAAATGGTATCTGGCTGGTGGGTAATTATGCTTTGCGTGGCAAAAAAGGGCTGCCCGCCTGGGGGCCTGAAGGTGCTCATTTTACCGTCGGCAAACCCGAAGTGCCCGGCACGGGCAAAGACCCTTATGAATATGCCAAAGCGGCGATAGAATCAACCGGTTGCCAGTTCCACGATGGTCACGGGAAGTACAGTACATTTGTGGAAAAAACACTGGATTTGATTGCCAAAAAAATGGGGCTGACGCAGGATGTCTGGTGTATCGAGGCAGCCAATAAACCGGCGAAACCTGAAGAGCAGCAACTGTTCATGCTGGTCAACCGGCTCAACACAGTCTCTCGACGCATGAAAACTATGTTGCAAAACCCGGGTAAAAACTGGAAAAAGAATGTTTTTACCTCCCGTTTCAGTGAAAAATATATCGAAGATGAAATCTATAAATAAATAGAGAGGCAAGTATGTTTTATATGTTAGATGATACCAGCGCAAAAAAACGCTGGCTGGATATCGATGATTATATAGATCGTTATGACTTTCGCTCACCGTATGACGATAAATTCACCTGGTTTAATGGGTCGATATTCGTTGACGCCCCCCCTGAACCCTTTGAAATAAAACTGCTGCCCTATGTTGCCGAAGACCCTGATCACGGCCCATTGATTCCATCATATTATGATCACAAAATTGTCTTGATGCGCGATGACCTGGTCGAGGCGATGGAGGCTTTTGGTGTGGATAACCTGGACACCTATGCGGTGAACCTCACCGACCCGGATGATGGCACGGTTTACACTAACTACAAGGCGGTCAATATCATCGGCGTAGTGGCTGCCGCCGACATGAAAAAATCCACCGCAACAGTGCATAACAACATCCCGCTGGTGGATGTCTCCTTCGACAAGCTGGTGATCAATGAAGAAAAGGTGCAGGATTTGCTGCTCTTTCGTCTGGCAGAAAACCTGATGACCATCCTGATGAACGAGCACCTGCGCAACTATCTGCTGGAAAAAGGGTTTGATGATATTAAGTATTACCCGCTGGATGAAGTGGCGACACCATGACTTTTAATCCCGGCAGGTTTACGTTCCCGCTGCTTGCCGTGTTGTTGGGGGAGTGGATTTAGCCGTAAAGATCGAAAAGGAAATCTATAAATAACGAGAGGCAAGTATGTTTTATATGCTGGATGATACCACCGCAAAAAAACGCTGGCTGGATATTAGTAATTATAATGACTGTTATGGTTTTCGCTCACAATATGGAACCAGGTTCAGGTGGTTTAATGGGTCGATATTCGTTGATGCCCCCCCTGAACCCTTTGAAATAAAACTGCTGCCCTATGTTGCCGAAGACCCTGATCACGGCCCATTGATTCCATCATATTATGATCACAAAATTGTCTTGATGCGCGATGACCTGATCGAGGCGATGGTGACCTTTGGTGTGGATAACCTGGACACCTATGCGGTGAACCTTACCGACCCGGATGATGGCACGGTTTACACTAACTACAAGGCGGTCAATATCATCGGCGTAGTGGCTGCCGCCGACATGAAAAAATCCACCGCAACAGTGCATAACAACATCCCGCTGGTGGATGTCTCCTTCGACAAGCTGGTGATCAATGAAGAGAAGGTGCAGGATTTGCTGCTGTTTCGTCTGGCGGAAAACCTGATGACCATCCTGATGAATGAGCACCTGCGAAACTACCTGCTGGATGAAGTGGCGACGCCGTAGTTTTTGATGATGCCTGGGTTTGGTGTTTTGAATAAAATGAATACACAACATTTTTTTAAAGATATTCATGAGCAATATGTTGATGATGCCGCTTTTCTGTGGATATTACGCTCAGTTGCGACAGAAAAACCTCACTATAAGGCTAGTGATATACAGGGGCTGGAACAACGCATCGAGGCACCTCTCGATGGGCTTATGACCTCGTTGGAGTCTGGCTGGGCGGCTTGTGAGTCAGCCCTGGAGATGCAAGAGCCGGGTGAGGTGTTTACCGCGATGACCATCGCCATGCGCAGCCATGAAGCCCGTAAAATCCAGCAGGCTGTTGAAGCTGGATTGGCCAATGATCTCGCCACGCCCGGTTTGATCTCTGCCATGGGCTGGCTGCCCGCTGAAATCGCAACCCCCTGGATGGAACGGTTTCTCAATGGCAAAGAGATGAATCACAAGTATTTAGGCTTGGCGACCTGTAGTGTCCGCCGCCAGGACCCGGGCGAAATACTGACTAATATTTTACGACGAGACGACTGTCTGCAACATGAAAAGCTCTATGCACGCGCTTTGCGTTTGATTGGAGAATTACGCCGTCAGGATTGTATGCCAGCAATCAATACCTCCCTGCATGACGACAATGAAAATATCCGCTTCTGGGCAAACTGGTCTGCGGTGTTATTAGGCCAGCGAGCCAGTGTTAAAAATCTCGAATCCCTTGTTTTTAAAGCCGGCCCCCATCAAGACCAGGCTATCCAGCTGGCTTTCCGGGTTTTGCCCGTCGAGCAGGCCCGGGAATGGATCTCCAGATTATCAGAAGATGGAAGCCAGATCCGGGCGGTAATCAAGGCCACGGGCGTACTCGGCGATCCTCACGCTATTAACTGGCTGATCAGCAAAATGCAAAACCCAATATTAGCAAAACTCGCTGGTGAGTCATTTTCATTAATCACGGGCATCGATTTAGAAAGACACCATTTGCAAATTGATGTGCCTGACAATACGTCTCCCGTCGAAAATGTTGACGATGACAATATCGAGCTGGATCAGGATGAAAATTTGCCATTCCCGGATGTCACGAAAGTGGAAGCCATTTGGCGTAATCATGGACAGAACTTTATTATTGGCCGTCGCTATTTTATGGGCCGCCCTGTTACATCAGAAATTCTTAAAGAAAAATTGGCCGACGGTACACAACGTCAACGTCATGCAGCAGCAATGGAGCTGGCATTGAGTGAAAATGATGTGCAGCTTCCCAACACGCGCGCACGGATATTGGCCTGAGGGCAAAACAGTGCTTTCACCATCCAGGTAAAACAGGCAGTAAGAATGATTCAACCATCTACGGCAGTTAGTAACAAGAATTCTGGAAGCTGCCGTGCGGGTGAGACTTGCTCAAATAAAAAAGGCCACCGTATTAGGGCGACCCTTTCATTTTGAACAAAGATGGTGGAGCTGGCGGGAGTCGAACCCGCGTCCGCAAATCCTCCGCCTTCGGATCTACATGCTTAGCCAAGTCTTTAAATTTAACCGCACGCTACCCGACTGGCAGGGAAGACGTACGACGAGCTCAGTCAGGTTTTAGCGAATTGGCCCTGAACATACCTCATCGCGATCTTGTGAGAGTCGACCCCGGTGATCTCCATGCACAAGCACATGTAAGGCCGAGGGCACTAAGACAGGTTATTAAGCTGCTAGTGCGTAGTTGTCGTCGTTGGCAACTATAAAGTTTGCAGTTGGATTTACGAGGTAATTGCTCCTCGGCATGCACCTCAGGTTTTGTGACCCACGTCGAAGCCAGGTCAGCCCCATTGGTTCTCTTTCTGAGACCTGCATTGTAACGGAAAGTTTCGCGCTTTTGACAGGAATATTTTGATTGTGTCGAAGGAAAGGGGGGTGCCGAGCTTTCATGATGCGTTGCTTGCCTTTGGTAAAGCCGGTTTCGGGCTTTGGCCCGAATTGAACCAACGATGCCCCACCCACAGACAAAGGATCTGGCTGAACGTTATGAATGCACCGCTATCACCGCAAGCTTGAACCGAGGTTAAAATATCATGGAATGAGAAAGTCCGGTGCGGACAAGGAGGGTTCAATAGTGAAAAAGAATAGGGGGTTTAGTCCTGGCCTACAAGGCGAGGCTAAAGCCTCACTTCCGAGACATCGTCATCTTCCTCATCTGGATATGGAAAATCATCACCAGTTTATCACGTTTCGCACCCGGGATAGCGTTGATGGCTACTTGAAAAAACGGGCACAACAAAACCTGCCCAATGGTAAACGGCAGCTCGCGATAGACAAATATCTGGATCAATCAAAAAATGGTGCTTACCTTAATGATGATGTTTTGGTTTTATTCAGTGAGTTTATTAAAACGAAAGACACGGTGTTATATGAACTCATTGCTTTTTGTATCATGCCAAACCATGTTCATCTGTTGATAAAACCATTGGATAAGCTGGCTAAGGTGATGCAAAAACTAAAAGGGGGCAGTGCAAAATTAATTAATGAAATGCTGGGGAGAAAGGGGAGTTTTTGGGCGGTAGATTATTACGACAAATTAATCAGAGACGAAAAACATTTTTCTGTTGTGTATGAGTACATCAAAAATAACCCGGCTGTTTTGGGCGAGGCTAAAGCCTCACCTCCAAGGTTTTACGGTATTTACGAGGAACCGGGACTTTAGCCTCGGACAGATCACAAGGCAAGATTTACGGTATTTACGAGGAACCGGGGCTTTAGCCCCGGACAGATCAACAGGGCGCAACCGGCAGCCAATAACCACGGTCAGGCAGCAAAGGGTTACCGGCCTTTCATGATGCGCTGTTTGTCCCGTTTCCAGTCGCGGTCTTTCTCGGCGGCGCGTTTGTCGTGTTGCTGTTTACCTTTGGCGAGGCCGATTTCGGCTTTGACCCGTCCGTGTTTCCAGTACAGGGCCGTCGGCACCATGGTGTAGCCTTTGCGTTCTACGGCTCCGATGAGTTTGTTGATTTCCGAGCGATGCAGCAGCAGTTTGCGTACCCGTGTGGGTTCGGGATGAATGTGGGTGGAGGCGGTGAGCAGAGGGGTGATCAGCAGGTTGCTGATGTAGGCCTCGTTGTTTTTGAGAAATACGTGGGCATCGACAATCTGGATGCGCCCGGCGCGCAGGGCTTTGACTTCCCAGCCTTGCAGGACGATACCGGCCTCGAAGCGATCTTCGATGAAAAAATTATGACGGGCCTGTTTGTTCAGCGCGATGGTATTGCTGTTGCCGGGTTTTTTCTTCTTTGACATGGCGGGGGATTATACCGGAAGGATACGGCTTTGAGGGGGAGTTGGGCCGGGGAGTTGAGCCAATGCGTTAATTCACCGACAATGCTGCCAATAAAATCTGCGGGAGGGCAGGTCGGTATGTCAACAAAACGTGAATCCATTCACGGTCAATGGTCTAATCGCTGGATTTTTATTCTGGCAGCTACGGGCTCGGCGGTGGGTCTGGGCAATATCTGGAAATTTCCGTACATCACGGGTGAGAATGGCGGCGGCGCGTTTGTGCTGGTGTATTTGCTGTGTATTGCGGCCATTGGTATTCCGATTATGATGGCTGAGGTATTGCTGGGGCGGCGTGGTCGGCAAAGCCCGATTAACACCATGAAAACGCTGGCCAGAGAGGAAGGCCGTTCAGGTGCCTGGGCGTTATTGGGCTGGAGCGGGGTGATCGCGGGTTTTTTGATCCTCTCTTATTACAGTGTCATTGCAGGCTGGGCACTGGCGTATGTGTTGAATGCCGGGTCGGGTGTATTCACTAATGCACCGGCGGCAGAGATTCAAAATATATTTGCAGCATTGACCGCCAGCCCGGGGCAGCTGATTTTCTGGCACAGCCTGTTTATGCTGATGACCATGCTGGTGGTGGCGCGGGGTGTGAAAAAAGGGTTGGAGGTGGCTATCCGGTTTTTGATGCCCGCGTTGTTTGTGTTGTTGTTGATTATGGTGGGTTATGCCATTAGCAGCGGTGATTTTGTCCGTGGCTTGCGTTTTTTGTTTACGCCGGACTTCAGTAAAATCACTGGGGAGGGGGTGCTGATTGCTATGGGTCATGCCTTTTTCACGCTGAGCCTGGGTATGGGGGCGATTATGATCTATGGCTCGTACATGCCTCAAAATGCCTCTATTGCGAAAACGTCGATTATTGTGGCGCTGGCGGATACTGCTGTTGCATTGCTGGCCGGTATGGCCATTTTTCCCATTGTGTTTGCCAATGCCCTGGAGCCGGGTGCAGGCCCGGGGTTAATTTTCCAGACGTTGCCCATTGCTTTTGGCAGTATGCCCGGCGGCAGTTTTTTTGGGACGGTATTTTTTGTGCTGCTGGTACTGGCAGCATGGTCTTCGGCCATTTCGCTGATTGAACCGGCGGTGGCCTGGCTGGTGGAAAACAAGGGCTGGACGCGCATCAAGGCCAGTGCCTGGTGTGGTTTCGCAACGTGGCTGATGGGGCTGGGTACGGTGTTGTCGTTTAATGAATGGTCTGCCTATACCCTGTGGGGCAAAAACTTTTTTGATTTATTGGACTTTCTGACATCTAACATTATGTTGCCGCTGGGCGGGTTGTTTATCGCGCTGTTTGCAGCCTGGGTGATGAAGTCGTCGTCCACCGCTGATGAGCTGAAATTGCCCGAAAACGGCATGGCGCATACCGGCTGGCGGTTTTTGGTGCGCTTTGTCACGCCAGTGGCGGTGATTATTGTTTTCCTTAATGCCATTGGGGTGGTGTGATAATGCCGACAATTGCAAAAAGTGCATTGGTACACCACAGTGCGGCTGATATGTTTGCCCTGGTGGATAACGTGCCTGCTTATGTGGACTTTCTCCCCTGGTGTGGGGGTTCCGAGGAATTGTCGCGCAGCGAGGACGAGGTGCGGGCGACGGTGGTGATTGCTTATGGTGGCTTGAATAAAGCGTTTACCACGCTAAATCGTTTACAGCCTGACAAGATGATTGAGATTAATTTGATTGACGGCCCCTTTAAACACCTGCATGGCTTTTGGCGTTTTGATGCGCTGTCGGAAAATGCCTGTAAGATATCGTTTGATATGGAGTATGAGTTTTCCAGTAAACTGGTGGGTATGGCCCTGGGGCCGGTGTTCAGCCAGATTGCCAATGCTTTGCTGGATTCTTTTTGTCAACGTGCGGAGGTGGTGTATGGAAACTAGTGTTGCAAGTCACCGGGATCAAAGCGAAATAAAGGGTGAAATGAACAATGGAATAACGGATGACGTGAAGAGCGTGCCGAAAAAAATAACGGTTGAAGTTGCCTATGCGGAACCGGATACGCAAGTGATTATTCCGCTGACTGTGGATGAAGGTACGACTCTGGAGCAGGCGATTCAACAGTCCGGCGTGCTGGAAACCTTTCCCGATATTGATCTTGCGGTTAACAAAGTGGGGGTCTTTGGCAAGCTGGGCAAGCTGAATCAGGTTTTGCGGGAAAGGGACCGAGTGGAAATTTACCGCAAACTGATTGCTGATCCCAAAGCGGTGCGTAAACAACGGGCGGCAGAAGGCAAAAAAATGCGTAAGGGCGGCAGCACCACTGATCAGTGAGCATGGCCTCCTGCGGGGCCGGGGGAAGACGAGCTGCGGCGCAGAGGTGAGTCCGGTTTTTTCACCTCGTGTTCTTTAGGTAATGCCGACTGCACATCAATTTTGGTAAGCTGATTATTTTCAAAGTACACGACAAGATGGGCAGACTGGTGTTCGTTCGTATTGCCTGCCTCATAAATGTACACATAATCCCAGCGATCTCGACGGAAGGGATCGACGATTAACGGGGTACCCAGGGTCATTTTGACGCGTGTTTTATCCATGCCAATTTTAAGTTTTTCAAACATTTCCTGAGTGATAACATTACCCTGCTGAATGTCGATCTTGTGTACAGAACAGGCCGACAGCAGTAACAGGAAAAACACGATTGACAGGCAGCGTCCGGTTTTTGTTAAAAAGGATCTGGCGAAAAAATCAGTCATAATACTTTGAGGCTCAGAGTTTACACAGTGTTAACGCGATGAAGTTGCGCAGCATCTTAACCGATAACGTGGCAGGATTGTAGCAATCCGCACGTTTGGCAGGCAGAGAAACCATGACCATTTCCAGTAATGAATTACGGGCCGCAGGGCTCAAGTCCACACTTCCGCGTCGCAAGATACTGGAGGTAATGGAGTCCCGTGGCACGCGCCACATGAGCGCAGAGGATATTTACCGCAGCCTGCTGGAGTCTGAGGAGGATGTGGGGCTGGCGACGGTATACCGGGTATTGACCCAGTTTGAAGCAGCGGGTCTGGTGGCAAAACACAATTTTGAAGGTGGTCACTCGGTGTACGAGCTTAACCAGGGTGAGCACCATGATCATATCTTGTGCGTGAAATGCGGCAAGGTGGAAGAGTTTGTGGATGAGATTATCGAACAACGCCAGCATGATATCGCCGACAAGGCGGGGTATGCCATGACTGACCACTGCCTGTACATCTACGGTATCTGCGCCGATTGCCAGAAGGAAGAGGCGGCTTCATGACTTGCACCCGCTTATGCCCCATACTCCGCGACTCCCGGCCGACGGTGCAGGGCAAGGGCAGATAGCCCCGTTTTAGCTTGAGTCAGCACATGGATAGCAATAATCCTTGTTGCTCAGGGGGAGCCTGATCGAGGCGAAAACAGTGCCTTCCTTACAGCGTATAAGGAACTTCTGATGCAGGCCGGAGTCCCCATAAATCAGTGGTTCCTGACATGAAGCAAACCCCAGGAGGTGGAAACGCCCACTTGCGCCGCCGGGCACAAAAATCAAGGAGAACAATAAATGAACCCTGACTCGGCATTTTTCAGTGAAAGTACCGGATGTCTGGAACAGTCACCACTTTTCTCCGCGCTGGGACCAGGTGCTATTGATGATATCGTTACGCGCTGTCGGCGGGAAACCTGGAAGCGTCGTCGCCAGCTGCCGATGGAGGAAACCTGGCAGCGTTTTCATATTCTGCTTTCCGGGCGGGTACGTCTCAGCCGCAGTAACCCGGAAAGTGGCCGTATGATTACCCTGTTTTTGCTTGGCCCTGGCGAACCCTTTTGTATTTTCAGTCTACTGGATGGTAAAGCTCATGACGTGATGCTGGAAACCCTGGATGACGTTACTCTGTTGAGCCTGCCCATGGGTGAGGCTCGCCAATGGCTTGATGAACACCCGGAATTCAATCGTAATCTCCTGCCGTATCTGGGGGAGCAAATGTGCAGTCTGGCCGGTCTGGCGAGTGATCTTGCGTTGCATGATACAGAGACTCGTCTGGCGCGCCTGATCCTGCGTCATGTGGATTCGGATACAGAAAAGCAACACGTTACGCCGCGCCTGATCAACGATCTTTCCCACGAATCCCTGGCTGAGATGATTGGCAGCGTGCGGGTAGTGGTCAATCGACAACTGCAACACTGGAAACAGGAAGGTATCGTCGATGCCCGTCGTGGTCATCTGGAAGTGGAGGCTTTGCAGGAGCTGGTGAGACGGGCAGAAAACCTTTCCCACAAAGTACCTGTGTAACTCTGGTAGCAGAACCCTTCGGTCTTCCGGGTGACAATCAGGTATGGGGACATTGTCCGTCCCTGATTGTTTCATGTCTATGAAGGAGCGGAAGCATGGCCTGGTTATTCCTGAAGACAGTATCATTCGCATGCTTGCTTGCGGTGACTTTACGTATTGCATGAGGAAAAAGTTATCGAGACATGAAATAACTTTACGAAGTCTGATCAACATTTTGCCACTGTATGAATATCGACTTGTCACGTATTCGGGAAACAGCATATGAAAAGACCTTTTTTATTTTTTTGCTCGTTGTCATCTTCGCTGGAACAGGTGGTTATTTCTGGCTACAGCAATCCAGGAATGATAATGACAGCAATCAACTGAGCCTGTACGGCAATATTGATATCCGCGAAGCCCAGCTGGCCTTCAATGGCAGTGAACATATTGCGGAAATTCTGGTGCAAGAAGGCGACCGTGTCAGCAAAGGGCAGTTATTGGCCCGTCTGCACACAGCGTTACTGGATGCGCAATTAGCCGAGGCCGAAGCAGCCATGGAAGTGCAGCGACAGGTGTTAATCAAACTGGAAGCGGGCAGTCGACCAGAGGAAATCCATAAAGCCGAAGCGGAGTTGCAAGCTGCTGAAGCGCAGGCCAAAGCAGCATATGACAGTCATCGCCGTGTGGCTCATTTATTGGAAAAGAAACTCGTTTCGCCAGAGGATGAAGAGCAGGCACGTTCCCAGGCTGATGCCGCTGCTGCTCAGCTGAAAGCGGTGCAAGCCACTGTGGCTTTGATCAAAGCAGGGGCTCGTAAAGAAGATATTGCGGCGGCCCGTGCCCTGTTAGCCGCGCGCGAGGCAGCGCTAAAACAGGCACGACAACGCTTCGCTGATGCCAGCCTCTATGCGCCCGCTGATGGTATTATTCGTAATCGTATCCTTGAGCCGGGTGACATGGCCTTTCCACAATCGCCAGTGCTGACCCTGGCTTTTCTTGATCCTGTCTGGGTGCGTGCCTATTTGCCGGAGCCTATGCTGGGTCGTGTGCGTCCTGGTATCACCGCCTGGATCACGACAGACAGTTATCCCGAAAAACGCTATCAAGGCTGGGTGGGCTATATTTCACCCACTGCCGAGTTCACCCCGAAGACGGTGCAAACGTCGGAATTGCGTACCCGGCTGGTTTATTCCGTACGCATTATTACCTGTAACCCTGATAATGAATTGCGCCTGGGTATGCCAGTGAGTGTGGATATAGTGCTGGATCAAAATGTTATCGAAAATCAGTCCCGGCCGTGTGGCCCTCATTGATTATTTCTGTTTTCCCACTCACCATATACTGTAAATAGCCATCCATAATGGATAACCCGGTTCTCAGCTTTCGCAATGTACGCCAGGTTTTCTCCCAAGAAGAGCGCACACTGTGTGCCCTTGATAATCTCAACTTTAAACATCGCCTCCGGTCAGGTAACCGGTCTCATTGGTCCTGATGGCGCAGGAAAAACCACGCTTATGCGTCTGGCCTGTGGATTGTTGCGTCCCGAGTCGGGAGAGATTCATGTACTGGGTTTGAATGCCATAACCGAGCCACAAGCCGTACAATCCGCAGTGGGTTACATGCCCCAGAATTCCCTTGAGAACGCCGGATAGCCCCCTATTTAATTCACTTGAATGTATTTACAGTACACCTTCCAGAACCCGACGTATTTTTTCCCGGTTGGAATTTTTTTCCAGCGCTGCCTGAAAACCGTAATGTTCGTAATGGGTCATTTCCGGGCCTTCTGTGTGGCCGCTGGCAACAATGATTTTGATGTGCGGGTCGATGATTCTCAACTTACTGGCAATTTCAACACCACCCATGCTGCCGGGGAGGGTGAGGTCCAGGATCACGATATCAATGGGTTGTTTGTTGTGCTGTGATTGTTGGAAGAGGTGGATAGCCTTGTCTGCATTACTCGCGAGGACAGTGGTGCAACCCAGTTTTTGCAGATTGAATTGAAACAGTTTTTGCATGTCCTGATCATCATCAACGACCAGAATATTGCGGCCGGCAAGTGTGTCCGACGGGTTGTTTATGGGGTTCTGGTATGCGGTGTCTTCGTTTTTTGCATCTTTTTCACCTTTTTCATCCAGTATCAGCCGGATGCGTTGGGCAAGATCGTGCTTACGATAGGGTTTGCTGAGCAAGTGGGCGGAGAATCGAGCGAGACCGTTGTGTGCCATTGTTTTGGAGGTAAAGCCCGACGTCAGTAGCACTTTGGGCTCGGGGCGGTGACGTACGTGTGCCAGTTGAATGGCTTGTTGTGCCAGTTCGTAGCCGTTCATGCCACCCGGCATGACCACGTCACTGAATAACAGGTCGATACTGTCGTCGGCGTTGAGTATGTCCAGCGCTTGTGCGGCATTTTCGGCCAGCCGGGTGCGATAGCCCAGTGAACGCAGATATTGGTCAGCCAGTTGCAGCAGGCCGGCTTCGTCGTCAACGATGAGGATGGATTCATTGCCGGTGGCCAGTGGTGCAGGGAGGGACTCCTGATGACTGACATCGGGTTTGGGAGTGCGGGTGCGTGGCAGATACAGGCGGATGGTCGTGCCGACACCGGGTTCTGAATAGAGCTTGATATGGCCACAGTAACGTTTGGCAAAGCCGTAGACCATGGACATGCCCAGGCCCGTGCCTTTACTTTCGGGCTTGGTGGTGAAGAAGGGCTCAAAAACATGCTCCAGGGTTTCCTTGTCCATGCCGGTACCGGTATCGCTCAGTGTCAGTTGTACATATTCGCCGGCTTCAAGCCAGGGGTTGAGGGTGACATAGTCGTTATCCAGGTATTTATTACTGGTTTCGATGAGCAGTTTGCCGCCTTCCGGCATGGCATCGCGGGCATTGATGACCATATTCAGCAAAGCATCCTGGAATTCGTTAGGGTCGATTTCGCTCAGCCAGGGGGAGTCGGTAAGAAAATACTGTACGTCCACTTCCGGGGTGAGCGAACGTTCGATCATGGTTTCCATTTCTTTAATCGTGGTATTGAGATTAACCACGGTTTTTTCTCTGGGCTGATGGCGGGAAAAGGCCAGTAATTGCCGGGTCAGGTTAATGCAACGCAGGCTGGAGCGGGTGGCAATTTCCACCCACTGTTGTGGCTGCCCTGTATCCTTCAAATGTTCACGCAGAAAATCCAGGTAACCGATGACGACGCTGAGCTGGTTGTTGAAATCGTGCGCAATGCCGCCGGAGAGCTGGCCAATGGCCTCCATTTTTTGCGCTTGCTGTAGTTGTTTTTGCAACAGCTCGCGCTCTTCGTGTGAGCGTAGTGTGTTGATGCCGTAGGCGAGGTTACTGGCCAGTTCCTGTAAAAATTTTACTTCATCATCATCGAAGGCATCAGCTTCGCGGGCATAAATATTCAGTGCGCCAAAGGTCTGGTTTTTTTCCTTGAGGGGCAGCGCGATAGATGAACGGTAGCCGTATTCCATGGCGGCATCATGCCAGGGGGCAAGGTGCGGGTCTTTGGTGATATTGCGAATAATGTTAGCTTCACCATTGCGGATGGTTGTGCCTGTGGGCCCTTTTCCTTGTACGTTATTGCGCCAGGTGAGGTTCAGGGTATCGAGGTAATTTTGTTCAAAACCGGCTTGTGCCATAGGACGGATTGTTTTTTCCTTGTCATTCCCGGCATAGCCCACCCAGGCAAGGTGGTAACCGGCATCTTTTACAATAACGTCGCAAATGCTGTGCAGTAATGTCGCTTCGTCTGTGGCTTTTACCAGGTTTTCATTGCAGGCACTGAGGGCTTGCAGGGAACGGTTCAGGCGTTGCAGGGATCGTTCAGCTTGTTTGCTGGCGCTGATGTCGGTGCGAATGGCAACGTATTGATAGGGTTTGTCGTGGTTATCCATAAACGGGACGATGGTGGTATCCGTCCAGTAGCGGCTGCCGTCGCTGGCCTGATTTTGTATTTGTCCGCGCCAGACGTTGCCTTGGGCGATGGTGCCCCACAATTGTTTGAAAAATGCGGGAGAGTGGGAGTCTGATTTTACAATGCGATGATTTTGACCAATGAGTTCCGCTGCTGAGCGCTGGCTAATGTCGCAAAATTTCTGGTTGGCGTAGGTGATGATGCCATTTTGATCAGTAATGCTGACAATGGCGTGCTGATCCAACGCGAACTTCTGATAGTTCAGGTCGGTGACGGTTTGACGCAGAATGGCCGCAGTTCGGTTGAGCTGAAACAGAATGCCTGCGATATAAGCCAGCAAAAGGATAGAAAGCCCATACAAGGCCAGACGCCAGGTGCCGGTACTCTGAATTATTTTGTCATATTCAATACCATAGGCAGTGAGCAGCGCCTCCATGTTTTGCGCCGTGGGCAGGTTGAGCAATTGCCGCACCTGTTGGTCGGTTTGTTTTTTATTGTCGAGCACAATGCGCACATGGGCGAGCAGTGCATCCAGCTCCTGTTGACGCTCAGGAGCGTGGCGGGCCAGCATGGTTTTCAGTGCCGTGCTGCGTGCCATCAGCGTTGGATTGAATGACACATCATTATTGAGGTTGCTGACCAATGTATCGCGTAACAAGATGCTCAGGGTTTGTTTCAGTTTGTCAACACGGGAACCCGAAGGGAGGCGGGCATTGAATTGGGTGATAGCAATGGGGAGATAGCGTAATGAATTATGCAATACCGCATTGCTGGATTTGAAACCTTCAAGCAGCTCCCGTTTTTGTGTCAGTGCCTGGGTGGTTGCTTGCAGGTGTTGTGCGATTCTAGTGGGGAGTACGGGATACAATTGCATTGCGATCAACGCCGTGGCATCCAGGTGCTCTTCAAGTTCGACCATATTGTTTACGGTGGAGTCATAATAGGGCAGCAGCCCCTGGCGTATTTCCAGGATGTGTTGGTTAAGAATGGCATCCACTCGCTTGAACTGGTTAGCGTGGCTGACAACCTGATTGTGTTTGTCGAGGTCAGTGGCCTGGGTCTTGATGTAAAGGAAAGACATGAGGAGCAGGGCGCCCACGCCAAGCACGAGAAACTTGACCCAGTTTCGGCTCATGGTTTGTGCCCCAGCGGCTGCCCGCGATATTCACCCGGAAGACTTTCCAGAAAGGTAACGATGTGCTGGATATCCTGCCCTGGAATTGTGCGTCCCAGTTGATGCTCGGCCATGATACTCACGGCTTCTGCCAGTGTGGTGACACGGCCATCGTGAAAATAGGGGGGTGTAAGTGCGACGAGCCGCAGGCTGGGTACACGGAACACATGACGGTCACGCGCTTTGCCGGTGACATTGAAGCGCCCCAGATCTGCACGAGTGGGATTACCACGCACAGCAAAGTAGTCTTTGAATACACCGAGCTTTACGAACAGGTTGCCACCCACATTGCTGCCCTGGTGACAGGCGACGCAGCCATAAGCTTTGAACAGGCGGTAACCTGCTTTTGCCTGTGGACTGATGGCGTCACTATCACCCAGTAAAAAACGATCAAAGGGGGAGTTGACGGTTATCAGGCTGCGCACAAAGGTGGCAATGGCATTGCGAATATTGTTTGCGGTAATGCCTTTCGGATAAATTTCCGGGAAAGTGCGGGCGTAGTCCGTATCCTGTTCCAGTTTGCCAATGATGCTCGGCCAGGTCGTGGCAAATTCTTTGGGGTTGGTGACTACAGTATCAATCTGTTCTTCCAGGTTGCGGGCGCGGCCATCCCAGAACTGTCGATGATTGCGGCTGCTGTTGAAGACAGTCAGGGTATTAACATCCAGGGTAGTACCATCCCGGCCAGGAGCCCGGGTATAGTGGTCGGCACCGTTGTCGTTGATGTTATGGCAACTGCTGCAAGCCATGTCGTTGTCGCGTCCCAGGCGGAGGTCGTGAAACAGGCGTTCACCCAGACTGATTTTATGCGGGTTTAATCCCTCTGTCTGTCTCAGTGGCTGGATGGGTTCATGGTACAGGTCAGATTGTAATAGCGGGGCAGCGCTTTTGGGTGACACCTCATCTGAAAAGACAGCAGGTGACAGCGATAACGATAATAATAAGGTCAGCAAGCAGAGAGTTACTGGGTAAATACTCGGTGACTTTTTGTTTTTAGTGAAAACAATAGGGTTCATATTTATATTTTTTTATGCCTCAAAACAATTCCCGGAGGCCGAACAAGAATATAGCGGGTTAGTAATTTTCACTCCATGTTTAACCTGAATTCCGCAGTTGACCGCCTGGAAGGCTTAATAACACATTGATCAACATTATGTTTTGAGTTTTTGTTGGGCTCACTTGCCAGGTGAGCCACTATGACCGGTATAGCACGTTGCCTTTATGCGTCTGGCCGCGCGACGATATTCCCAGTAAAAAATGCTAACGGGTTAATTTAGCCCTTAATGCACATTTAAGGAAATATGTTTTTATAAAGCACGCAGAGTGAAATCGCTGGTTTTCCGTATGGGTGTCGCTGGTTTTGTCAGGCGGTCAATAATTTTACAATTTCTGCAATTTCATCACGCGCTTCCTCCAGTGCGGCAATGCTGTCTTCCGGGCCGAGGTCGAGTTTATTGAAGGCGGGTATTTCGGCCCAGTTTGTTTGGGTGTTATGGCGTTGTTTGCCGACATAGCTGAGCAGGTTGGCGACGGTGACGATGTCGGCGAGATCGATATTTTCTGAGTTGCGTGCGAGGTTTTCATGTTCGGCGACGGCGGTCACCATACCGGGTGCAAAGCCCCAGGTTTGCACAATCACTTTTCCCAGTGCCGGATGCAGTTTTTCGTCCAGGGTATCCATGCATGCAGAATCATTCGCCAGCGCTGCATGGTCTTCGGCTTTCAGAATCAGTGGCAGTTTTCCAATGTCATGTATCAGTCCCGCAAGCATGGCTTCATCCGGCTTTAACGGGCTAAACCGGTTGGCGAGTACATGGCTGATGGCGGCCACATGGGCACTGTGATTCCACACTCGCATAAGGCGTTTTTTGAGCACATCATGTTTTGTGTGAAAAAGCTGGCTGACCAAAAAGGAAGTCACAATGTTGCGTACGGTTCCCATACCCATGCGGGTAACGGCGGTTTGCACATTTTCTGCCGTGGCACCGACACGAAACATCGGGCTGTTGGCTACCTGGATCATGCGCGCGGAGAGTGCGGTATCGGTATTGATGACCTGAGCGATTTTTTTGGCGGTGGCATCGGGGCCATCGATGATACTGTTTATTTTTAAGGCGACCTGCGGTAGCGCGGGAAGTTTGAGGCGGTTTGCTTTCAGGTCTGTCAGGATTTCTGTAATCAGCTTTACGACATCCATTTTTCTGCGTCCTATTGGTATGTTCTTCAGGGAGCATGCACTGTTTATTGTGCTTTCTCTTATTGCGCCTCCTCTATCACATAGGGCAAGGTCAGCAGCTTTAACAATGGGCCATTGGTATCGTGCAAGCGCAACGGTCGTTTTTCGGCACTGCTGATTTCGATCACAGCCAGCAGGTCGCTCCCACCTTCCGGACTGGCCTGTGTGCGTACTACTTTACCGACACCCTGACCGGATTCGGAGCCTTCGGCATACAGTGTGTCTCCCGCCTGAACCGGTGAGTCGTTGTCCGTGTGTGCGATAAACATACGTCGTTTGAGTTTGCCCAGGTAATGCATGCGCGCGACAATTTCCTGTCCGGGGTAACAGCCTTTTTTGAAACTCAGGGCATCAATGGCTTGCAGGTTGAGCATTTGCGGCACGAAGGCTTCCTGTGTTTGCGCATAAACATCGGGCAGGGCAGCATGAATATCGAGCAGTTCCCAGGCACCGGCACCCACGGGTGTGGCATTGTCGGACAGTTGCTGCCAGAGGTTTTGCAATGCGGTTTCATTGCCGTAAATCTCAAAACGAATATCGGACTGAACACAGATGATCGTCAGGCCAGCGGTGTGTGTAACTGCATCGGTGGTGGTGGGTACGGCGTCAAACAATGCGCGAAGGTGCTGACCGGCTTGTGGGCCTGCGTAGCCCATACGTGCCAAAGTGTCGCTGGCATCACTTAATGTGGTCTTTGTCATCATTACATACATGCGCAGGCGGCTGAGTGTGGGTTCGATAATTTCCTGGGGTAACCGCAGGTAATAACTCTCTTCACGTTGAAACAAACGGAAGAAGGCGAGCACACGGCCTTTGGGGGTGCAGTAAGCACTCAGCTGGCTTTGTAATGTTGAGACTTTATGCACGTCGTTGCAAAACTGGTTTTGTAAAAAGCTTTCGCTTTCCGGGCCAATGGCCTGAATCAGGCTATAGTGGGAGAGGTCGCATAAAATGGTTTGCTTTCCCGCCAGTGCCATGCGTTTTTCCGCGGTGGTATTGTCAGGGTCATCGCCGAAATACTGTACCTGATTGTAGTGTGTATCACTATTTCCGGTGTCATCCCAATGGGCACCCTGCGTTGTCAGAAATTGTTGCCAGTTAGTGTGTGTCATGTTTTTAAGTTTGCTCATTGACCTTGTGTAGCGTTCGGTTGATGATAGCGGATAATGATTCGGCCCGTCATATCGATTTATGAATATGTTGAATAAACACAATAAAACAGAATTTCACCCTGCACAGATAATCAATCACAGATAATCAATGAGCGCGACGGATAACAGACCGGTTTTTCTCAATCTACTCCGGATACGCCAGCCGGTTATGGCGGTGGTGTCCATTTTTCACCGTATCAGCGGCGTGCTGATGATTCTGTCATTGCCCGGGCTGGTTTATCTGCTCAACTTATCCCTTAGCAATCAGGCGGGCTTTGCCCAGGTGTCCGGTTTGCTCACCAGTCCCGTATTTAAAGTCCTTGCAGTGCTGTTGGGCTGGGCGCTGGCGCATCATATTTTAGCAGGCATTCGTTTCATGCTGCTGGACTTTGACCTGGCCATTGAACGGGGCGCTGCACGAAAAACCGCATGGCTGGTGCATGCCGGTGCGCTGGGTATTACATTGTGGTTTGCCGGTCTTGTTTTCGGAGTGTGGCCGTGAGCTGGCGGGCATCCTCCGGCCTGCGCTCCTGGCTGATGCAACGGCTGACAGCACTTTACATTGTCATTTTTCTGGCGGTGTTCGCCTTTGTATGGGGTGGGCAGAGCATTACCTTTGAATCCTGGCGCGCCTGGGTGGCTCATCCGGCAGCAAATATTGCACTGTTGTTGTTTGTTTTTGCATTGCTGATGCATGCCTGGATCGGCGGGCGGGATGTGGTCATCGACTATGTTAAATCTGCCTCTACACGTTATGTGTTGCTAATTGTCTTCGCTCTGGGCTTAGGCATCATGGGGTTGTGGACGTTGCGTATATTACTGCTGGCTGGAACGGGATGAGTGCCTTGAATATTGAACGACGTCAGTTTGACACGCTGGTGATCGGTGCGGGTGGGGGCGGGTTGCGTGCAGCCTTGCAGATGTCCGAGGCCGAAGCCAATGTGGCGGTGGTGTCCAAGGTTTTTCCTACCCGTTCACACACCGTTGCGGCGCAGGGCGGCATGAATGCAGCACTGGGTAATGTGATGCCGGACAACTGGCACTGGCATATGTATGACACCGTGAAAGGCAGTGACTATCTCGGCGATCAGGATGCCATCGAATACATGTGTCGTGCGGCATCGCATCTGGTGGTCGAACTGGAGCATGCCGGGGTGCCTTTTTCCCGTTTGGCCAATGGCAAAATTTATCAACGGGCCTTTGGCGGACAAAGCCGGAATTTCGGTGGTGAGCAGGCCGCACGCACCTGTGCGGCGGCAGACCGTACCGGTCATGCCATTTTGCATTCCCTCTATCAGCAGAATATCCGCGCCAAAACCCATTTTTTTGATGAATATTTTGCCATTGATTTGTTGAAAGACGATGACGGTTACATTCTTGGCGTAGTGGTGTTGTGCATCGAAACCGGCGAACCGCTGATTATCGAAGCGAAAACAACCTTGCTGGCGACGGGCGGGGTAGGGCAGTTATTTCGCACCAATACCAATGCGCGTATCAATACCGGTGACGGTATCGCCATGGCCTTGCGCGCAGGCATTCCCGTACAGGACATGGAATTTTTTCAGTTTCATCCCACCGGTATTGCTGGCAAGGGCATGCTGATTACCGAAGGCGTGCGTGGCGAGGGCGGATATCTGGTGAACAAAAATGGCGAACGCTTCATGGAACGC
>JALSGT010000085.1 GCA_026982555.1 Chromatiales bacterium
ACCAGCAACGTGAACAGATTGACGAGGTGCTCACCATCATCGGCCTGAACCCACTGATACATGACCCGGCGGGAAAACTCTCACACGGGCAAAAACAGTGGCTGGAGATTGGTATGTTGCTGATGCAAAAACCGGCGTTGTTACTGGTGGATGAACCGGTGGCGGGGATGACGCATCAGGAAATGGAGCGCACCGCAGAGCTACTGACCTCACTGGCAGGCAAACACTCGGTGGTGGTGGTGGAACATGACATGGACTTTGTGCGCTCCATTGCCCGCAAGGTAACGGTATTGCATCAGGGCAGTGTGCTGGCGGAAGGCAGCATGGCCGATGTACAGTCTGATCCGAAAGTAGTGGAGGTTTATCTCGGTGAGTGATGCCAACATGTTAACCATTCGCGGTCTCAATCAGTTTTATGGGCAAAGCCATACGCTGTGGGATATTGATCTGGATGTACAAACAGGAAAATGCACCTGCCTGATGGGACGTAATGGCGTAGGTAAAACCACCCTGCTCAGTTGCATTATGGGTGCCCTGCCCCTGGCATCCGGTGAAATCGTCTATCGTGACATGGCCCTGCACACCCTGCCCATGGAACACCGGGCAAAACTTGGCATTGGTTATGTGCCCCAGGGACGGCAGATTTTCCCCATGCTCACGGTGGAAGAAAACCTGCAAATCGGCCTGCCTGCCCGTCCTGACCGTGCGCGCAAAATACCGGCATTTATTTATGAACTGTTTCCAGTGTTAAAAGAAATGCGCCAACGCCGTGGCGGTGACTTATCCGGTGGACAGCAACAGCAACTGGCCGTGGGGCGTGCATTGGTGATTGACCCCAAACTTCTGATACTGGATGAACCCACAGAAGGCATTCAACCCAATATTGTGGCAGAAATCGGTGACATTATCGGCAAGCTCAATCGTGAAATGGGCATGACCGTTTTACTGGTGGAGCAAAAACTGCCCTTTGTGAAAAAAGTGGCCGACCGGTTTTGCATCCTCGACCGGGGACGCCCGGTGGCTAAAGGTGAAGTGGATGAACTGTCCAAAGAACTGATTAAAGAGTATTTGACCGTCTGAACCTGGCATTACCACAGGCTATACAGCTAACAGATATTGGTCAGCCCCCTTCCGCAGAAATTTTATATATTCTGCAAACAGTCGGCCCCAGCAAGCGGATCTCGTCCCCATGCTCCTGCGTGGGGATGCATACAGTACTATCATTTTATTCCGATAGGGATTCCCACGCAGGAGCATGGGAACCAGAGTAA
>JALSGT010000086.1 GCA_026982555.1 Chromatiales bacterium
CTGTCCTTGCTCTCCCAGCTGGGCTGCATATTCTTCACGCAAGGCTTGACTAAAACCATCTATTCTCCGTAAAGGCGCCCGCAAATCATGAGAAACAGAATAATTGAACGCTTCCATTTCTTTGTTAACGGCTTCGAGCTCCCGGGTTCTTTGTGCAACACGCTTTTCCAGTCGGGCATTGGCTTCGTACAAGGCCAGCTCTTTGGTAGCCAAAGCCCGGTTCTTTTGGGCAATTTCCTCCACCTTATCTTCCAGCTTGCGCACCAGACGGACATTATACTGACGATAAAAGTCCTCCTCTTTCACTTCAATGGGACGTCCTTTTAATCGCTCTGATGTATCATCAATGGCCAATACCTTTTCAATTTCGCGCAGGAAGACATGAATCTCCTGTGGTTTAACAAGAAACAAATCCGCCCCCAGGTTAAGGGCAAATTCTTTGTCTTTTGCTTCGGTATAAGTGGCGGTATAAAAAACAAAGGGAATCAACTTAAGTTGTTCATCCGCTTTCCAGACCCGGCACAAAGCAAAGCCGTCCATCACCGGCATAAGGATGTCGGAAACAATCAAGTCAGGTAACGTCTGACGGGCACTCTCCAGCGCCTGTTCGCCATTCATCGCCTCAGTCACCTCATAGCCCTTGGCATTCAGCAAGGTGCGCAACAAATATAAATTTTCTGGCTTGTCATCCACGATTAACACTTTCATACCAATGGCTCCGGCAAATAATGCTCAACCCTGGCAACAAAATTATCAGGATCAATGGGTTTTTCGATATAGCCATCGCAACCAGCAGCCAGAATGGCCTCACGATCACCACTCATAGCACGCGCGGTGAGTGCCACAATAGGAGGAGAAATAGAGGTACTGCTTTTAATGCGCTGCGTGGCTTCCAGACCATCCATACCCGGCATTTGAATATCCATCAAAATCAGAGTGGGGGTTTCAGCCCGGCATACTGCGACAGCTTCATCGCCGTTATGTGCCTCACAGACCTGATAACCTTTTTTTTCCAACAAAAAACGTGCCAGATAAAGATTATGGGCATTATCATCAGCGACAAGAATCAATGGCGTGCGCATAAATACTCCCTGTTCTTTGCGTACTCATTTCTATTGCAAATAGTAAGTTGCTGGCAGCACAAAATCCATAATATTTAAAAATACAACGTGAGGCGTAAACCTGTGGCTAAGTGCTGTCTCCATTGCAGGGTAGACGGACATAAAAAGTGCTGCCTTCACCAGGCGCACTGCGAGCCACGCCGATTTCTCCACCCAGCATTTCAATAAAACGTTTGCTGATGGCCAATCCCAGACCGGTACCCTCATACTCTCGCCCGGCACCCGTATCTGCCTGCTCAAAGGTGTTAAAAACCCGCTGCTGGTCGGCACTGGCAATACCCACACCGGTATCTGTAACTTCAAACACAATATCGGCACCCACTCGCTGGCAAGACAACGTAACCGAGCCGGTTTCAGTAAATTTTATGGCATTACCCAGCAGATTAACCAACACCTGTCGTAACTTGCCGCGATCCGTCACCAGGCTGTCCAGGCCGGTACTTTCCTGTTGCAACATCAACCCTTTCGCATCTGCCAGTGGTTGCATCAACGCCTGAAGCTCTTCCAGTAACGGCGCAAGCAGGAAGGACTCGGTTGAGACTTCCACCCTGCCAGCTTCCACTTTGGAAAGG
Source organism: Chromatiales bacterium (assembly GCA_026982555.1). Taxonomy (GTDB): domain Bacteria; phylum Pseudomonadota; class Gammaproteobacteria; order SZUA-152; family SZUA-152; genus SZUA-152. The sequence continues at coordinate 1,694 of JALSGT010000086.1, forward strand.
TCAAGAATATCATTAATAAGTTCCAGCAGATGTTGGGCGGAACGATACACCATACCCAGTTGCTTGGCCTGTTCTTCGTTGACAGCTCCCACAATGCCATCTTTGATAATGCCGGTGAAACCAATAATGGCATTCAGTGGTGTGCGTAACTCATGACTCATGTTGGCAAGGAATTCTGACTTGGCACGATTGGCAAGTTCAGCCTGATCACGCGCAGTGGCCAGCGCCCGCTCCATTTGCAGACGCTCAGTAAGATTCACCAGAATACCTAAAGATACCGTTTGCTCACCCATTTTTATCAGTATGGCGGACAATAAGCCCTCCACAATTCGGCCAGAGTCCGTCCTGAAAGTGAGCATTTTGTCACGTACCTGACCGTATTCTGCTAATTCCTTCATCACCGCATCACGGTCTGCTGAATTCGCATAAAACTCTGCCATGTTACGTCCCACCATAGAACGGGACTTGCTTTCAATTTCACGCTCCGCATATGGATTGGCCATCAAAACCACACCATCCAGCGATGCCACCACGACAGTTAAAGGAATGGTGTTCAAAATCGTTTTCAGCTGTGCCTCACTTTCCCGCAACTGCTTTTCTGCCGCTTTCAGAGCGGTAATATCACGCAGGGTACCGACCCGCCGAAGCGCTTTTCCCGAGGCATCCCGACTGACTGCGCGGCCCTCGGTGCGAATGATTGAATATTCGCCATCCCGGCGGCGCACCCGGTAATCCAGTATCAAAGCTAACGCCCAGCATTGAGGGTCAGCTTCATATTCAAGCAGCGCATGCTCACGCTCTTCACGGTCA
>JALSGT010000087.1 GCA_026982555.1 Chromatiales bacterium
TAGAGGTGGTTCCATAGCATGTGCTCAATTCCGCAGAGGTATAAACAGGTAAAAACAGTAAGCCTGTTATTAGCAGCGTGAAGAATTTTTTCATTCTTCCAGAAATCACATTTTCTGTTGTATGGCCCGTAGATAACGGCGTTCGATATCACTGATATCCGTATTATTATCGACGAACCGGCTCAATATTTCATCGTAAAGTGCTTTATCTTTAAGCATGGCCGCATTGACTGCCAATGCACGAATAATAACGACGCCTTGTTTTTGTCTGCCCAAGTTTTGCAACATTCCGCGAATAACTGGCCCATTTTGTGCGAAACGATTGTGCGCCACATTATCCATAAATTGGAAAAACAAACGGGTTTTTTCAGGTGGTATCCCGTCTGCAACATGCCGACGAAACTGGTCTACCACGTCCAGCTTCAGCCAAAGATCACGCAGAATGGGAGCAGGCATCAATTGGTATAACATACCTTCCAGCTGGCTCCAGTTGCTGCGTCGATGGGCATTGGCCAGTTGTGCAGCGAGCCGCCCCAGCTGCCGTTGATCCGGTCGATAATTGCCGTAATACGCATAACGCTCACGCAGGATTTGTGGGTAGCTTTCCGGTTCAGTCAGCTCCTGATAGGCAACAATGGAATTCGTCAATGGATCAAACAAATCCACTTTTTGACGAAGGAAAAATGCCTTTTCTGCACCGGCGTCTACTAACGGTATGTAATCAGAATTTGGTGCAACACCCTGGCTCAGTAATTTCAGGGTATTGATGTTGGCAATATAATTACGGTTAGAATAATGACCGAAAGGTTTACGCATTTGTCGGAAGTCAGCGGCTATATTTTCACTATTACGAAAACGTGAATATTTATTGGCATTAAAATCCTGTTCGCTGGCCACCATTAACACGTCATTTTCTGCATAGGGTGAGTAATACACTTTGACGTGCGGGAAGGCACTGTTAAGCGCCGTGATAATCGTCAGCATCAGTTCGCTGTTAAACTCCGGCAAATGCATCCATTGCACCAAAATACCGCCCGGTTTCAAATAACGTTTGCTGTGCGCATAAAACTCCTGACTAAACAGGCTTGAGACACCGCTCACCCACGGGTTTGAGGGTTCGGAAACAATCACGTCGTATTGTTTTCCCGAGGTGCTGAAAAATGTACGCGCATCATCAATGACCATATTGACACGCGGGTCTTCGTACACCCGACGATTGTGCGGCATCATTTCCCGCGCCAAGTTGACCATTTCCTCTTCGATCTCGATAAGATCCATGTCTTCTAACAACGAGTCAGCCAACATGTAATGAGCGGTCATGCCGCTACCCAGACCGATGATCGCCGCATTATAGGGCTGGTCAATTATCGACATGGGCAAAAAGGCCAATGCGGCCTGAGTTTCTTCACCTTTAGTACCACCCACGGCGGCATCGGTTTTTCCGTTGGTTTTAATCAGCTTGATATTGCCCACTTCGTGCAGGGAAATCGTTGCCGTTTTACCGTCACGCACGGTGACTTTTTCATCAGGCATCACAAACGCGGTGCGCCGAAAATATCCGGCGGCAATCACGTTGGGGTTAAAGCTGATAAACAGCAATGGCATAATCATCAGCACAGAAACAATAGTGGCTGTTATCAGCGGGGCCTGCGAGCCTTGCAACCCCGGCTGTTGGCGCGACTTCTGGTACAGCCACAGTAAAAACAAACCAATACCAATATCAATTATTGCACCACTGGCGATGGTCATTTTCAGCTGCAACAGCGGCAGCAAAACCAGTCCGCCAAGCGCCGCGCCTAAAATGGCACCAATGGTATTGAAACCATAAACCGCACCGACATATTTTTCGTTGCGGGTCACGTTCATCAAATAATAGGTGATGATGGGCAGTGTCATGCCCGCAACAAACGTGGCAGGAAACATCAAAAACAGGCTCAAGCCATATTTCAGCAGCGTGAACATCCAGTAACCCTGCTCTGTCTTGTCGAGGAACCCTTTTGACTGTTCCATGATGCTAAAGACAAACTCGTAAAAATAGATACTGGTGAGTGCGAGCCCCCCCATGAGCACTTGTGCGATAGCCAGTAATATCACCACATGTTTAGTTTTTTGCAGTAGTTTTTTCGCCGCCAGTCCACCAAAGGCAAGCCCCAGCACAAAAGCCGATACCATGATGTCAAAGGAATGCGTGGATGCACCCAGCAACAGGCTTAACAAACGAATCCAGCTGATTTCGTAAATAAAGGAAGCAAAACCGGTGAGCAGACTCAGGGAAAGAAACAGTTTGACGGAAAGCAGGACTTTTTGATCACCCTCACTGTGTAACAATGGCGGCCTTTCCACGGCAGAAAAACGCTCGCCACTTTGCCCCAGTGCATTTTCCTGCTGCCTGCCAATAAAATAAAAACCAAGGGCAATGACCACATTACCCAGGGCTGCCAGGTAAAGTGAACCTGCGGTGCCCAGTTGCGGTATTAAAATATACGATGCCAGCATGATGCCTACTGCGGCACCGATGGAATTGGTGAAATACAGTAACGGGAGGGCACTTTGCCCGCCATCACGACTGATACGCACCATGGCAACACCCAGCAGCGGGAATGTTGTGCCCAGTAAAATGGCCATGGGGGCGGTGATCAACACAGAGATGATGATTTTCAGCGACTCTGCTACGGGTGCAGCCATGCCGCTGGCATTATCATAAAACAGGCTTGTGCTGAATACGTAAATGTCGTGGTAAAAAAAGCCGCCGATACCGACGACCAATTCCACCAGCGCATAAATCAAAAAGGGGTTTTTCAGTTGCTTTGTGTAGCGTGCGGCGATCAGCGCACCCAGACCAATACCCCCCATAAAGATACACAGGGTGAGAATTTGCCCATAAGAAGAATGACCGAGAAACAGTTTCAGGTAACGCGCCCAGATACCTTCATAAATCAGTGCAACAAAGCCAGACAAGCAAAACAGGAAATAGATGGCTAGTAACGTGGTTTTGTTATGCGGATTCGGGTCGTCGGCTTCGACAGCCGCAGCAGGTGTTGACGTTGACATTTTTTCGGGAAAGCCTCGTTTTTTTGCATATCATACCTGAAGGAGTCCTCTCTGGGAGATATGGATTCTAAGTGATGTCTCTTCAGCTCAGCATAAAAACAGTAATAAAAAAGTGGTTTTATTTTATTTGAGACCCTCGCTTGCAAATGAGAATGATTATCACTATCATTTAATGGTATAGGAGCACCCAGCACAGTCGGGCCAACCTGCTGAGTCATCAAGCAGCACGCCGAACCCAGCCAGGCCAATACCAACAGTCACAAACCACAGGAGAGCTATTGATGACATATATGATCGATGCCCAGCTGGAGCAAGGCGTCCCTTCGTTGCGATTGATTAACGCGGCAACAGGCGAGGAACGCCTCCATTGGCGGGGGAGCCGTGCGGATGGCAATAGCGAACGAAACTGGCAGGACTTGTTCAAGCGACTGGTGCTGCTATCCTGTGCTGATCGGCTCAGCCTGATGCAGCGGGCAGAATTACCCGCCTTTGGTGATGAGTGTCTGGAATGTGCGCAATGTGTCGATGAAGAAAAGGATGCTTTGGCTAAAATACAAATTAAGCGCTAAAACCAAGGGGCAGCACGCGAGTCCCCTCTAATGTGAGTACAGGTAATTATGGGTTCCCGAATCCTGACATAGACTATAGTCAATGTTAATCATTTACTTCAAATTCCCTTTGATAAAAGCGAATGCCTCTTCTATTTCGCTCATTGCTGGTAAATCACCATACACCAAATCTGAAAATACGCCCGTGTATGTAGCGTCAAGAGAAGCACGCCAATTCCCAAATTCAGAAAACATCGGCGCGCCTACAAGCGGCTGGTCAAAGCAATCTGAACGTTCAAAAAAACCAGCCTTCTCATCCTCAATACACAGATCACAAAGCGGCTTAAAATCAGCGCTGGCAACAAAAGCCCGATACTCGTCATGCTTAAATATCGGCTCTTCGAAAGAGTTCGTGGGTGAAAATATAGTCGATTACCGGATATAGGCAGGTCTACCTGATTGTTTCTTTGCGCAAGTCGGTAATGCCTTTATGTGGAATAAACAAGCCACAGCCCAAATGCCGATGGAGACCCAGGCCATGTTGTTGCAGCCATAATGATTCTTCGACCTCAAGATCGGCAATCATCAAACTGCGTGTTGCAATATTTTTTTCCGGTGTTGCAATGGAATGCCCGGTACCACACAACATTTTACGGGGTGTTATTCCCTGTTCTATTAATTGTGCAGACACCCAGCGCAGTATGTCTTCTTCATCCGTCAATTCTGGCCCGCTGACCAGATGGCGTGAAAACAGCGTGGTCATCGTGCTTAAGGGTCGTTTACGAACAGAGAGCAATGCAAAGACATAACCACAAACATCCAGCTTTTTACCCACTAGTTTTTTGGCATCAGCAATACGATGTCTGGGTACACGCAATTCAAAACGAGTCCGTTTTGATAAATACAATAAGGCATCCGGGTCTTTCGGGCGTACCCAGCCATTGCCTGACGCAGCGACATTCATCGCATGCAGACCGGCACCCGGTTCCTCCTGCAACCAGGGCAACACGGTTTGTACCGCTTCAAACAGGGCATAAACATGATCCACCGGCAGACATTGACAACGCAATGTGAAAACAAGATCCACCACATCATCAGTGACCTTTGGTGTGTTGCTTTTAGTGTCTTCCTGCCAATACATAATGTGTATTATTGGTCCGGCAAACTCGCCCAGATCGCCTCACGATCCACCCACCAGTCTTCCTGCACCAGCACATCCACCACGTTACGCAGGCGTGGAAGAAATTTAGCGGGATCGGTTAATTCCATTTTCTCCATCCAGTAATCAAACTGCTCCTGCTTGCTCACTTCACTGTGTCGGCGAGCAACGGTGCCCAACATGTGGTTGGTAAACAACGCAAGGTTATCCCGCTGCTTGCCTTCGGTGCGCATCTCCACCACGTAACAGGCGGTAATCGCAGCCACTGCCGCTCCGTCAGCATCAGCAGGTGTTTCATCGATAATATGTTGCAGCATGGCAACGGATAATTCCGCATCAATGGGAAAGGTCACTGCCAACCACACACCCTGCCCCAGCGCTGGCAAAGAAGCTGGCTGCCCGGCAAGAAACATGGCATTACATGATTGCACGGCATCTTCCCATTGCTGCACGCCCACAAAAACATCAAAAGCTTCACGGGCCATATCGAATGCCGCTTCGTCTCGTTGTAAATCCACCAGTAATTCCGCAATACGATTTTGTAGGGTCGCTTTTTGCACAGATTGATAACCTGCGGGTAATTCGCATATTTCCTGTTGTGCTGTGGCCAGCATCTGCTCCAGCTGCGCCACAGACACTTCTGCTTCGTCACCGCTATCAGCGTCGCGCATCCCCATTCCATCATCCAGAAATTTCATTGTGTCTTCCTGTTCAACATTTTTAATTATCTGACTGCCTGATGTTAATCAATCTTCTTCTGTACGCCCCGTATAAGGCCCCATCACCGAATACACGCCCGCGAAGGCACCTTCCACTTTGTCTTCCCAGTTGCCAGGGGTATCAGGGTACGCAGGCTTGATATCAATCTTTAGGTGAATGGCACCCTGTTGGGCTTTTTGGCCGATAACCTGCAACAGCTGATCAAAGGATTCCAGCTCCGGGTTTTGTATTAATAATTCACTCAGATAAATCATTATCGAATACGTTCATAGTTGAATACGTTCATAATAGCGTGCGCGATAAATCAATCGCCCTTGCCCTGCATCAGGGTCATCGTCAAATGCGGTACGTGCATGTAATACGTTATTGCTGATGATGCCTTCTCCCGCTGCCAGACGTCGGTTAAAACAATATGGCGAATCCCCCGCCAGTAAATTTTCAAGCAATGTCACCGCAGCCTGCGTGATGGTATCTGTTTTCCACACAATGGAACGTGTGCGCGCGGTATAACGCATGTGCAAATGGCCACTGCGTGCATCCACCGAAAATACCGGGCCACTCTGCTCGGGGCGGATTTCCACGCCGTCTTCAACATTGGCCGGAATGGTCATCACATCATCCTGCATCAAGGCTGCAATGTAATCCGGATTCTTGTCTCTCAACTGCAAATACACCATTTCATGATCCAGCAGAGCATTCTCCCCCCCCTCTGCCGCTGGCCGGACACAATGCAGCACCATGGCACGAATTTTTCGCTCAGGTGGATTGTAATACCCGTCGGTGTGCCAACTGATGCCCTGTCGGCTATAGGCAATATAGTCATATTGACGACGCTGTGCCGACACCTGTAACGCAGAAATACCCTCGTCATCAGCATAAAGATTCTGATCCCGATGCAATAAACCAAAATGCCGCCCCATATCAGTCACCAGTGACGTATCCGGCACCGTGTCATTCGTTGACGGCTGGCGGGTGTAAATCGCCATATTAGCGCGGGCGCAGGCCTGTCGAATGGCGGCACACTCTGCTTCATTCAGAGTGCGAGGGTTAACAACCGGTATCAGCAACTCGCTCAGGTGCTGTGGGTAATGTGCCAGCTTTTGCTCACGCCAGGCGGCGTAAGCCCGGTGGTTATCAAGCGCAAACGGACTTTGCTTCGCCACCATCACGCTGATGGCCCGCATGGGTTGCTCTGTGGGTGGCTGCGCTCTAACATTCCGCCCTTCCTTTTCCTGACAGATAAGTCGCTTTACATCCTCAAGACCGTAAAGCGTACACGGCAAATCAACATATCACTCTATTATTGGTTGATAATTCGACAAATACCGAGTTCATTGTATTTCATACGACCCGAAGATTGCAGATTCCATTTGGGATATAGGCTGGCAGCAATGCGCTACATATTCCCGTCGGCCTCAGCCCTCGGCAAAAACTGTCAGATGCAGCAACAAACGGTTATGCACACACATACCGCTTAAACGACATAACAACCCTTTACTTGTTATAGCCACCACTGACTGCATTCCCCCTTTGCAAAAAGAACAACACTATTATTATATTCGCAAAAGGCATTGTGATTAAGATCAAGCGCTGCAACCCAGCATAAAATGACCAAAGGTTGCAGATTCCATTTGAGATATACCGGAGGCGATGTACTATGCCCTCCCGGCTGGCTATCAACACAACAACGCCTCCCCCCCAATCAACACATTGACAAGGAATACTTCATGTCGCAACAAAAAATGAGCATGACAACCAAAATTCTAATCTGGATGGTCAGCGGCCTGGTGGTTGGCAGTCTGATTAACGCTTTCGCCAGTGAGGTCACTTTTATTCAGGACTATTTGGTCAACGGGCTTTTTCATGTGGTCGGTGCATTATTTATCAGTGCATTGAAAATGCTAGTGGTGCCACTGGTCACTTTCTCCCTGATTTGTGGTGTTTGCGGCATCGGGGATGTCAATACCCTGGGCCGGGTCGGCCTCAAAGCATTTTTACTGTTTATGCTGACCACGGCTTTGGCAATCACTCTGGCGATCACTGTGGCTGTGGTGGTAGGGCCAGGTGAAGGCTTTGATATGCAAACAGCGGAACACGCTGAGTTTACTGCCCCTGCTGCACCGCCATTGACCCAGGTGATTATTGATCTGGTACCCACCAACCCCATTGCGGCCTATGCAAGCGGCAATATGCTGCAAATTATATTTTTCACCATTCTGTTTGCCGTCTGTATATTGATGATCGGGGAGCGAGGGCGTCCCATCTCACAGGGGGCGGAAAAACTGAACGATGTCATGATGGAAGTCGTTAACGTGGTCATGCATGTCGCACCCATTGGTGTCTTTGCATTGATGGCAAAAACCTTCTCCCTGCAAGGACTGGGGCTGATCCTGCCAATGATCAGTTACTTCGGTGTCGTGGCATTCGTGTTAGTTCTGCACATGACAGGCACTTTGATGATGCTGTTAAAACTGCTGGGGCGTGTCAGTCCGTTAATGTTCCTGAAAAAAATGCGTACTGCGCAGATCTTTGCTTTCAGTACCTCCAGCTCAAACGCCACCATTCCGGTGACACTGCGTTCCGTGGAAAACCGCCTCGGCGTTGACAATTCCACGGCTTCTTTTGTGGTGCCATTCGGTGCGACCATCAACATGGATGGCACCGCTATTATGCAAGGTGTAGCAACCGTGTTTATTGCCAATGTCTACGGAATCGACCTGGGCATCAGCGGTTATCTCACCGTCATCGGAATGGCCGTGCTGGCTTCCATAGGCACTGCGGGTGTACCTGGTGTCGGGCTTATCATGCTGGCAATGGTCTTCAATCAAGTTGGTCTGCCCATAGAAGGAATCGCATTAATCATGGGCGTTGACCGTCTGCTGGACATGATGCGCACCGCCGTTAACGTCACAGGGGATGCCGCAATTACCACTATCGTTGCGAGAGCCGAAGATAAAATATCCATGGAAACCTTCAATGACCCTGACGCAGGCCAAGTAGAAGAAATACATTTACCGCATGAGGCATCGCTACCGGAAAAATAACCGGCTGACAATCGCTCAACCTAAAATCCGCAGTTGAACGGCCTGTAGAGTGCGTTGAGTTTTGTGGCTGGCTAGGCGCGATGAGGAGTAATAGCCCGCTATTGCGACGATTCGCAACGCGGCCAGACGCAAAAGGCAACGTGCTATACCGGTCGTAGCGACTCACTCAACCCATGAATGCGCCAAAACCACCAAACCAGCTATTTATCAAAATGTTAATACATTCTCGAAGCGGTCAACTGCGGAATTTAGGTTCAATGCAATAAGCAAGAAAGGCACCCGGACATCATTTTGTCCGGGTTGTTGATTCTGCCCTCTTAAAACAAAAGATAACATCCCAAATACACCATTAGTGCCTTAGTGCCAAATCAGTGATTTTTGGTATATACATGCCGCTTAAACGGTATTGCAACCACTTAAACGCTATAACCACCATTTACTCCTTTCTCCCTTTGCAGACATGATAATGATCACTATCATGCTTTACTGCTGTCCCGCAGCCAATACAACAACGGTTCTTAAATTTTTAAACCAATACACCGACAAGGAATCGTCTCATGCCACAACAAAAAATGAGCGTGACAAGCAAAATTCTGCTCTGGATGATCAGTGGCCTGATTGTTGGCAGCCTGATTAACGCTTTTGCAAACGAAGTGATGTTCATCCAGGACTACCTGGTCAACGGGCTTTTCCATGTGATCGGCACATTGTTTGTCAATACACTGAAAATGCTGGTAATCCCACTGGTGACCTTCTCCCTGATCGCAGGTGTTTGCGGTACAACCGATGTCAGCACATTGGGTCGGATTGGCATCAAGGCATTTTTGCTGTTCATGTTGACCACAGCATTAGCAATCACACTGGCGATCACAATAGCTGTGATAATAGGGCCGGGTGAAGGGTTTGACATAAAAACGGTCGGACAAACAGAGCTTACTATTCCAGTTGCACCACCACTGACCCAGATAATCACAGATATCGTGCCAGCCAACCCCATTGCCGCTTATGCAAATGGCAACATGTTGCAAATTATGTTTTTCACCATTCTGTTTGCCATTTGTATATTAATCATCGGTGAGCGCGGACGCTCCATTGCCCAGGGTGCAGAAAAACTCAATGATGTGATGATGGCCGTCGTCAGCCTAGTGTTGCATATTGCCCCCATTGGTATATTTGCGTTGATGGCAAAAACTTTTTCCTTACAAGGGTGGGAGCTGATTCTGCCGATGATCAGTTACTTTAGTGTCGTGGCACTGGCATTAGCATTACATATGACAGGCACCCTGATGGTATTACTAAAACTACTGGGGCGTGTCAGTCCGTTAATATTTCTGAAAAAAATGCGCACTGTACAGGCCTTCGCCTTCAGCACCTCCAGTTCAAATGCCACCATCCCGATAACATTGCGCACCGTGGAAAAACGCCTTGGTGTTGACAACTCCACCGCCTCCTTCATAGTGCCTTTCGGCACAACCATCAACATGGATGGCACCGCCATCATGCAAGGCGTAGCAACCGTATTCATCGCCAATGTCTACGGAATCAATCTGGATATCAGCGACTATTTCACAATCATTGGCATGGCAGTACTAGCCTCCATAGGCACTGTTGGCATACCCGGTGTGGGACTGGTCATGCTGGCAATGGTCTTCAATCAGGTCGGCCTGCCCATGGAAGGAATCGCATTAATTATGGGTATTGATCGTCTACTGGACATGATGCGCACCGCTGTTAACGTTACCGGGGATGCTGCAATTACCACTATTGTTGCGAAGGCTGAAAATAAAATATCCATGGAAACCTTCAACGACCCTGACGCAGACCAAGTGGAGGAAATACATTTACCGCATGAGGCACCGCTGCCGGAAAAATAGCCAACTGACGGAAGCTCAATACAATAAGCAAGAAAGGCAGCCGGACATCATTTTGTCCAGGTTACTGATTCTGCCTTCTAAAATAAAAGATGACATTTAAAATACACTATTGCCAAATCAGTCCTTGTTTGCTTTATTAATTTACACCAATAAAACATGTGAATATAACGTAGAGTTTCCCTTCCCGCCCTAAAACAAAACATTACGCTGTAAACGCACAATTGTGGCAACGCTAATCATTGTTAGCTATTAACCCAGCTTGATTATAAGTTAGATTTTCGTATTCAAAAGTGGCTTCTATAAAGAGTTTTTGTAAAAGTGAATACAATCCATAAGCAAGCTAGGTTAATAATTAGACGCATACGTGCCACTTAAACGACATTAGAGCCTTTTAAACACTGAAGTGAGAACCACTTCACACTATAACCACCGTTTGGCTTATTCTATCTTTAAGAAGATGATAGAATCGGTATTATGATGAGCAAGAGCATGTGACAGGAAGTTCACGTTATATCGCTGGTAGTTTTAAACGCCATGCTCCTAAAAAATCCTGAATAACAACAAAAATATGGGATGAGTGGTAAAAATCTTCTTTCATTTTTATGGGCATTCTCAACTATTTTCTCAATTACTGAGGCGTAAACTTATAATGAAACCATCAGCAAATTACCGGCCTCTCTTATTTATAGTTATATCGTTTTTTCTCACCGCCTGCGAAAACGTTGATAACACAGGCGGAGGTGGCACCACCAATACAACCCCTGTCGCTAACGCCGGGCCTGACCAGAACATCATCACCTTGCGACAGGTACAGCTTGATGGCTCCAACAGCAACGATGCGGACAATGATTCACTGAACTATGCCTGGTCCATCAATGGCCCAGTGGGCAGCACCGTTACGCTGAACAATGCCAGCATCGTCAACCCGACTTTCACTCCCGACCGCAATGGCACTTATGTACTGCACCTCACCGTCAGTGACAATCTGACTACCAGCCTTGCGGATAGCATCACTATCACCAGCGCTAACACAGCTCCTGTCGCTGATGCTGGCGCTGACCAAAATGTGCGCACTCTACAACCAATACAACTCAATGGGTCTGGCAGCAGTGACATTGACAACGACTCGCTCAGCTATGCCTGGACTGTCAACAGCCGTCCTGAAGGCAGCACCGCCAGCATTAGCCTTGCCACAACCGTCGCCCCCTCCTTTACGCCTGATGTCGATGGTACTTACATCCTGAGACTCACTGTGAACGATGGCGTACCTGATAACAATGCCACAGATACAGTCACTATTATCAGCGCCTCCAATGCAACCCCTGTCGCTAACGCCGGGCCTGACCAGAACATCATCACCTTGCGACAGGTACAGCTTGATGGCTCCAACAGCAACGATGCGGACAACGATTCACTGAACTATGCCTGGTCCATCAATGGCCCAGTGGACAGCACCGTTACGCTGAACAATGCCAGCATCGTCAACCCGACTTTCACTCCCGACCGCAATGGCGCTTATGTACTGCACCTCACCGTCAGTGACAATCTGACTACCAGCCTTGCGGATAGCATCACTATCACCAGCGCTAACACAGCTCCTGTCGCTGATGCTGGCGCTGACCAAAATGTGCGCACTCTACAACCAATACAACTCAATGGGTCTGGCAGCAGTGACATTGACAACGACTCGCTCAGCTATGCCTGGACTGTCAACAGCCGTCCTGAAGGCAGCACCGCCAGCATTAGCCTTGCCACAACCGTCGCCCCCTCCTTTACGCCTGATGTCGATGGTACTTACATCCTGAGACTCACTGTGAACGATGGCGTACCTGATAACAATGCCACAGATACAGTCACTATTATCAGCGCCTCCAGTGCACAGCCTGTCGCCAATGCAGGCCCGGATCAAAATATTCCCAGCTTGCAGCCAATACAACTCGACGGCGCTGACAGCAGCAATACCGAAAATGCGCCCCTCAGCTACACTTGGAGCATGACTCCTCCGCCGAACAGCTCGGCCAGTTTAAGCGATGCCACCATCGTCAACCCCACATTTACTCCCGACCTGGGCGGCAGTTACGTAGTACAGCTCATTGTCAACGATGGAAAAACCGACAGCACTGCCGACACCGTCATTATCACCGTCAATGCCGCACCTGCCGCGAATGCCGGGGCAGATCAGAACGTGATCACCCTGACAGAAATAACGCTCGATGGATCGAGCAGCATTGACCCTGACAACAGCCCGACCCCTATCACCTACCACTGGGCCATCGTCAGCAAGCCCGCTATCAGCAACATCAGTCTGAATAACCTCTCAGCCACCAAACCTACGTTCACCCCTGATGTCGATGGCACTTATGTGCTACAGCTCATTGTCAACGACGGGAGAATTGACAGTACCGCCGACACCACCACCATCACCAGTATTTCTGATCCATTGTATAGCAAGCAATGGCACCTCAAAAATAATGGCCAGAATACAGGCATTAGTGGTGAAGACATTAATGTGGAAGCAGCCTGGAATACTGAAATCGATACCGGCACCGGCACTCAAAAAATCAAGGGTGCCGGGGTTCACATTCGGCTTGTTGATGACGGCCTCGAAATAACGCACGAAGACCTGGCGGCCAACATCGCAACCGGCCAAAGTTATGACTATTGTGATAATGACAACGATCTGGCCAATACTCCCGCCCCTTGTGCTAGACACAAACATGGCACCCTGGTCGCGGGCATTGTGGCAGCACGCGACTTCAACGGCCTGGGTGTGCGCGGTAGCGCCCCGCAAGCCTCCATCTCCGGATTCAATCTATTAGCCAGCCCCTCTGACGCTAATGCCCTTGACGCCATGACCAGAGACATTGCCAGCGTCGCCATTTCTAACAATAGCTGGGGCCCCCGGGATCGTACGGGCGAACTGAGCACAGCGCTTACCCCTCGCATGCCTGTCGGCTGGCTTAACAGCTTACAAAATGGCACAACCACTGGACGCGGGGGACTGGGCACCATTTATACATGGGCTGCTGGCAATGGCGCACACCGTACATTGAGCAACCCCAATGGCGTTGACAACTCAAATTATGATGCCTTTGTCAACAATCGCTATGTCATTGCCGTCTGCGCCACCAGCGACACAGGCCAGCAAACTCTTTATTCAGAAGATGGGGCCAACTTATGGGTCTGCGCCCCTTCGGGGGGCAACCCCGGGCACGGCGAACAAAACATTACCACCACTGACCGTAGTGGAGAGATATTAGGTGTGAACACCAATCGCCATCCTGACGATTACACTGACAAAAATTACACCAACACTTTTCGCGGCACTTCTTCATCCGCCCCCCTCGTCGCCGGAGTTGTTGCCCTCATGCTGCAAACCAACCCCGATCTGGGCTGGCGTGATGTGCGTCTGATTCTGGCGCAAACCGCACGCAAAAATGATCCTGCGGATGCCGACTGGACAGTAACTGCTGGCTCACCAACCTATAATGTTAACCATAAATACGGGTTTGGTGTGGTGGACGCTGCCGCCGCTGTCGCCGCCAGCCGTAGCTGGAATAATGTTGGCACTGAGCACACATTTGACAGTGGCGTGCAAACTGTCAATGCCAGCATTCCCGACAACAATCATATTGGAGTTCAAGACAGCATTGTCATCAACAACAGTATGAATATCGAATTTATCGAAATCACATTCAGCGCCAGTCACGAGTATCATGGCGACCTCAGAGTAGAGCTCATCAGCCCCTCAGGAACAACAAGCATTCTTGCCGAACAACATCCCTGCTCCTTTCGCTGTATCGGCGATTACGATAGCTGGGTGTTTGGCAGCGCCCGCCACCTGGGTGAAAACAGCGCAGGTACCTGGACCCTCAAAGTATCTGATGAAGCCGATATCGACATTGGTCAGTTCAGCTCCTGGGGGATTAAATTTTATGGCCACTAAAAACCGACTGTTGCCGAGGCATGTAATATGACTAAACTCAAATCACCATTAACAAAACCCACTGCCGTTATCGCCGCAGTGATTTGTCTGACGGCTCTCGGCACTTCAGCCCATAGCGAGCCACTTGCCAACGGGAAACCGGCAAGCAAGGCAATGACGGATAAAGCCCAACAAAACTCATGGAAAGCCATCACCTGGAATAACGGCAAACGGGACTTGACCCATTGGCTTAATCCTGAAGAATATGCAGAATTTCACGTCCCGGACAGCAACACTAAAAACAACACCACAAAACAGAATGCATCCGCCGTCGCTTTGCGTAACGCCAACAGCCAACCAGTTAAAACGCACGGCATGACCACCATATGGCGAGCTGGCCCACAACAAGTAAAGAGCATCGTCAGCAAATCACCTGTCGATACCACTACCTCTGGGGTATCACCGGTATTCCACAGTTCGCCCCATCCCGACGCATCCCGCATGGCACTGCCCGGTAATATTATTATCCGCTTTCAACCAAACATGACAGCGGAAAGTATCGACACCTGGCTGAACCGACAAGGATTATTGAAAGTACGTAGCCTGCCCGGTGATGGCTTAACCGTCATCATAAAAAGTGAACCCGGCATGGCAACCTTGAATCTGGTAGAACAACTCAGCAGCCAGACAGGCATCGACGAAATTTCCCCCAACTGGTGGAGCGAAACACATCTGCGTTAAATGAGTATAAACGCACCCGACCATGATAATCTCAAAAAATTGAGGTTTACATTTTTAGTGAGCGCCCTTTTCATTCCATAGCTTCGTTAAAATCTCCCGCAGTCGTCCGGGAAGACAAGGGCGCTTTAACCCAGGCTTAACAATCACACAGGCTCGAACAACAAAAACATGGCGCATTCCTCGCCCTGTTTTTACTACCAGTCATGCTTGAACCTAAATTCCGAAACCGACCGCTTAGCGAGTGCAATAACACATTAATAAACATTCTTTTTCATGCCTCGGCATTAAACGTCAAAAATACACTACGGTTAAACATCTCTGGGTATTTAACGCAAAGTTCGCGAAGGTGCAAAGAGTGCAAAGAGTGCAAAGAGTGCAAAGAGTGCAAAGAGTGCAAAGAGTGCAAAGTATGTGCTTTTTCTTTGCGTCTCTGCGCTCTTTGCGTTTACAACACCTGGTTTGAATGTAGCTCTGTAGCATCGTTGCCAACGCAGCCGGGCTTTATGAATACCGCTTTCATGCCTCTGCATTTAACTCAGGCAGATCATCGATTGAACAGAAAAACATCCTTTTTCGGCACCAGGTGCTAACAAATACTGAACGAGCTGAATCAAGTGCAGAGGCATGTTCTGTTTTGAGTTTCTGTCAAGCGTACCGCCTGGGTAAGTCGTAAACCCAACACAATACGAAAAGTGAATATTCTTTGGGTTTGATAATAAAAATGAATTTGTTTATGGTGAGTTGAATATGCTTTTAGAGGCCGTTCGCTGCTCTAACACACATCGTTTTACAACGGGAGAATAACATGTCGGATTTTAGCTTTGGTTTTGGTGCCTTTGCGCTGATTTTAGTTGGTCTGGCCATTGCGGTGATTTTTTCCGGGGTAAAAGTTGTGACTCAGGGGCATCGCTTCACCGTAGAGCGCTTCGGCAAATTCACCCGGACACTGCAACCCGGCCTGCATATCATCGTGCCTATGGTTGATCGCATCGGCAACCGGGTGAACGTAATGGAACAGGTGCTGGACATCAAGCGCCAGGTCATCATCACCAAAGACAATGCAACGGCCACGGTGGACGGCGTGCTTTATTATCAGATCATGGACGCGGCAAAGTCCTCTTACGAAGTGAACAACCTCACCTATGCCATCCATAACCTGGGCACCACCAATTTGCGTACCGTAATGGGCAGCATGGATCTGGATGAACTGCTGTCCAAACGTGATGATATCAACGCCCGCCTGTTAAACGTCATTGACGAAGCCACCAACCCCTGGGGAG
>JALSGT010000088.1 GCA_026982555.1 Chromatiales bacterium
TGCCGTTGAATAAAAAATATCCGTTGCGTGAAGTGCTGGATGCCTGCACCCATTATATCAGCGGCGATACCCGGCGTAAGGTGACCATCGAGTACGTTATGCTGGATGGGGTGAATGACAGTGTCGCCCATGCACGCCAATTGGTGAAAGTACTGAAAGGTGTGCCTTCCAAAATCAACCTGATTCCGTTTAATCCTTTCCCGAATACGCAGTATCGGCGGTCAAGTGATGCGGCGATTGTGCGTTTTCGTGAAGTGTTAATCAAAAATGGTCTGATTACGCTGACCCGCCGTACCCGTGGTGATGATATTGATGCCGCCTGTGGTCAGCTGGTGGGACGGGTGCTGGATAAAACGCAGCGAAACCAAAACAAACGGGCGACAGGTTGAAAACGGATATGACATCCTTGTGTGCAATGGTATTACGCGCAGCCATCATGATTGCATTGATTTTTACGTTATTTGCCTGTGCAACGGTGGAAGAAAAGGAGCGTGAAGATAGGGCGCTGTTTCGTATCGCAGATACCAATCTTCGCCTGGGTCTGGGTTATTTACAGCAGGGGCGTGAAGAGGCGGCTTTGCAAAAGTTGCAAAAAGCGGTTGATACAATGCCGGAATATGCCGAGGCGCACAGCAGTCTTGCCCTGGCCTATATACACATGGATCAGCCGGATAAAGCGGAAGAACATTACCAGCGCGCCGTGGAACTTAAACCGGATGATGGATCGATTCAGAACAATTATGCCGTGTTTTTATGCGGGCAAGGCCAGTACGCTAAAGCGGAACAGCATTTTTTAACGGCAATCGAAAGCCGAAGATATCGTACGCCCGCAGAGGCGTTTGAAAATCTGGGCGTATGCATGTTGCAGGTGCCTGACCTGGAAAAGGCAGAAACCTATTTGCGCAAGGCTTTGCAAATAGCCCCGAGATTGCCGGGAGCCTTGCTGCAAATGGCACGGGTCAGCGTTGAGAAAAAGCGTACGATGTCGGCCCGGGCCTATTTGCAACGTTATCAGGAAGTGGCTACGTTGGGCCCGGATGGTCTGTGGCTGGGCATTCAAGTGGAGACGGAACTGGGCGATATGGCGGCGGTGAAAGAATATAAAACACTGTTGCGCAAGAACTATTCGGATTCCAACGAAATGCGCATGTTATTGGAAACAGAAGCCCGGGAAAGAGATGGAGCCAGCGGGCAATAATGAAGATATGAGTCGCGAGAATTAAACAGTGAGTAAACGCAATAAAAAACAGCAGAACCCGGAACAGGATGCACCTTCCCTGCAACCGGGTGACAGATTGCGTATTGCGCGTGAATCCCGTGATTTATCCATTGAAGATGTGGCGGCCCGTTTAAAGCTTGATGTGAGAAAAATCAGGGCGCTGGAGCAAGGGGATATTGCAGGTTTTGCCGCACCGGTGTTTGCAGCGGGTTATTTGCGCGCGTATGCACGCTTGCTGGAACTATCCGAAGAAGAAGTGCTTGCTGACTTTACTGAATTGGCGCCGGTGCATGAGCAGGTAATTGATCCGGCATCGGCAGTGAGTAACGAAACTTACAGCAAGATGAGCAATGAGGTATCCAGCCAGTTTTCCTTGAGGGATAAATCATCGGGGAATTATCTGGGAAAAGCCGGGCTTGCGAGTGTGTTTATTGTAGGCCTGGTTTATTTTTTGTGGCCGGTCACCGACGGTGAGCAGACTGATGTCGTGAGTTCGCATACAAGTTTCCCTCTGACGGAGCAAACTGCTGAGATAGCAGTGCCCTCACTGGAAGTAGTGGCCGAAGAAAAAATGGATGATGTACAGGCGACTGAAACACAAAGGCCTGTTGAGAAACCGGTTGTTGAAAAACAGATAGTTGAAACAGAGAAAAGTGGATTGGTATTACCGGAAATACCTGCTGAGCCTGTTGTTGTACCTGACGTTGAACCTGAAACTTTGGTGGCTGGCCCGAGCGCAGAACTGATATTGATTTTTAACAGTGATTCCTGGGCTGAGGTGCAGGATGCCCGGGGTCAGCGTCTCGTTTATCGTTTGGGCAAGTCAGGCACCCGGAGTGTTGTTAAAGGTGTGGCTCCTTTTAGGGTGCAGCTGGGTTATGTGCAAGGTGTGGATATTTTGTACAACGGTGCTGCATACGATTTGTCACAATATGCCAACCGTCGGTCTGTACGTTTGCGTATTGGAGCTGCTGATGACCGCACGGATGGCGAATAGTTATCTGCTGGTATAAACGTGAATTAAGAATTAAATTATCCTGTCAGACTTAATGCAACCAAGGAGACGAGTTGATACAGCTAAGTTATAAATTATACCTTTGTACGAGGTACAAAAAGTAAAATTAATCCAGGCTATTCATATAAAGACTTGGAGGTTTGATAAAATGGTTGATGACAAAAAAATCGAAAAAATTCGAGAACAAATCAAAAAAACAATAAAAGAGCAGCCTATGTTTATTGATAACGAACCTGAATATAGTGGCGAC
>JALSGT010000089.1 GCA_026982555.1 Chromatiales bacterium
ATTCGTCTGCTATTTTTTCAAACTCTATTCCCCGGTAATCAGTATGTCAACTCAGGATTCTGGAAACGATTTATTAACAGACATGCGCGATTTGATGCGGCGTTTGCATTATTCCATCCATACTGAGCGCGCTTATTGTGATTGGGTTGTGCGTTTTGTTCGCTTTCACCAAATGAAGGCGCGGGAGATGCTTTTGGTGGATGCCAAGAAAAAGGTGGAGGATTTTTTAACGCATTTGGCGGTACACGACAATGTGGCTGTTTCGACACAAAACCAGGCTTTCAATGCATTGGTGTTTCTGTATAAACGCGTGTTGCATCAACCGCTGGAGAATGTGTCGGCGGCCCGTTCACATAAGGAACCGCGAATCCCGGTGGTGTTGACGCGGGAGGAGGTGAAACAGGTTTTGGTTTTGCTGGAGGGCACAGCGGAGCTGGTGGTGAAGTTGTTGTACGGTTGTGGTTTACGGATTACCGAGGCGGTACGTTTGCGGGTGCAGGATATCGATTATGGATACAAGCAGGTGATTGTGCGTAATGGCAAGGGTAACAAGGATCGGGTGACACCGTTTCCATCCACGCTGGAGCCATTGCTGAAGAATCATCTGGAACGGGTGATGGCGGTTCATGAGCAGGATCTTGCGGAGGGGTTTGGCGCGGTTTATTTGCCTCATGCTTTGACTCGCAAGTATCCGAATGCGGAGAAGGAGTGGAACTGGCAGTATGTGTTTCCTGGCAGGAAGTTGTCGGAAGATCCGCGTAGCGGGGTGACGCGCCGGCATCATGTGGATCAGTCGGTGGTGAACAAGGCGATTCGACAGGCGGTGCGTAAGGTGGGGATAACAAAAAAAGTGAGTGCGCATACTTTTCGCCACAGTTTCGCGACTCATTTGTTACAACGGGGTACGGATATCCGTACCATTCAGTCGCTGTTGGGGCATAGCGATGTGAAGACGACGATGATTTATACCCATGTATTGAAGCAAGGTGGGGAGGGTGTGGTCAGTCCATTGGAGGATTTGTAGCCGACAATGATGTGTTGTCAGCGCAAAGGCGGTCTTCGTCGCAGGATGTCGCTACGACCTGTGGAGTACGTTCAACTGCGGATTCCAGGTTAAAATCTGTCATTCGATCCTGTCCACACAAACGATCAAAATACAGTATCATTGCGCCTTTCTTTTTTTGCTCACAATTTTTGGCCCACAACGGGCCCGGCAACACAGACAGGAAGACCTATGTTTCAGCTTCGCGGTGGTGCCGCACTCTCCGGATTTCGTTCGCAAAAACTATTGCTTGCTGCGCAGGCGCGGGTGCCGGAAGTTACACAAATAATCACGGTTTTTGAGCATTTTGTGGATGTCCACACGACGCTCGACACTGAAAAACGGGCGGTACTTGAGCGGTTATTGCAATACGGCAGCAGGGCTGATGCGGCGAATGAGGAGCAACTTGCGGGGGCATTGCTGCTGGTGGTGCCGCGTCCGGGTACTATTTCTCCGTGGTCGTCCAAGGCGACAGATATCGCGCACAATTGCGGGCTGGGTGCAATCCGTCGCATTGAGCGTGGCACGGCGTATTATTTTTCCGGAACCGAGGGTGCGGTGTTAAGCGATCATCAATTGTCGCTGCTTAAGCCGCTGATTCATGACCGCATGGTGGAGCAGGTGATGGATAGTCTGGATGATGCCGATGCCTTGTTTATGCAGGCCGAGCCCGCGCCCATGACGACGGTGGATATTCTTGGTGGCGGGCGTGATGCGCTGGCCCGTGCCAATGTCGAGCAGGGGCTGGCGCTGGCGGATGATGAAATTGAGTATCTGGTGGAAAATTTCAGCGCGTTAGGCCGTAATCCCACGGATGTGGAGTTGATGATGTTTGCCCAGGCCAATTCTGAGCACTGTCGCCACAAAATTTTCAACGCGGATTGGGTTATCGACGGCCAGCCGCAGGAAAACTCCCTGTTCGGGATGATTCGTAATACCCACAAAGCGCATCCTGAAGGCACGCTATCGGCGTACAAAGATAATGCGGCAGTGATGAGCGGCAGTGCCGGTCAGCGGTTTTTCCCGAATCCGGAAAACGGTCATTATGCGTATCACGATGAAGATGTGCATATTCTGATGAAGGTGGAGACGCATAATCACCCCACGGCCATTTCACCCTTTCCCGGTGCGGCCACGGGTTCCGGGGGGGAGATTCGCGATGAGGGGGCCACCGGGCGGGGTTCCAAACCCAAGGCCGGGTTGTGCGGGTTTTCTGTCTCCAACCTGAATCTGCCCGATGCGCCACAACCCTGGGAAACGGATTATGGCCGACCGGGGCGCATTGTTTCGGCACTGGATATCATGCTGGACGGTCCCATTGGCGCGGCGGCGTTCAATAATGAATTTGGCCGCCCCAATATTTGCGGTTATTTCCGCACTTTCGAGGAGAAGGTGCCGTCAGCAGGTGGTGCCGATGGCAAAGAAGTGCGTGGTTATCACAAGCCCATTATGCTGGCGGGCGGGCTGGGGAATATTCGCGCCGGGCATGTGGAGAAAGAGGTGATTCCACCGGGTGCGCAGCTCATCGTATTAGGTGGCCCGGCGATGCTCATCGGTTTGGGGGGCGGTGCGGCGTCCAGCATGGCCACGGGCGACAGTCACGAGGATCTGGATTTTGCCTCGGTACAGCGCGGTAACCCGGAAATGGAACGCCGTGCGCAGGAGGTGATTGATTGTTGCGTGGCTATGGGTGATAACAATCCCATTGTTTCCATTCATGATGTGGGGGCGGGCGGGCTGTCCAATGCCATGCCGGAAATCGTGCATGATTGTGGTCGTGGCGCACGTTTTGAGTTGCGTACGATTCCCAGTGATGATCCGGGCATGTCGCCCAGAGAAATCTGGTGCAATGAATCCCAGGAACGTTATGTGGTTGCCGTGACGCTGGAACGATTGGCAGAGTTTGAAGTGCTGTGTGAGCGCGAACGCTGCCCCTTTGCAGTGATCGGTGAAGCCACCGAAGAAGAACAGTTGCTGTTAGGCGATGGTCACTTTGATAACACGCCCATTGATATGTCCATGGAGGTGTTGCTGGGTAAACCGCCCAAAATGCTGCGCGATGTACATCATCATACCTTTCACAAACCGGAATTTGACACAGCGGATATCGATTTGATGGACGCCGCCATGCGCGTGTTACGTTTGCCTTCGGTGGCGGACAAAACATTTCTCATTACTATTGGTGACCGTACGGTGACGGGCATGGTGACCCGTGACCAGATGGTGGGTCCCTGGCAGGTGCCGGTGGCGGACGTGGCGGTGACCAGTACGGATTTTACTGGCTATGCCGGTGAAGCCATGGCTATGGGGGAGCGCACCCCCATTGCACTGTTACATCATGCCGCTTCGGCGCGCATGGCTGTGGGTGAGGCCATCACCAATATTGCTGCTGCGCGTATCAACCAGCTCAGTGAGCTGAAATTGTCGGCCAACTGGATGTCTCCCGCGGGGCATCCCGGCGAGGATGCCGGTTTGTTTGATGCAGTGAAAGCGGTGGGCATGGAACTGTGTCCCGAGCTGGGTATCGCCATTCCGGTGGGCAAGGATTCCATGTCCATGAAAACGGTCTGGAATGAAGCGGGTAACGAAAAATCGGTGACTTCGCCACTGTCGTTAATTATTACTGCTTTTGCGCCCGTGTTGGATGTGCGTGACACCCTGACGCCGCAGTTAAAAGAGGGTGGCGCTCTGATTCTCATTGATCTGGGCAAGGGTGCCAGTCGCCTGGGAGGCTCTGCGCTGGCACAGGTTTACAAGCAACTGGGGCATCATGCACCGGATGTGGATGATGCAGGCGCACTGAAGTCTTTTTTTACGGCAATACAGGCGTTGAACCAGCAGGGGTTGTTGCAGGCCTACCATGATCGTTCCGATGGTGGTCTGCTGGCCTGTGTGTGCGAAATGGCTTTTGCCGGAGGAGTGGGTGTCAATATTCAGTTGGACGCATTGGTTTCGGACAAGGGGGATGATGTCATTGCGGCATTGTTTAACGAAGAGCTGGGTGCGGTGATTCAGGTGAACCATACTGATACCGATGACGTGCTGGCCTGCCTGCGGGAGCATGGTCTGGGTAAACACAGTTTTGTGATCGGTGTACCCACGGATGATAACCGCATCCGTTTTAATGTTGACGGTAAAGAAGTGCTGGGTGAAGACCGCATGGCATTCCGTCGCGCCTGGTCTGAAACGACGCTGCACATGCAATCGCTGCGCGACAATCCCGATTGTGCCCAACAGGAAATGGAGACCCGGCTGGATGCCGCAGATCCGGGGCTGAATGTCTCGCTGAACTTTGCTATTGAAGACAATGTGGCCGCGCCGTTTATTCATACGGGTGTGCGTCCACGCATGGCCATTTTGCGGGAGCAGGGTGTGAATGGCCAGATTGAAATGGCCGCGGCTTTTGACCGTGCCGGTTTTGAGGCCATTGACGTACACATGAGTGACATTATTGCCGGGCGTGTTTCGCTGGCTGATTTCAAGGGCATGGTGGCTTGTGGCGGTTTTTCTTACGGTGACGTGCTGGGTGCCGGTGAAGGCTGGGCGAAGTCGGTGTTGTTTAACAACCGGGCACGGGATGAGTTCGCGGCCTTTTTCCAGCGCGATGACAGCTTTGGCCTCGGTGTGTGTAACGGCTGCCAGATGATGTCCAACCTGCATGAGTTGATTCCGGGTGCCGATCTGTGGCCACACTTTGAGCGTAATGCGTCTGAACAATTTGAAGGTCGTTTGTCGCTGGTGGAAGTGCTGCCATCACCATCGCTGTTTATGGCTGATATGACGGGTTCACGAATGCCCATTGCGGTGGCGCATGGTGAAGGCCGTGCTGTGTTTGCTAAAGGTGCCAACGGGGTGCAGCCGGTGCTGGATGCAGGTCTGGCTACTTTACGTTATGTGGACAATCACGGCCAGCCGACGGAACGTTATCCTGCCAACCCGAACGGTTCTCCGCAGGGTATTACCGGACTGACCACGACGGATGGCCGGTTCACCATTATGATGCCACACCCGGAGCGGGTATTCCGGGCGGTGCAATATTCCTGGTCACCGGAAGAGTGGGGCGAAGAGGGGCCGTGGCTGCGCATGTTCCGCAATGCGCGGGTAGCTGTGGGGTAAAGATGCAGATGCGTTGCCATTATAAATTTCTTCAATGGTGTCTCAGTCGCGTGAGTGAGATGTGGCAGCGCACCACCGTTTACTTTTTCTGAGAAAAAACAAACTCATGTTTTTCACCGCCAAAGTTTAGTGAAAAAATAATTTTTTTCTGCTCGATTGTTGCCTCTGGTAATCTGACTTTAACAATTCCGCCGGTTAATTTCCCGGGAAGGACTATGTGTTTTTTTAACATCATTAACATCAGCAGCGTATTGTTTGCTTTTAGTTTGTTAAGTGTTTTCTTGTCTTTTTTTGATGGCAAGCGAGTCATGCTATTTTTTAAAGCTATGGTTCTTTTTTCGAACTCAAGTCGTTCTTCTTCCTCTTCAAGGAATTCTTCATAGCTAAATATTTTTAACGTTTCTTGTACATTTTCGGCTT
Organism: Chromatiales bacterium; assembly: GCA_026982555.1. Taxonomy (GTDB): domain Bacteria; phylum Pseudomonadota; class Gammaproteobacteria; order SZUA-152; family SZUA-152; genus SZUA-152. The sequence continues at coordinate 5,579 of JALSGT010000089.1, forward strand.
CCACGTGTCTGGTTGCAGAAATATCATCTAAAGAAAATGAAATGCTTTCTGACGTTTTATTACTCAAGGAAATAAATAAATATTCATTATCCACAAGTGCTAGTGTTACCGTATTATTTTTTACAGAAACAACGGTTTCTTTCTTGTTTCTGTTAATCAAGTTTTGCCCATCTGATGGTAAAGAGCTTATTTTTCCATAATACCCATGTTTTTTTCGATTTAAAAAGCTTGGTTTTGTTGTTTTTCCACTATACATTTCCTGAACTTTATTTGTTTGTGGGTTTATATCAAAACGATAAAAATAATCGCCTTCATAATATAAATACCCCATTAAAAATTTCTCGTGGCTATCGCTTCCCCTGATCACTTTTGGAGCACCTGACCCATACATCCATTTTTTTCCTGTATCAGATATGCGTGATCCTCTAATCTCACGATGGGGCTCACCGTGAATTTTGATTATTTTTTCCAATGAGTCGCCGATGCGAATTGATTTTGATGTTCCGGTGTACCCTTCAAAGAACTTTATGCTTTTAACATTTTCTTTTTTGTCAAAAAACAAATACACACCTTGGTCATCAAAGTAATAGGCAGTAGAAGGGCCTAAAGGAATCAGCCAGCTAATTGGTCTTGGGTCTTCGCAAAGATCCAGTTCTTTTTTAATTTTGGAAAGAGGGTCATTAATATTTATTTTGCTAAAATCCAGTAAATTTTCTTCATTTTTATTTTGAGACAAAGGTAATAGTTGATTTTTTTCCTTGGCCATCCAAAGTATCCAAGCAGCGCTAAAGTGATTCGTTCTTGAAATTTTTGACAGCTCATAATCAGCCACAAGTTTTCCTTTCCGTGCTTTATTTGCCTTGCATTTTGAAATATTTATTGAGTATGAGGTTTTGGTTTTGTCGTTAGTGTCTACCTTGCAAAACAGCAGCATTCCTTGTAATGAATCATTATCATCAAATTTTATAGTTACGGGAATAGCGTTATTTTTTATCCCAACATCCAGTTGTCTGGCAAACGGGAGACCATTTTTGAAGCCTGCTCCTCTGCTGCTGGAGTCACATACAAGCGAAAAGTCATTAGGAGAAAAATGTTTTGTTGGGGAAATTCGAAAAGATTTATCGTTCGCAATAATTTCCACACCTGATGTTTTTAGCTCGACAAATCTAGGGGTAGTCATTGTTGCACACCCAAATAAACCGAATGTAATTATTAATACAAGCAATTTTTTTGTTATATCTGATGACAGGTATTTATTGATCACATTCATTCCTTTGTTATTGAACTTCTTAGTATATTGGCTCGGTTCTTGCCGGAGGCCAACATCTTTCTCAGCGGTAGCGAAAAACATATTGATTGTCATTGTTTATTGGGTTTATTTGATGTGTCCGCACAACATGTGTGTAGACATACAACGTTCGCTTTGAAGCAGTGGATGATTCAGGATTGTATGGGAAAGGGGTGAAGTCTGTCGAGTCTGATAGGGTTGGCATATCTGTAATCAGTGATAAATGTGTGCATTTATAATCATTTTTGAGGGGGTATTCGATCCAATTGTTATTGACATGTTTTCTGGTAGTAGGGTATTCATGAAGCGAGACTGAAAGCTGTTGTTTACTGTTTATTTTATTTTTATTTAACGTAACGCTGCCAGAGGAACGTACATGCTTGTGTTATTCGTTGTAGCGTAACTAACAGTTTCTGGTCGTTGGGTAATTTGAAGACTGTTTGTTGTTGGTTGAAATGCTGTTATCTCTTAAGTTGCTGTTTGTAGCAGGTATGGCTATATTCCTGGTCACCGGAAGAGAGGGGCGAAGAGGGGCCGTGGCTGCGCATGTTCCGCAATGCGCGGGTGGCTGTGGGGTAGAGAAGGTAAAGAATGCGGATGCCTTGCCGTTATTGCGTTTGATGTCCGCTCTATGGTTGCTACGCTCCGCCGTGGGGATTTGTACCGGGCTTTGTGGCACCCATCTATTCTAGTGAGGGTGCAAGGGTGCAGAAGTTAATATGCATTCCCGCGCAGTACGTCATTGCGATTAAGTTAACAGATGGTGAACTCGTAGGTTGGCGGTGAGCTTGCGAACCCCAACAAATTGATGCATCGCGTTGGGGTTCGCAAGCTCACCACCAACCTACAACAAACAGAAATTTGACTTAATTTAACGGCAGTGACACAGGGGCGTGAGGAGAACGTAAAAAAAGGCGAATAACAGAATATGAGTTTTCTGAAAAAAGTTTTTGGCGGCGCATCAGGCAGTGGCACCAAAACGGAATCGCGTGGCAATGCCAGGGCGGTGACGGAGCCTTTGTCCATAGCAAAACTGACGGAGCTGTTTCGCTATTTTCCTTTGGGGGAAAAAATGCGTTATTACCCCGAGTTTCAAAAAGAAGGTGCGCTGGAAACCCTTGTGCTGGGTTACAGCGTCAATGGCCAGTTTGTTTTTTCACCCGTCGATATTGGCTGCCAGCAGGATGGTGAGCGTGATGTATTGCGGCTTGTGGTTGATGGCCAGGAAAGTCTGGTGTCCGAAGTTGAACGTTTCAGTCTGCTGATTCCCTTTAATCAGGAAGATGAAAACAAGCGGGACTATGGGCGGCGCGCCGAGCTGGGGCCACGCGGCCCTTTTCGGCGGCACAACACGATTACCCTGTTGGCTTGTTCTTCCGGTGGTACGCTGAGTCAGCTGGATACCGAGGTAGACAAAGTGCTGCCACTCACCGACGGTATTTATGCCGGGCATGAGGTGGTGGTGCTGGATGTGCTGCCTGGTTCGTTGAAAATGACGGATCAACGTCAACACTATCGTTTGCAAACGGAGCTGCCTGCGAGTCTGAGTATTCGTGAGGGCGAAACACATCCATGTACCTTGTTGGATCTTTCAGAAGGTTCTGTGCGCGTGCAGTTTGTGAAGGTGACCGCAGACATTATGGCACTCACTGAATTCCGTCGTCTCAAGTTGAGTTTTAATGTGGGCGCTGATGGCAATGGCAAGGCGTATGCGCTGGACGGTGTGATGTATCGCAAAACCGATGATCGCCTGGTGATGAAGCTCCAGGGTATTTACAAGGATGGCAAGGTGGAGCCGTTGGGTCTGGTGGATATTCTCGACATCAAGGCGAGTCTGTTTCAGCATCCGGCGACCCAGCAGGCGCTGGATGCTCAGCGTAATCCTTGAGTTCAGCCTAAAATCCGCAGTTGAACGCACTCTACAGGTCGTAGCGACTCACTTAGCCCGTGAATGCGCCAAAATTACCCAACAGGCGATTGATCAAAATGTGAATACATCCTCGAAGCGGTCAACTGCGGAATGTAGGTTCAGCGGACTCCAGGTTGGATTTTACAGGCAGCAACCCAAATGATTTCTCGCCACTCTCTGCCTGTGGGAGAATGTCAGCCCTCACCATATTCGGTACGCACATTCTCAGAGGCAAGACATTTTGGACGAATATCTGTTGTTATTACTGAACCAGGCGCTTTCCAATGCCGGGTTTGATCTCTTTTTTGCCTGGATTTCACAAACCCTGTTTTTTTCCACGCCGTTGTTGCTGTCGGTTATGGTTTTTTTGAGTTGGCGTTTTGGCAAAGACGGGTTCAAGTTCTGGTTGTTGACCATCGTGTGCATTTCGCTGGGTGACCAGTTGGGTGCATTGTTAAAATATCTTATCGGGCAGCCACGCCCCTGTGCCGAGCTGGGTGATGTGGTGCGGCAGGTTGATACTCTGTTTTCCATTAACTGTAGCCGTAACCTCAATGGCATGCCGTCCAATCATGCTCTGAATTTTTTCCTGTTTGCCACGTTTAGCAGTTATGTGCTGCGCTGGCGGGGCTGGGTGGTCAGTTTTGGCCTGCTGGCGATATTGGTTGCGTTGTCGCGTGTTTATCTGGGCGTGCATTACCCGAGCCAGATACTGGCGGGTGCGCTTATTGGCACGGGGCTTGGTGTTGGAATGGGGTGGCTGAGTCTGCGTTACCTGTCTTTTGTGCAGCGTGTGGCGCAAGTTGCACGCCCGAATACATGAGTTGTCGCTATTTTGCGACAGGCCCAATTGGCTGTATTTCACGGTCTTTCCCTTTTTTCCTGATTCCCTGTCTCTCCAGGGAGACACTTGCTTTCATTATTGCTCGCTCTGATAGGGCAGATTATCGATAACTTGTTGAATAATATTAAGATAATAAAACTGGCACGACGTTTGCTAACTGTCTTGGTGTCGGCGTACTTGTTATGACAGATTATTTACCACAACCAGAGGATTATCTTATGCGCAAGGAATTATTGTTTGCCACATTCGCTATCGTCGTATCCAGTGCCGTTTATGCTGGTGAAACATTCGATCAAGTTGACACCGATCAAGACGGTGCTATCAGCAAGGCCGAAGCAGCTTCAGTTCCCGCTTTGACTGATCTGTGGGATACCTACGATAGCAATACAGATGGAAAGTTGGATGAAGCAGAATTTGCTCGCTTTGAAGTTGCTGTACCCAAGGCGGGAGAGAAGTAAATACGAAAAATACGTGAATTCGAGAACCTCTACCCCTCCTCCCCTCTATTCAAGGGGCTTTGGAATGAGCGCGGATGTAGCAGACAGGATGTCAGATTCCACCGGTTTGAGAGGTTGATCGCAGGCAATAATTCGTTATTGCAGTGTTCAGCAGCGAAAGATCAATGGGTTGAAGGCCCGGAATGCGAGTCAGTGCTTTATTCAGGGTTCCTTGGAAATAGAGGTTCTCGTGCGGTGCAGGAAGCACCGTCAAGGTCGGTTGTACGCACATGCAATCGGCGGCTCAGGAGGCACATCCTGTAAAACTGTGCTTTCGACCCCAAAAATTCCAGGGATGGGATTTTTGGGGTCACCCTTTTTTTTGGTGTGACCTTTTTTCTTGTCTATTTTCCCTCCTTCCGCGTTACTGCTACGGCCACATCGCTTATTATGTTCACCTTTATAATGCTTCGAAGGCCAAAGAATATTCGGCGCAAATTTTGTTAAACCAGTTATGCCTGTTATGCCTGCCTACTTAATCTCAACCCTCCGGTATTTACAGGCATGCCTTGGTTTTGGGGGTGTTGAATTGTGCGCTTGACGTTGCCAACCTCGATTTTTCAACTGGCATTAATCGGTTTTCTGCTGGCTACCCTGCCTCTTTCTGTGGCTTTGGTGAATACTTTTGTGCAGATTGACCGCCTGTCGGCGCAAATGCAGCTTGCAGTGAGTGATTCCGCCCAGGCTGTTGAAGCCAGTCGCACCATCATGGCTCAGGTATTGAATATGGAACGCAGTACCGGTCAGTACCTTGTTTTGCGTGACCCCGCCGTGTTGCAGCGTTATGAAGACCAGCGCGGCCAGCTTAGCAAGGCCGTTGCTCTGTTGGAAAGCCTGCCATCGGGTGAGAGTCTGTTGGAACGGCTCGGGCAGTTGCGTGAACAGGAACAGGCTTTGTACGACAAACTTCGCGAGGTGGCCGCTACTCCTCAGCCGCAGGTGCAGGATGAACCGCCCAGGTTGGCAGAACAGCATAACCTGACCCAGTTGGTGCGTCCGATTCCTTTTGAAGTGACACAGATGGTTGCCCGGCGAAGCGATGTGATTACCCGACAAATGGAGCAGATGCAGGGCTTGCTGTTGTTGCAGGCGCTGGGTTTGATTCCGTTGGCGTTAATCCTGGCGATTGTTTTCAGTGTGCTGATCAGTCGTCCGCTACGGCGTCTCGGCGCTGCTATCCATCGTCTTGGCGCGGGTGAGTTTTCGACGCCGGTAAGGGTGAGGGGGCCGCAGGATGTGCGTGATCTCAGCGAACACCTTGATTGGTTGCGCAAAAGACTGTCCGAACTGGATGAGCAAAAACAAACATTTCTGCACCATGTCTCGCACGAATTGAAAACACCACTGACGGCCATTCGGGAAGGCACGGAATTACTGTGCGATGAAGTCGTGGGTACGTTAAACCCGGAACAGACAGAGGTGGCGAACATTCTGCGGGAGAGCGGTCTTCAATTACAGGCACAGGTTGAGGCTTTGCTGAACTTCAACGCTGCCCTGGCGCAGGAAAAACCGCAACAACAGGAAACCATTATGCTTGATACCCTGCTGCCGGAAATCATCGACAAGCATCGCCTTGCCATGCGTGCCCGAAAAATTACCGTGCAGACTGATTTGCAAGTGGTTAGCCTGTGCGGTGAACATGATCAAATTCGTACCTTGTTAGACAACCTGCTGTCTAACGCCATCAAATATTCGCCCGATGGTGGCAAGGTTCAGTTAAATGCCTGGATGGAGAACGATGAGGTCCGTATCGATGTCATAGACGGGGGGCCGGGTATCAGCAGTGAAGAACGGGGTCAGATTTTCGAGCCTTTTTTTCAGGGGCAGCAACTGGCCAAGGGTCATGTTAAAGGAACAGGGTTGGGACTGGCCATTGCTCAGCGCTATGCTCGTCTGCACCGTGGCAATATAGAAGCGCGGGACAGCCAGACCGGGGCACATTTACGTGTCACCCTGCCATTGCTCAGCGCAGAATAAAAATAGACAGGAGATATGTGTACTCAATGATGATGCATCAGGGGATTGGAATAATAGCCGTGCTGACATTAACAGCCTGCGCCCAGTGGCAAATAGTCACGCAGGCCAGGCACGGTGAAGCTTGTGCGGGTGTCACCAGTTTCTACACGGCAGCCTCGGCGTTATCGCCTGAGGCAGGAAGGGAAATGCTTCAGGCATTACGCTCAAACCAGGCACAGGGTGATAACCCGTGCGACCAGCTGCGTCTGGTGATACTGCTTGGTAAGCCCGGCACTGCCTTTCAGGATGATGCTGAGGCGGGTCAGTTGTTGCAGGATTTTCTGCATAATGCCAACCATGTGGAACATCCTGACCGAGGGCTGGCGTTAATACTGGCAGATAACATTAAAGGGCGTCAGCAATTACAGGAAAAACTGCTCAGTCAGGAAAAAAGCCTTGCGCTGGAACAGGCAGTCTCGCAAAAACTGGCACAAAAACTTAAGCGGGAGCATGCCGCGACGAAGGCGCTGAAATCACAACTTGAACAGCTAAAATCCATCGAGCAGGATATCAATGAAAAAGAACAGTCAGTCGTAATTCCCAATGGTCAGTAAAAAGTCGATGAGCCCAACCAAAATACTCTTGATTGATGACGATGCCAGCCTTTTGAGGTTGTTGTCGATACGTCTTACGGCTGCCGGTTATGTGGTCGAAACAGCCAGCAGTGGTCGTCAGGCATTGGGTAAAATGCCCATCTGCCAACCGCACCTGATCATTACGGATTTGCGCATGGAAGGCATGGACGGTATGGCTTTGTTCGATGAAGTTCATGCCCGCTATCCGTCGTTGCCAGTGATCATTCTCACCGCCCATGGCAGTATTCCTGATGCCGTTGCCGCCACTCGTAAGGGCGTGTTCAGCTACCTGACCAAACCCTTCGACAGCAAACAGTTGCTGGACAATATCAGTGCTGCCCAGCGACACAGTGGCCAGCCGCAGGGCGACGAAGTTATCAGTGATGATCAAACCTGGCGACGTGGCATTATTACTGCCAGCCCGGTGATGGATGAACTGCTTAAACAAGCCTGGCGGGTAGCCCAGGCAGATGTCAGCATTCTGATCCAGAGCGAAAGCGGCACAGGTAAAGAACTCCTGGCGCAGGCCATTCACGCTGCGGGTCCGCGTGCCGAAAAACCCTTTGTGGCCATTAATTGCGCCGCCATTCCTGAAGCACTGCTGGAATCAGAGCTTTTTGGCCATCGTAAAGGGGCATTTACCGGCGCTGACCGGAATCATACCGGTCTGTTTGAAACAGCCAATGGTGGCACGCTGTTTCTGGACGAAATCGGTGACATGCCGCTGGAATTCCAGGCCAAACTGTTGCGTGTGTTACAGGAAGGGGAAGTGCGACCGGTGGGTATGACGCAGCCGATCCCGGTGGATGTCAGAATTATCTCTGCGACGCATACTGATCTTGAAGCGGCCACGGAGACACGCACTTTCCGCGAAGACCTTTATTATCGTCTTAATGTCGTTATGCTGGAACTCCCGGCATTGGCTGACCGTTGCGAAGATATTCCGCTGCTCGCCAACCACTTTTTGTCTCAACTGCAACAGCGTTCCTCCAGTTGTGTCGCCCGCTCTTTCTCCCGTGAAGCGATGGAATTGCTTATGGCTGCGCCCTGGCCAGGCAATATCCGTCAATTGCTCAATGTTGTTGAGCAAGTCGCCGTGCTGACAACTTCGCCACTGGTTTCTGCCAGCCTTGTGCAAAAAGCCCTGCGGGGTAAAACCAAAGAAGTCTTGCCTCTGGGGGAGGCGCAAAGCCAGTTTGAACGTGATTATCTTGTGCAGATAATGCAAATGACCCGGGGTAACGTTTGTCAGGCGGCGCGTTTGGCACAACGTAACCGTACCGATTTTTATAAACTGCTGCACCGGCATCAGCTGGAACCAGCCCTGTTTCGTCATAGCTGATACGACGTGTGGGATGATTGCACCCGGCGTTAACTTTTCCATACTGGAAAAACGACTCTGGCCAATATACTGATGGGTTTCTGCTGTGTTATCTCTTAACCTCCGCGTATTGATTGCCGCCAGTGCCATTCTCTCCAGCTTTTTTGGTTTGGCCGGGGTTACTTTGGACCAAAATTATCGCAGTAGTGTTGAGCAGGCACTGGAAGAGCAATTGCTGGGTTCTGTTTATGCGTTGATCGCTGTTGCCGGGCTGGATGAAAGCGGTCGTTTGACAATGCCTTTGTCGGTACCTGATCGGCGGTTTTCCAATCCGGATTCCGGTTTGTATGCTCAGGTAACCAGTAATAATAAGAACTGGCTGTGGCGCTCTGAATCCATGGAGGGCATGGAGCTTCCTTTTGCGCGCGGACTGCCACGAACGAAGCGTTTGGGCAAAAAAGTTATTCAACCTTCGGGGCGGGAGTTATATTTACTGAGTTACGGTGTTGTGTGGAGTGACGTTGCTGATCCACAGCTTGCCTACACGTTCAGTATTGCCCAGGATATGGCAGGTTTGAATGCCCGGGTTGCCGGATTTCGCCGGAGTTTATGGGGTTCATTGGGCGGGGTGGCGTTGCTGTTGCTGGCAGTGCAGGGCGCTATTTTGCGTTGGGGCTTGTCACCATTGAAAAAGGCGGCGGATGAGCTTGCGGCCATTGAGGCTGGCCGACAGGTAAGGTTACAGGGAGACTACCCTCCTGAGCTGCAAGGGTTGACGGGCAATATCAATACCTTGTTATCCCAGCAACAGGAACACCTGGATCGTTACCGGCGGACGTTAGGTGACTTGGCGCATAGCCTGAAAACACCTCTGGCGGTATTGCAGAGTGCGGCAGAAAATAAGAATGAACAGTCGCTGTTGCCGCAGGTTGTAGAGGAGCAGGTGGAGCATATGAATCAGATCACCGGTTATCAGCTACAGCGTGCAGCAACATCTGGCTGGACAGCATTAACGGCGCCAGTGAAGGTCAGGAAAGTTGTCCGCAAAGTGATTGCAGGGCTTAACAAGGTGTATGCTGACAAAAAGGTGAATGCAATATTTGATGTGGATGCCTCTGTTGAATTTCATGGTGACGAGGGCGATTTGCTGGAGATCGTGGGCAATCTGATGGATAACGCATACAAATGGTGTGACCGTCAGGTGCGGGTAACGGCTCAGAGCCGACCCGGGCCAAAAGAAGATCAGTGGGATATTTTATTGCGTGTCGATGATGACGGGGTGGGGGTAGCGCCGGAGATGGTGCAATATGTGATGCAGCGTGGCCGCCGTGCAGACAATGATATCGCGGGCCATGGCATTGGTTTGTCTATCGTGCGTGATATTGTGCAGGTGTACGGCGGCACCCTGGAAATTACGGGGAGTGCGCTGGGGGGGGCAGCGGTGAATATCTGGTTGCCGATGCGTTCTGTTGACACAGAAAAACAGTGATTCCCGGACCCTGCAAGCGCTTGCGCTGAGTGGCGAGCTTTTGCAGGATCCAAGCAGAATCCCTTCGGGACGAAGGTTACCGGTAAGGACTGTTGGTGCTGTAAATCTGTATAACGAGGTATACCAGCAGCACGGCGGCCACTGCGCCAACACCCGCGACCATGTAAGTCAAAAAATCCATCATTGTCGTTCCCCTTTTTTCACTCTTTTTATTTCGATCAGATTTCTTATTGCTGATCCGGTAGCCTTATGGTGCCCTAAGATTTATTGTCCGGCAAGTGCTGGCTTGGTAAAGTGAAAGCAACACACCGCTGCCCAACACCCGCGCCAGGATACTGACCTCATGACCGGCCCCATAAACAACACACGCAAAGCCTATATCGCAGGCATCGGCATGATCACCTCCGTGGGTGCCGACACCGACATGACCGCCATCGG
>JALSGT010000090.1 GCA_026982555.1 Chromatiales bacterium
ACGAAGCCACCAAAGCCGACCTGCCTCCGGAAATGGTGCTGGCAGTTATTCATGTGGAAAGCAACTTTGACCGCTGGGCCATTTCTCATGCGGGCGCACAGGGACTGATGCAAGTCATGCCCTTCTGGTTGAAAGAAATCCCCCAGGCAGGTGACAACCTGTTCGATATCCGCACGAATCTGCGTTTCGGCTGCACCATTCTCAAACACTATCTCAAACGGGAAAAAGGCGATTATCAACGCGCCCTGGCACGTTACAACGGCAGCCTGGGCAAAGTCTGGTATCCCAACCGTGTATTCGCTGCATTAAACAAACGCTGGTTCAGATCACGTTAAATTTCGACCCAGGTTCAATTCATTAAATTATAAAATATGCTTTGATAAACTCAACGACATCACCTTACCCATTGCTCAGCATACTGGAAACCCAACCAGTTTAACCTAAACTCCGCTGTTGACTGCTTAGAGCAGTGCAATAACACACTGCCTTTTACGTCTGGCCTCGTTGCGAATCGTCGCAATAGCAGGCTATTACTTCTCATCACGCCTCGCCAGTCACAACATTCACCGCACTCTACTGACCATTCAACTGCGGATTTTATTTATCACTCTCAGCTCTATCCTCGTGTGTGGGCGACCAGTTTGAGGCTTCCCTCAACGATTAATACAAATACACTGCTCCGGCATCGGCTTCACTGTTGTCCGCGCCTGCGACATCTGCACCATGAGTAACGCCAATAGCATTACTGTCCTCACTCAACGCCCCCACAGCCAAAGTATTGCCATCACCACTCACAGACACAGAAAAACCAAACAGATCAGATTCCCCAACATTAGGAGCCTTGACATAGGTTTGCTGGAGCCAACTACCACCACTGTGACCAAACACATACACCACTCCAGCGTTGCTTACTGAATTGTCCCCCTCACCAGTTCCATCAGTACTGATGCCCGCGGCTGTGCTATCCTCACCCAAAGCCCCCACCACCAAGGTATTACCATCGCTACTCAAAGCCACTGAGGTACCGAACCAGTCGTCAGTCTCAGTGTTGGAAGCTTTAACATAGGCTTGCTGGAACCAGCTACCACCATCACGGCTAAACACATACACCGCCCCGGCACGTTCCGCTGAATTATCCCCTTCACCAGACCCGTCAGTGCTGATGCCTGTGGCATCACTGTCTTCACCTCTAGCCCCTATCACCAGAGTATTACCACCGTTGCTCAAGGCAAGGGAGGTGCCAAAAAAATCAAGAGCCTCAGTATTAGAGGCCTTAATATAAGCCTGCTGGGACCAGCTACCGCCAGTGCGGTCAAACACATACACCGCTCCAGCATTGTTTGCTGAATTATCTCCCTCACCATTTCCACCAGTGCTGATGCCCGTGGCATTACTGTCTTCACCTTTAGCCCCTACCACCAGAGTATTGCCATCGTTGCTCAAAGCAACGGAGGCACCAAACAAATCAAAAGCCCCAGTATTAGAGGCTTTGATATAAGCATGCTGAGACCAGCTGCCTCCGTTGCGGGCGAACACATACACTGCCCCAGAATATTCTGCCGAATAATCATCCTCACCAGTTCCATCAGTACTGATGCCTGTGGCACTACTATCTTCACCATAAGCCCCCACCACCAGAGTATTCCCATCACCACTCAAAGCCATTGAAGTACCAAAAAAACTAACCGTCAGAGCATTCGAGGCGTAAATATAAGCCTGCTCTGACCAACTACCACCGTTACGGCTAAACATATATACCGCTCCAGTACCAAAAAACCTGAGAGAAGCCCCCACCGCCAGAGTATTGCCATCGTTACTCAAGGCAACTGATGTGCCAAACCAATCCCCTCTTTCGGTGTTAGAAGCCTTGACATAAGCTTGTTGAACCCAGCTACCGTCATTATGGACAAACACGTACACTGCTCCAGATTCGAATGCTGAATTATTGTCCTCACCAGTTCCATCGATGCTGATACCCTTAGCATTACTGCTTTCCATACGCGCCCCTACAGCCAGGGTGTTACCGTCAGCACTCAAAGCCACTGAGTAACCAAACACATCCCCTGTAGGTATTACAACACCCCCTCCCTCAGTGTTTGAGGCTTTCACATACCCGATAGCAGACAACACACCCCCCAGCGTGCTCACTTCATTGGAGTCGCTACAAAGATGGCTATTACAGGCCTGCAATAAATACCGGGCATTAGCCCAGTCCTGACGATGTACGGCAATATCCAGCGTGTGTGAGGTAGTGGTGATATCTGCACCTCGCTGGGTAAAGCCCGAGACACCATCAGGGTTTTCCATCAACCGGTAATAAGTGGCGTTTTGCACCGCCGGCCAGCTGAATTGCAATTGCTTGATGCCGAAATCAAGCGAAAGCACTGCTGCATTCAGGCCGGGAGAACTTCCCTCCACAATCTTAAATTCATTGATACTTGACCATGAACCTGAATACCCTGATGCCCCAACAATTTTTAATTTAACGTATCTGGCTTCCCGGGTAGCGAATGAAGATGAGATAGGTTGTGATGTCGACGTATTATTACTGTGATCCACAATGAGAGAACCAGCCACTTCATTTTCAACATCTGTCAGATTTGTGCTTGCATAAACATAATACTGATACGCTCTATTCTGGTAGGTCCATAATTCAGTTCCTTCAATAGACTTGTTTTCGCCGTAATCAATAATCACCCATTGTGGAAACCCACTTGCAGACCATCTGAAATCATTGGAAGTGTTTCCATCAATCACTTTAACAGCTTCATTGCCAGCTTGTTCTGCGCTTTGAGCAATGACTGATGGGGCAGCCCCGGAATTGTCGTCATCCGTGATAGTAATGGTATCGGTAATAATGCTACCCAGCGTGGCATTAACCGGGTTGTTTAAAGTAACAACAATAGTTTCATTACCTTCATTCAGGGTGTCGTCAATTGCGGTTAACGTTACTTGAGCAAAGGTATCTCCGGCAGGAATGGTGACAACATCCGGCTTGGAATAATCAACACCTGCGGTCGCTGTGCCGGTATAAATCAGATCGACCGTGACCGGAAGTGCTGCCGCCTCGCTTAATGTGACCGTCAAATCAGCGGCACCTGTGGCTTCAACGAATGATGCGGTATTGATACTCAGTGTGACATTGGGAATGCTGGACGTTTGCACCATTTCAATCTCATTGATACTCACCCAATTACCACCATATCCAGATGCCCCCAGCACTTTCAACTTGATGTAACGCCTGGGAGATCCACTGACAGTATCGGAAATAGGCTGAGTGGATGAAGTGTTTGCACTTCGATCAATGACAAGCACCGAATTATCTTCATTTTGCACTAAAGACAGGTCATCAGAAGCCCAGATAACGTATTGATAGGCTCTGTTCTGATAAGTCCAAAGATTAATAGTGTTATAAGGGGCAGGAGTCACTCCCATATCAATAATCACCCACTGAGGAAACCCGTTTGCAGACCACCTGAAATCGTTGGAAGTGTTTCCATCAAGCACTTTAACAGCCTCGTTGCCAGCTTGTTCTGCGCTTTGAGCAATGACTGATGGGGCAGCCCCGGAATTGTCATCATCAGTGATCGTCATACTGTCAGTAATGATGGCACCCAATGCAGCATTAACCGGGTTGTTTAAAGTGACGACGATAGTTTCATTACCTTCATTCAGGGTGTCGTCAATTGCGGTTAGCGTTACCTGAGCAAAGGTATCTCCGGCAGGAATGGTGACAACATCAGATTTGGAATAATCAACACCGGCGGTCGCTGTACCGGTATAAATCAGATCGACCGTGACCGGAAGTGCTGCGACCTCGCTTAATGTGACCGTCAAATCAGCTGTGCCTGTGGCTTCGCCCATTGATGAGGAATTAATATTCAGCGTAACGCCAGGCTCCGAAGAAGGAGGAGGACAGGATGAAGGGGGGGGATTCCCAGGGTCAGGCATTAGACCGGGGGCCATCTTTACAACTTCAGAGCCCGCCAATAAAAAAGCACCGACGCCAAAGTCTCTTGTAGAATTTTCGGTAACAGGCTGGCTGGATTCCGGCCTGTGCCCTGGCCCTTGAATATAACCAAGAAATCCGCAATCTTTGATTGCGTCATTCACCATCCCATTCCATGCTTTCTCTACAACTGGCCGATAAATTGCGTCGTCTAAAATGCCAACATTAATCCCATAAGCAAGCGCATAGGTGAAAAAAGCGGTTCCACTGGTTTCTTTTCCACCAAAATGAGCAGGATCATCCAGATTGACGTTCCAAAAACCATCAGGTCTCTGACGATCTTTCAAAGAACCTGCCATGGAAATCAATGTCTGCTGGTATTCCGCATAATGACTGTCAGAGCTGGGTAATGCCTTTAATACCTTGACCATGGCAGCAATAACCCATCCATTACCCCTCGACCAATATACGTTTTTTCCAGCAGAGGTTAAATTGGGCGGGGTTTGGTTTTTATCTCTCCACCATAAAAAATCATTTTCGGCATTGTTGCCATTATCAGAATACAGGCCGCTGCCACCTTCTGAATACTTTGTCCATGCATATAAATCCCACATCTTGTCATGAAGCCCGGTGTCACCATTAATATTGCCAAGCTCAACAAAATTGGGCATCGCCATAAACATCGCATCTACCCACCACCAGTCTTCAACATTGGAACTACTATTGACCATATTGTTTATGGAGGTCTGGATATGCGCGATTTTATACGGCTGAGGGTCGTATTTATACAATTCAATATAGGTTTGTCCTGCGGCCTGAGTATCAGCATGAGGTAACCAAATATAGCCACTAAGTTTCCAGTCCCATTTTATGGCCCAGGACTCTGCGTAGTTATAGTATTTACTGTCTGGATACATATCGTACATGGCCATATTGCCAATAAAATAGACCGCACGCGCCCATTTGTTATCGCCCAGATCAGGGTTTCCATTGATCCAGTAATCATTCACCAATACCATTTTACTGACAATTTCTGACTTGTCCGGTAGGGCTTTGGCTTCTTGGGTAATAAATGATGCGAAAAGAAACACCGCAATAATCCAGTGCATTGAAAAAATAATGTGATTACGCCTGGTTTTCATAACATCTCCTTTTTATTATGAATAAACGCATCGAATTATTTTATTTCTTAAAACGACCGTTCGGAATGGCAGCTTAAAGAGTATAGTAAGAATCAATATTCTTACTACTAATACTTTATGGTCATATGAACATAAAATAAGATGAAAAATCACCACTTCTTAATGCATTTTCCAAGATAAAATGGCAACTTAAAAAGTTACCCTTTCTGACCTTTCATCGAAAAATAAACGGCACAAGAATAAATGCGGCGATATCCTACACCACAGCATAAAAAGTATATATTTAACAGATTGGAAAAAATCTAAAAACCGGCATTATTTATAGACAATAACGACTTTTCCCGGGAGCATAATCAAGCTTTGTGCATGCCGTTATTGAAACCGACGAATTCAGGAATTGAAACCGGAATATTCAGAACAAGCTTCAACACACTCAGAAAAAATCGTCGAACCATGGGAAAACAACACAGGTTTATTCCAACAGCTCCGTGTCATCATGTGAATAGGCGGGTGAGCAGCAACATAAAACCACCAGATCCTGATCACCCATATTTTCAATACAGTGTGAAATACCTGGTTTAATACACAGCGTATCGCCTGCTGATACATTAAACACTTCATCAGCCAGCGTCATACGACCCCGGCCCGAGGTAATATGATATAACTCTTCACTGTGTATGTGCCGGTGCAGCCGGGTTCGCGTACCCATGGGAATTATCGCTTGTGCCAGACTTTGTTTCGCATTTTTATGCGTTGCCGGATGCATCAATTCACGCACCAGTGAACCATCTTTAGTGATGTAAGCCGTAATGGAGTGATATTCTGTTTTCATCAACGCCCCAAATACTTAAGATGGCTGCCGCATTGCGCCCGACAATCACTGGCACCAAACCCTGCCAGTAAAATTTCGCCGCCAACCTGCTGATTGCAATAACATTCGGCTTCGCTAAAAAGTCCAACCGCTGTTATTCGTACATCTGATGCCATCAACAAATAGTCGATATGCCAACGCCGTTTCTTTTGTTGGGATAAATGACGCTGAACCCGTGCCGATAAATGACGCCGGGCGCTACCGGTATAAAGATAATGTCCTGCCGGAAATAAAAACTCAGCCAGACGACCAACACATACCCGCCGCATCTGCTGGAGTGTGATATGGAGTTGATATGTCACCAGATGATTATCAGCATTCGCTTTGTCTTCCCATTCATCAAGGCTCCATGTACTCACGGCATTTACCCAATGCTAAATAATGACGGCGGATCATCATCAGCCGGTTCGCAGCTCACATTATGAACCTGCGCCTGTGCCGGACCTTTTGATAACCAGGCACATAACTCTTCTATCAGTGGCTTTGCGCCACAGGCCAGCACTTCAACACGACCATCCGGTAAATTTCGTGCATAACCGCTAACCCCCAGACGCTCCGCTTCGTGACGTGCCGAGGCGCGGAAAAATACACCCTGCACCCGGCCCGACACATAACATCGCACACAAATCCGGTTCAAAACTTTACCTTGGCTGGCTGGCCAACACGCAATGCCTGCTTGTCCGTGGCAAAAACCACGTCAACGACATAACGATCACCGCTGCTTTTTTCCGGTTCCAGGGCCACAAAGTTAACGGTGCCCGCATAACTTTTTCCGGCCACGGTCACCTTTGCTTTATCGTTACGCTTGATATTATCGACAGTCGTTCCACTCACCAAACTACGCGCCAACATACGATCTGCTTCGGCCAATATGATGAGCGGCACAGCTCGCATTCTGCTCACTACGGTTTGTCCCGGTTGTGCATTACGCTGTAACACCCACGCGGCAAAGGGTGCCCGTATCATACTGTGGCCAAAATCATATTCTGCTTTTGTCAGGTTGGCGCGAGCTAAAAGCACATCGGCGTCCGCCGCATCTTTTTGAATTTTTGCCAATTGCAAATCGTGGTCAGATAACAAAGTGCGATCATACAGTTCCTGGGTACGCTCCAGCTCCCGCCGGGCTTCGTCCCGATTATTTTTCGCCTGCTTAAGCCTGGCTCTGCCAGCAAACACATCTGCGCGAAATGTTTCATTAACCAGTCGCAGCAATATCTGGTCAGTGCTCACGCGATCCCCCTTGTCAACGGTCACTTCCGCAATGACCCCGTTGACCGGTGTACTCAGGGTAACAGTACGCACCCATTGCAGGGTTGCCTCTTCCTCCGCCGCAGACACCGTCAGCGAAAAAACAAGTGCAAAAATCAGCATGGGTAATACACCAACACCCCGGCCCGGTGAATTCATATGGTTTCTCCTTTAAGTCCACACGACAATTATCAGACGATGCTCATCTGTCCGCACTGGCATCCATGACTCTTTCAGTAGTGAGTTTCTCGTCAGCGCCATCTCCCCGCCCCAGCAAGGCATCGATGCGAGCCCAGGCCAGCGCTGTGGCAAATTCTGCCCGCATAACGCGATAACGCAACGCCGACATACTCACCATGGCATCCCCCAGATCGCTCGCAACTTCGAGCTCATACTGAGCACGACGGAGATCAAGATACAAATCGCGATATTCCTGGTCGGATGCCAGACTTTGTTTTTCCACCCGCAAGGTTTGCAGCTCAGTCCAGGTATCCAGTAATTCCTGTCGCAATACGCGCCGTTGCTGCTCCAGGCTGGCCTCAGCCTTGCGTAACTCCGCCCGGCTCCGAGCCTGCAATGCAGCACTGCGACCACCATCGAACAGTGGCACATCCAGAGAAATGCCTGCCCGCCAGTTATCATTGCCGCCAAATGTGCGGGTGAATTCAGACACTTCGAGCCGCCCCGATAACACCGGATTATTATCTGCCCGCGCCAGGCTCAATTGTGCCTTTGCGCTTGTCTGCTGCGCCATCAATGCACGTAGCTGTGGATTACTTTGCTCCAGCTCGGCAAACCAGGCATGTACATCTTCCGGCGGTTTTCGCGCCGAAAAACTCAATCGAGGGATGGATAACTCCTCAGACAGCTGCCCCGGACGATTCAGCAAATCGGCAAGGCGCGCCCGCGTGGTACGTTGTGCGGCTTCACTTCGTGCCTGACGTAACCGTGATGCCTGAAATAAACTGCGGGTTTCCATAAGTTTGATATCTGATAACTGACCCAGCTCATTACGCTCACGCGCACGATCCGAGTTCACAAAGGTCATGGACATTTCTTCGGTATCACGCGCATAAGCCTGGTCAGCCAGCAACACATCAAAAAAAGCAGCCATAATTGAAATGCGATGGCGGGCAAAGGTATCGAAATAAATCAAGGCACGCTGGTTGCGTTCCGCCAGCGTTATATTCTCTTTTGCTGCACTGCGACCAAAGTCGTACAAGGATTTTTCCAGGGACAGCTTGATAAGGTGATCATCCCGGGACTCCTGGATGATAGGGCTTGACGGCGGATCAACCCAGCGCAGGCGTCCAAAAAGCGTCACATTGACCCCCGTCTCTGCATCAACCCGCCGCTGCTCTGCCTTGGCACGCGCCAGTTCCGCAACCTCTATTTGCAGTTCGGGATGATCCGCTGACGCCAGACCAAGCGCAAATTCAAGCGTTAACGGCACCGGCAAGGCGGCTTCGTTTGCCCACAACAGGCACGGCATGGAAAAAAGCAACAGCAGAAATAATGATCTACGAAAATACTGCACCGACAGTCTGTTCATTTTGCCTGCTGGGCAACCTTGGCTTTTTGTCGTTTGTATTTGGCGAAACGCATTTCTTTGTAAATTCCTTTTTCAACAAACTCCCCCAGCCACATAAACTCCTCAACACTCGATGTCGCCCCTGTGTAACGGACTATCCGCTTGCCGTCCAAATCATAAAAAGCGAAGACCGGGGTTACTCGCACCCGGTTAACCTTAAAAGCAAAGTCTTTTTGCGGCATGACCTTGCCCTGAAAATCCGTCATTTCCACATCACCTTCAATGTCCACACTGAAACTCAGAAAGTGCTTGCGAAAATATGCCTGTACATCCGGCTGATTGAGTACGGTCTCTTTCATGCGATGGCAAAATGGACACTCATCCATTTCAAAAAACAGCAGGATGCCTTTTTTGCCTTCGGCGCGTGCCGTTTTCAATTCTTCAGAAAAATCGCCCCAGGTTTCATTGAAAAAATAGGTATAGGGGTCTTTGCCCACCGCCCCCTGTACCTGCCCCGCAGACAAAAGTAACAACAATAAGGCGGTGATGATATTTGTGCGGGTGAATAATCTTTCCATGCGATTCACTCTCTTCAATAATTATTGTACGGTTTGCTGTGCGATAAACGCTGCAATCAGCTCCGCGGTAACCGGACCCACCTGACGGGCAACCACTTCTCCTTCGGGGGATACCAGATAAGTGGTCGGCAGGCCGGGAATGGGGCCCAGCGCCGAATCAGGGCCAGGTGTGCTGCGCAACACCGGAAAACTCATAAAATATTCTTCAGAAAACTGTTTCAAGGCGTTGAGGCTGATGTTTTCAAAGTTGACCCCCAATACCACAGCATCCTTGTCTTTGCGCTCTTCGTGAAAATCCACTAATTCTGGAATTTCTGTGAGACAAGGGGGGCACCAGGTCGCCCAGTAATTCACCACCACCCATTTGCCACGATAATCCGACAGATTGTGCTTCACGCCCTGAACGTCCAACAGCGTGAACTCAGCTGGTTCTGCCTGTGCGCTCAGCGCAAAAAATGCCGCAAAACAAAAGCTCAATAGAGTCCTGCACCTGGGGGGGTAAATAATCACGGGGTTGAACACTCCTCAAACATCCTTGGCCTTCACATCAGTTGTCACATTACTATTCCGTGTCGCCTATAATACCGCGAACTGGAATGTGATTGCCACGAAATCCACCATTTCTGGTTGGTCTATTGCCGACAATGACGGCCATAACAACCTTGGACAGCAATTTACCCCGGACATTCAACCTAAAATCCGCCGTTGAATGACTGGCAGAGTGCGTTGAATGTTGTGACTGACGAAACGCGATGGGGTGGAACAGCCCGCTATTGCGACGACACACGACGCAGCCAGATGCAAAAGGCAACGCGCTACGCGGAAAAAATACTGCCGATGGCCTGAGTCAGGTATTGTTTACCTCAGATGCCGTATCGATGATGCCATAATTCATGGCCAACCGGGCCAGGTCTACATCACTGCCCACACCCAGCTTTTCGTACAAACGATGACGATACGTACTCACCGTTTTCGGGCTCAGGCACAGTTTGTCAGAAATCACTTGCAGGCGCTGCCCCTGAGTCAGCATCAACATAACCTGCATTTCCCGCGGCGAGAGCGTGTCAAAGGGGGTTACTTCTCCGCCCGGCGTCATTTTCAGCGCTAGCTTCTGTGCGACATCAGCACCAATATAACGATCACCCGCCGAAACGGCCTTAATGGCCGCCACAATTTCATCCACCGCACAGCCCTTGGTGAGATAACCGCTGGCACCCGCCTGCAACATACGGCTGGGAAAGGGCTCCTCCGAATGCACCGAGACCACAATAATTTTCAACTCCGGGTCTAACTGCAACAGCTTGCGTGTCGCTTCCAAACCCCCAATGCCCGGCATGCTGACATCCATCAACAGCACGTCAGGCGATTTTTTACGCACCAGCGTCAACGCTTCTTCGCCACTGGCGGCTTCGCCTATCACACGAATGCCCGGTGCATCATTCAGAATACGTGTAATTCCTGTGCGCACCAGCTCGTGATCATCAACTACCATAACTTTAATCATTACAACGACTACCCCCTGAAACCCATATTTCTCGCCCAGCCCGTCCTGTGTAAACCGGTCCATTCGCGCTAAAGCGTACTGTACGGCATATCCTGCACTTCCTACAATGGCGTAGGAAAATACCTACGCCGCACAGTATCCTACACTAGGTGATTACGCGCCCGTCGGCTACTGATTTCGGGCATTATTTTCCTCGGAAGTTTGAGAAAAAAGAGATGAAAAAAGCGAGTAAATACCCTTACTCAACGGCATTAACCCTTATCATAAAACAGTATTTGCGTATTGCAAACGCTCCTTCGTACCCACATCCAGCCACATGCCCTGATACCACTGACCGCTGACCAGCCCCTGCTGCATAGCCTGGCGCAACAATGGAGCCAGAGGAAAAGCACCCTCCTGGCAAGCGGCAAACAATTGAGAATGGTAAATACCGATACCACTGAATGTTAATAAAGACTCGCCGGTACTGCTCACATTTTTGCCTTTCAATGCAAAATCGCCCTGCGGGTGATGCGCCGGGTTAGACACCAGTAATAAATGTGCCAACCCTTCAATGCGAGCAGGTAGCTGCCGGAAATCAATATCCGTCAACACATCCGCATTGACCACCAAAAATGCTTCATCGTCCTTCTGCAATAACGGCAACGCACGAAAGATACCACCGCCGGTTTCCAATGCATATTCACCCTCCGGGGAATAGGTAATATTCACGCCCCATTGCGCACCGTCACCCAACCGTGATTCGATCTGCTCACCCAACCAGGCATGGTTAATCACCAGCTCGGTAAAACCGGCGGCTTGCAGCGCTTCAATATGCCACTGGATCAATGGCTTTCCTCCGACCATCAGCAACGGTTTAGGTATGCTGTCGGTTAACGGGCGCATGCGTTCACCACGACCAGCGGCAAGGATCATTGCTTTCATGACAATGCAGGGTAAAGAGAAAAAGGGGAACAGGAAAGAGCTATACCCATAGCGATTAAGTGCCAAGTATCAGTCACGATGGGTATATCATGCCAGCTCGTCCAGCAGCGAGTGCAAATCCCGCAATTCCGGATAACGTGCCGAAACGTCCCGCACGTAAGCCAAGGTACGCGGAATGTCGGCCAGGTAGGTGGATTTGTTATCCCGCAAGTGCAAACGGGCAAAAATACCCGCAGCCTTAAGGTGACGCTGTACCCCCATCCAGTCAAACCAGCGCAAATATGCAACATCAGTTGCCGGGGGAAGCAGGCCCGCACTGGCGGCACGATACAGATACTTCAATGCCCATTGTTCCACCCGTGAGCGTGGCCAGTCGATATAACAGTCCCGCAACAAAGAAACCAGATCATAGGTTACCGGACCAAGCACGGCATCCTGAAAATCCAGAATACCAGGCGCACCATGCCCGCCGTTATGCCCTTCCGTTACCATCAGGTTTCGCGAATGATAATCGCGATGCACAAATACCTGAGGTTGAGCCAGCGCCGCCTCACACAATTGCTGAAACACACGATCAAGCCGACCCCGCTGCTCATCTGTAAAAGTCCATTCACGATGTTGCTGGCAGTACCAGTCAATAAACAATGCCATCTCGTTCAATAACAATGTTTCATCATAAACCGGCAACTCAGCAACATGTTGTGATGCATTACGCTGCATTTTGAATAACGCATCCAGCGCGGCTGCGTACAGTGGTTCAACGGTGTGCTCATTCAAGGCATCAAGATAGGCTTGTGTGCCCAAATCACTCAGCAGTAAAAAGCCTTGTGCGAGGTCTTTCGCAAACACCTGTGGCACGTTAAGACCGGCGTCGGCCAACAGACTGGAGATAGTAACAAAGGGATGGGAATCTTCCTTGTCCGGCGGCGCATCCATCACAATCAAGCTCTCACCTGCCCCGTCAAAACAACTGGCAACAGCAGAACCCGTCACCCGGAAATAACGACGAAAACTGGCATCCTCCGAGGCAGGAGCAAGCTGAAAGTCAGTCGATGGTGAAGTGTTGTCGGCTGCACTGTGCAACACTTCATGCAACCAGGTTGTTAGCGCATCAAGCCGTGTCGGCATCATTTTCTCCACTGTAAGCAGGTGTATACCCTCCTCTCAACCCGCCGGATTTAAAACGACCGGGTGATTCCAACCTTTACAATGGAGCGATCATAACTTCTTCGGTCAATATTGGAATCATTGTTTGTATAGGTGTACTGTCCATCCACTGTCCAACGCCGGAAAAATTTACGGCTGATTCGCGCAGACAAACGTATCTGGCTGTCCTCACGACGTGAAGTCACTCTACCACCCAGAATATTTGAATCATTGTAGCCACCATAGCGATAACGTGCATCCAGGCGCGCATGCCAATGACTGTTCAACGCCCACCACCCCGTAGCCCGAAAAGTATGTCGTGTCGGAGAATAACTGACCAATGAACTAACCGCATTAGTGTTTGGCACTCTTTGAATAAAGTCCTTTCTATCATTCAATTCCAACTGGTAATAATAACGCACCCGGTCTTTACCCTCGCGCAACTGAATGCCTGCACGCAACTGATGTCGCCAGCCATCAAGGTAGTCGAACGTCGCATCCGTTGCCTGAATACGGCTCAGCTTGTAACGCAAGTGCAATTGATTATTCTCCGACAACGCCTTTCGGCTGCGCACATCAGCACCGACAATACGCTGATACTCGCTACCGTCAAAATAAATTTCATTCCAGCTACCCCCAATGCGCATTTTCCAGTCACCCAGCCGGTCATAACGCATCACCCGTGCATTTAGCTGGTCATAATCATTCCGGCTCAGCTTGCTGTATTTTTGCAGACTCGCACCCAATGACACACGCACACCGTTATTTATACCGCCCTTTAACCAGCGCGCAGCCGACGCAGAAATTTCCATGGCGGTATCATCCTGGTTAGTCACACCCAGCAGATCATTGTTGACCAGAGTGACATTGCTGTCATATGCCAACGACCCGGAAATAAAACCTGTCCAGCCTGGGTCAACGTGACGGACTTTACGCGGCGAACTGCCTAAACGATGCAAAGCCTCTTTCGCCAAAGCCTGAATTTGTTTGCTGTCAGCATTGCGGTGCGCACGTTGAAACCAACGAACAGCCGCAGACTTATCCTTTTGTTTATTAGCCACCAAACCCAGATTAAAATAGGCGCGCTGCTCGAAAGCACGCACATCTGTCAACGCTACAAAAATCCTGCGTGCATTTTCATACTGCCGGAGCCGGTAATAACTCACCGCCATATTATACTGGAGTACCGCTGTATCCATGCCCGCCTGTTTGGCCTTTTTGAAATAACGCAATGCGACAGAATGATCCTCCTTACCGGAAGCCTGTATCCCGGCATCAAAATAATCCTGCCCAACCCCGGCATTTGCATTAGCCATTATCAATAAACCCAGAATCACACATCCACACAATCCCAAGCATCTGGTTACAACTTTATTCGCCATGTAAGTTAGTCCTGCGGAATAATTTTTTAATCAATATTCTGTAAAAACCAGCCATGCAACCCACTTCAACTTATACCTGGGAGACTGCCGCCACCGGTGTGGACATCATACAACATCATTTGATCCAATAATCCTAAAATCCGCAGTTGAACGGCCTGTAGAGTGCGTTGAATTTTGTGGCTGGCAAGGCGCGATGAGGAGTAATAGCCCGCTATTGCGACGATGCGCAACACGGCCAGACGCAAAAGACAACGTGCTATACAGGTCGTAGCGACTCACTTAACCCGTGAATACGCCAAAACCACCCAACAAACTATTTATCAAAATGTTAATACATCCTCGAAGCGGTTAACTGCGGAATTTAGGATAATCTGCCTGATTTTTACATCAACCACAAAAAATCCCCTCCTTGAAACAAGGAGAGGATTTCAGTAACACCGCCAGTTTATCAAAAAAAACCTGAAGCCATCAATCAAACACCGTCATATGCTGTGAGATCCTGCTCCTGATCTTTTTCTTAGTTGTCTTCCTTGTCATGTTCCACTTCGTGGGCTTCTCCGTGCTCGTTTTTGTGCTCATCCTCATGCTCACCGTCATGAGCTTCATCATGCTCATCACTCACATCATCGTTATCTTCACGAGCTTCATCATGATCTTCAGCCTCATCCTCGCGCTCATCACGCGCGTCGGCTTCATGTTCATGTTCACCAGCACCACTTTCCTGATTTTCACGATCAGCATCACCCTCTGCATGCCCATCATGTGTTACATCGAAAGCCATATCTGGCAATGAAAGCTCATTGTGCATTTCGTCCATATCATCTGACTCAACAACCCGAATAGTAAAATCAATATCATCCAGGTCCGCGCCAAAACTGATGCCGATGGACAGAAAAAATGCAAGACCAGCAATAATACCTGTTTGCACAATTTTCATAACAACCACTCCTCTCCTCTTTACAACAACTACTTCAATTCGCACATTCGGGCAACCGTTCGCACATCGGATGCCCTTTAGCTCACTCGTCACCCAATCAACAAATGAAATTTACCATCTACCGACGACGTAGCAGGCAAAGCTTCCGCACCGGTTTCCAGATTCAGGGTCAGTGTCTTCACACGGCCCTCATACTCAATATCGGCAATCAATTCACCCTGCGCTATCTGAGTTGCGATTATCGGCAAACTCAGCAGGTTATCGCCTTTTTTGAGGTTCGTTTCCCAGCTCAACTGACGCCGACCGGGATACCCAACCAAAGCCACATTTTCCGGCAGACGAATGGTGATTTTGGCACCCTGTAGCGACTCACTGGAGGCAAAGGCCAACCTGATGGTTTCCTGTGTATTCAAGGCAATCGACATCGCAGGCACCTGTGTAACAGGCTGCTCCTCCACAACCACTGTCCCGTTTGTTGCCCCTGTACTGGCAACGACCTGTTCGGGAACACCGTCCGTATCTGACAACTCACCCGGAGACATGCCCACGACAACCCACACAGCAAGCGCAGCGGCAGCGGCACTGCCAAAACCCAGCGCAAAACCCTGGCAATGATGACTCTGTCGCTGCGGCACATCCTGTTTGGCCGCATTTTTGTAAACATTAGCCAGCACACGATCAGCAAAACCCTCCGGGGGCTCTACCACCGGCATC
>JALSGT010000091.1 GCA_026982555.1 Chromatiales bacterium
ATATTAATCTAACGAAGAACTTAAGTAAGCATCCAAGGCACAACTATCATCAAAGTCTCATTTTTTTGACAGCTTGCGGCGAGGCAGTTAAAGTTCGCCGCCTGGTTTGTGGGCACAGGGTTGATGAGACAATCACCGTGCGTTACAACCTCTCATCCCGGCCTTTTTTTTTCAAGGAGGATAAGACGCAAAACTCTCTTTGATCAGATGATCAGGAGACTTTATATTATCGCGGTTCTGCCGCACAACATGTGATCTCTCGTATGGATCACCACTGGAGAAAAGAATATGCTTTCTGTCACCCTGCCTGATGGTTCCCAACGTAAATTCGATCACCCTGTTTCGGTTTTAGATGTTGCCGCTGACATTGGTCCTGGCCTGGCCAAAGCCACTTTGGCCGGTCGCGTCAACGATGTGCTGGTGGATGCCTCTTACGTTATTAATGATGACAGCACGCTGGCGATTATCACCGAACGTGACGAAGACGGGCTGGAAATCATCCGCCATACCAGTGCGCATTTGCTGGCGCAGGCTGTGCAGCAATTGTATCCCGAAGCACAGGTCACCATTGGTCCGGTGATTGAAAACGGTTTTTATTATGACTTTGCCTACGCGCCGGGTTTCAGCCCGGATGACTTGCTGGTTATCGAAAAGCGCATGAAAGAAATCGTTAAACAGGATCTGCCGGTGGGGCGCAGCGTGATGTCACGGGAAGAGGCCATTCCCTTTTTTCTGGAGAAAGGTGAAAAATACAAGGCGGAACTGATTGAAGCGATTCCTCGCGGTGAAGAACTTTCGCTGTATCAGCAGGGTGATTTCATTGACCTGTGCCGTGGCCCGCATGTGCCATCCACCGGCAAACTGAAATCCTTCAAACTGATGAAACTGGCGGGTGCTTACTGGCGTGGTGATTCCAATAACGAAATGCTGCAACGGATTTATGGCACGGCGTGGAGCAATAAAAAGGATCTTAAAGCCTATTTGCATCGTCTGGAAGAAGCGGAGAAACGCGATCACCGTCGCCTGGCCCGTCAGCTGGATTTATTCCACAGTCAGGAAGAGGCGCCGGGTATGGTATTTTGGCATGCCAACGGTTGGACGTTGTACCAACAGGTAGAGCAATACATTCGTGGCGTGTTGACAGAAAACGGTTACGGCGAGGTAAAAACACCGCAGGTGGTGGATCGGGTGTTATGGGAAAAATCCGGTCACTGGGAAAAATTCCGCGACGATATGTTCGTCACCGAGTCGGAAAAACGCACGTATGCCATCAAACCCATGAATTGTCCCTGCCATGTGCAAATATTTAATCAGGGATTAAAAAGTTACCGTGACCTGCCGCTACGCATGGCGGAGTTTGGTTCCTGTCACCGCAACGAACCTTCCGGCACGCTGCATGGATTAATGCGGGTGCGCAGCTTTACTCAGGATGATGCGCACATTTTTTGTACAGAAGACCAGATTCAAAGCGAAGTATCCGCGTTTATTGATTTGCTGTACCGGGTGTATCGGGATTTTGGTTTTGAAGAAGTCATTATCAAGCTGTCCACCCGGCCGGAAAAGCGGGTGGGGTCGGATGCTGACTGGGACAAGGCCGAGCATTCTCTTGAAAAAGCCTTGAATAACAAGAAGCTGGAGTGGGACTTGCAACCGGGTGAAGGCGCTTTTTATGGCCCGAAAATCGAATTTTCGTTGAAAGACTGTATTGGCCGGGTCTGGCAATGCGGCACGATTCAGGTGGATTTTTCCATGCCGGGTCGTCTCGATGCCCACTATATTGCCGAAGATGGCTCCAAACAGGTGCCGGTTATGTTGCATCGTGCCATCCTCGGTTCACTGGAGCGATTCATCGGTATTTTGATCGAAGAATTTGCCGGAGCCTTCCCTGCATGGCTGTCACCGACCCAGGTAATAGTGCTGCCGATTACTGATCGCAACAACGAATATGTGCAAAAAGTGGAAAACGCCTTGTGCGGCGGGGGCTTCCGGGCAAAATCGGACTTGAGAAATGAGAAGATTGGCTTTAAAATCCGCGAGCACACTTTACAACGCATTCCTTACCTGCTCGTTGTGGGCGATAAGGAAGTTGAAAATGATACAGTGGCCGTGCGCACGCGTAGTGGCAAAGACCTTGGAAGTATGACGCTTTCGCAGTTTACTGAAGGTCTTTCCACCGACATCGCGAGTCGCGGCCGCACTACTTTGGAGGATTGAAGCATCGCTCAAGAAAAAAAGGTTCGCCTGAACGAAGACATCACTGCACCGGAAGTGCGTTTAATTGGAGCAGAGGGTGAACAGGTTGGGGTGGTACCGATTGATGCTGCGCAGCAGGCTGCACTGGATGCCGATCTGGATCTGGTAGAGAT
>JALSGT010000092.1 GCA_026982555.1 Chromatiales bacterium
CCGGATGGTATTGTGATGATTCACCAGCTCTTGTAGCCGGTCATAATCGCAATTCAAATTCAGCCGTAATGTGCCCATCACCAAAATCTTCCACCACGTCATGCCGGGGCGGCCCAGCTCGGTGCTGACCTTTTGGGGGGTGAGTTTTTCCAATATTTGGAATATGGCTTCGCGCAGTTTGTCATCCGAATAAAGATACTGTAAGCCTCTTAACAGCTGCGGGATGTCATCACGGGAACGTGGATCGATGTGAATATTAGCGATATCGAGTTCGCCTAACTGAAGCTGTGTTTTAGTCGCTGTGCGCATAATATTGGCCGAAGTTTTTATGGTTGAGTGTGATTTCGGGCTTATTATGCCCGTTATTGACATGTTTTTAAAAAACTTCGTGACGCTTTATGGGGTGTTTTGAATATTATTTCAATAACTTATAGATTTTCGGTCAGGCACTAATTAAGCAGGTTGTCGGGTTATAAAATCCAACGCAAAGACGCAGAGGACACAAAATTTTTTGCGTCTTCTGCGTCTTCTGCGTTAAATGCCCGTTGGTTTTGACATCGTACCTTGTTATTGGTGATTTCTTCAGGCCGCTTGTTGACGTGCGATGTTCTGCACCAGTTGTTCCAGTTTCAACGTGTCAGCGGTGAAACCACGAATGCCTTCAGCCAGTTTTTCGGTGGCCATGGCATCTTCATTCATCATCCAGCGGAAGCGGTTTTCATTGAGTTCGATGCGTTCAATGGTGGATTCGCTGGCAGTCTCCGGTGACAGTTTTCGTGGAAGTTCACCTTCGCTGTTTTGTAGTTCTTCCATCAGAGCGGGTGCAATAGTGAGCAGGTCGCAGCCCGCCAGTTCGGTGATTTCGCTGCTGTTGCGGAAGCTGGCACCCATCACCACGGTGGCGTAGCCGAATTTTTTGAAATACTGATAAATCGTGCTGACGGATTTCACGCCAGGATCATCAGCTGCTGCATAGCCGTCTACGCCTTCGGCTTTTTTGTACCAGTCCATAATGCGGCCGACGAAGGGAGAAATCAGCGTTGCACCCGCTTCGGCGGCACCGATGGCCTGGGCGAGACTGAACATTAACGTCAGATTGCAATGCAGACCTTTTTTCTCCAATTGCTCGGCGGCACGGATGCCTTCCCAGGTGGCGGCGATTTTGATCAGGATACGTGAGCTGTCTACGCCGGCTTCACGATACAGGGCGATAAGCTGCTCGGCACGCGCCACGGTGGCGGCGGTGTCGAAAGACAGGCGTGCGTCCACTTCGGTTGAGACCCGGCCGGGGACTGTACCGAGAATTTCTTTGCCGAAGTTGACGGCGATTTTGTCCAGCGTCAGCAGGCGCTGCTCTTCTTCATTATTACCTTTTGCCTGCCCATATTCGATGGCCGACTGCACCAGTGATTGGTATTGCGGCATTTGCGCGGCTTTGAATAAAAGTGAGGGATTGGTGGTGGCGTCGCTGGGCTGGTATTGCTGGATTGATTCGATGTCACCCGTGTCGGCGACCACGGTGGTCATGCTGCGTAATTGTTCGAGTTTGTTCATTGCGTCTGTCCTTTGTGCTGGGTGGAAATGTCCTGTTTGGATTCTCGCTATTCATAGATTCAGGGTCTGTAGATTGAAGCTAACGGCTTTGCGGTGCAGGACTTTAGTCGTGGAAGCACCAATGGCTTCCGGTGTCCTGTTAGCTTCACGCAAGGTGTGTTGGTTATTGTTGTTGCTCAGGCAGCATTGGTCAAGTTTTGACCGAGTAGTGAGTTTCACGCAGGGTAATGGCGTGTGTAAATGCGCTCATGTGAATGAGGTAAATACTCGGTGACTTTTAAAAGCAGCGTGTTTTTCGTGCTTAATTCACGGTTCATCAGGTTTGCTCCATTCCCGGCGATTAATTGCATACCCGGTTATTTTGCCCGCGAAAGGCAGTGTCAGCATACCGGGTAACTGATTTACCTGTTTTGGGTCACGGTATCCGTGAATACCAATGGTCATATTGTCATGGCCTTCACGGGGCTGGACGATGTAGGTGCCGAACAGGCGATCCCAGATGGAGAGATTAAACCCAAAGTTACTATTGGCTTCGTTGTCTTCCACGGAGTGATGCACGCGGTGCATGTCGGGGGTGACCACAAACCAGCGTACGATACGGTCCAGTCGGGGGGGCAGGCTCACGTTGCTGTGGTTGAACATGGCCATGGCATTGAGCACCACCTCGAAGATGACTACCGCAACCACGGGCGGGCCGAGTACGAGAATCGTGGCAAATTTGATCAGCATGGAAAGAATGATTTCCAGCGTATGGAAGCGAGCGCCGGTGGTTACGTCATAATCGAGATCGGCATGGTGTACCCGGTGCAGTCGCCATAGTGCCGGTACCGCGTGGACCAGTACATGTTGCAGGTAAATGATGAAGTCCAGGGCTACAATCGCCAGCAATACGCTGAATGCAAAGGGCAGTTGAAAGTAGTTGAGTAATCCCCAGCCCTGTTCTGCCGCGAAGGCGGCCACTCCCACTGCTGCCATGGGAAAGATCAGCCGAAGAATGGCACTGTTTAAAAACACCAGCCCCAGGTTGCTGGTCCAGCGCACCGCTTTGGATACCGTCAGCGCACGGCGCGGGGCCAGCACTTCCCACAACCCCATTATGGCGAAAACACCAAAAAAGAAGCCCAGACGAATAGGTGTTTCATTTTGCAGGATAAAGTCATGGAAAGTCATGGGGTTTTCTCTTTGGTTTGATGCCAGGCCGGGGCGGGTGGTTTATTGATGACAGGCTATACTAAACGATAATTCTACTATTCAATAGAGTTATTGAATAGTAGAATAGCAGCCCGGGAACACCTGTCAAATCGTCGGATTAATCCGGGTATTTTATCCATTCAGGTCATTATCGTGTCGTGTTAACGGTGGAGCCAGAGGTGCCAATGTCTAAAACAATCAAGCCCGCTGCTGTAACAGGCGCTGATTTATCCGCAGCGTCCCACTTTAAACAGGCGCTGTTTGCCCAGTTTGCCCGTGTGGGCAAGGCGCTGAGCAATGGTAACCGGCTGGCGCTGCTGGAGTTACTGGCTCAAGGTGAGCGCAGTGTCGATGAACTGGCCAGGGTTTCCGGGCTGGCGGTGGCCAATACTTCCCAGCATCTGCAACAGTTACGCCAGGCGGGGTTGATTGTCTCACGCAAGCAGGGGCTGAAGGTTTTTTACCGGCTCAGTGGCGACGATGTGGTGAGTTTGTTCGAGGCTTTACGTGTGGTGGCGGGGCGTCACGTTGCCGAGGTGGAACAATTGCTGAATACCTTTCTGACTGTGAAGGATGCACTGGAACCTGTTTCGCGTGAGGAATTGCTGGAGCGTACCCGTCAGGGGCAGGTGACGGTACTGGATGTGCGTCCGCCCGAGGAGTTTGCTGCCGGACATGTACCGGGGGCAGTGAATGTTTCGCTGGCTGAACTGGAGGGTTACTTACAGAAACTGGACCCCTCTCAGGAAGTCGTTGCCTACTGCCGTGGCCCACATTGTGTGCTGGCTTTTGAGGCTGTGGCACAGTTGCGTGCCAAAGGCTTGAATGCGCGGCGCTTGCAGGATGGTTTTCCCGAATGGAAGCGGGCAGGCATGCCGGTAGAGACTGCGAATTAATGTTATGCTGGTGTCCATTAGGGGAACACTGCTTAGTTGACCAGGGTTTGGTCGCAGAGTGACATAAAATAATAAATAAGCAGGGCGCTGATACGGGCCTGTTCATGGATGATGACTGCTATCAAATCAAATACTATTTTCTGTGTTGCCATGACTGGTTCGTTCTGCACCCGGCGTTGCTGTAGTGACAGGGAGGCATCATGAATCATTTATCACGTATTTTTCTACCCGCTGCGGTGTTGGGTCTCGGTATTTTTTCCGGTTTGATGCTAATGGCTACCGGGCCGGAGGCGACACTGCGCTCTCCAATTCCTGCATTGCCGGTTGTGAAAACACACATAGTGCAGCCGCAAAACTATCAGGTGTTGTTGCGCACCCAGGGTACGGTAACACCACGCACGCAGAGTACGCTGATTCCAGAAGTGGCGGGACGCATTGTTTCCATTGCCACCAATTTTCGTAATGGGGGTTCGTTCGTTGCGGGTGAAACCCTGTTGGTTATCGCTCCCACGGATTACGAGAATGCCATTATCATTGCCCGTGCCGATCTGGCCCGTGCTCATCTGGCCTTGGAGCAGGAAAAGGCATTGGCACGAAACGCACTGAATGACTGGAAAAAACTGGGTCGCACGGAGCAGCCTGCTGATTTGACGCTGAACAAACCACAAGTTGCCAGCGCCCGTGCCGACATGGCCGCCGCCGAGGCACGTTTAAAGCAGGCTGAAACCAACCTGGCGCGTACCAGGATTCGTGCGCCGTATGCGGGGCGGGTGTTGGAGAAAAAGGTGGATGTGGGACAGTACGTTGCGCCCGGTACTGTGGCAGCCACCATTTATGCCATGGATGCTGCCGAAGTACGCTTACCGCTGACTGACAGCCAATTGGCGTTTGTGGATTTGCCCGGTATCGGTGGACAAAACAGCAAACACAAGGCTGCCGTTACGCTCAGTCACCGTGTGGGTAACGTGGTTCACCAATGGCAGGGGCGGTTAGTGCGGACAGATGGCGCTATTGATACTGCCAGTCGTCAATTGTTTGTGGTGGCGCAAATTGATAATCCTTTTCACTATAAAAAGCCGCATAAAAAACAGAGCAGCGGCAATGTCCCGCCCTTAAAGATCGGCCAGTTTGTGGAGGCGGATATTCAGGGACAGCAATTGCAGGATGTGTTTGTGCTGCCGCGTTCCGCTGTGGAGATTGGCAACACGGTGTTGGTGGTGAGGAAAGGCGGGCGTATTGAACGTCGTGCTGTACAGGTGGTTCTACGCAGAGGCGAACAAGTTGTCGTTAGCGCAGGTTTGCAGGCTGGAGAACGCATTTCTCTGACACCGATGCCTTTTGCCCATGAAGATACGGTTGTTGCTGTTTTTGGCGAAAAAAGCAGTGAAGACAATATTGCCTATTCCGCAGTGCCCGCTCTGGAACGTTAATCACATTTCCTGCCAGAGCCTGAAAATACAGTATGTTGAAATCCGTTTTTTCTGTCACTGAAATGTGTCTGCTGAGAGACATGGGTTAAGCATGTACAGCATGATCAACTGGTTTGTTCGTAACCCGGTGGCTGCCAATCTGTTGATGGTGATCATTCTCGCGCTGGGCGCATATGCAACATTTAACCGTGTGCTGCTGGAAGAGTTTCCATCATTTGAAAGCGACGTGGTGAGCATTGGCCTTACATACCGGGGTGCAACGCCCATTGAGATGGAACAGTCACTGGTGATTCGCGTCGAGGAAGCCATCATCAGCCTTGATGGCATCCGAAAAATGACCTCAGTGGCCGATGAAGGCAGGGCACGCATTCGTGTCGAAGTGCTCAAGGGCATTGATCCGCATAAACTGCTGGAAGACATCAAGGCACGAGTGGATGCGATCACCACATTTCCTGCTGGCGTAGAACGTGCCACATTCAACGTGGTGGAGTTTCGTCGTGCAGTCATCGGTGTGGTTGTGTCGGGCGAATTGTCGGAGCATGAGTTGCGCCGGTATGGTGAGGAAGTGCGCGATGAACTTGCCGCCTTGCCAATGTTGAATCAGGTGGAACTGAATGCGGTGCGCTCGCCGGAAATCAGCATCGAACTGAGTGAGCAGGCGTTGAATCGTTACGGGCTGACTTTTGATGCGGTGGTGCAGGCCATTCAACGCTCATCAGTGGACGTGCCTGCTGGTTCCATTCGTACCGAGGGTGGTGATATTTTATTGCGCACCCAGGGACAAGCCTATGACAGTGATGATTTTGCGGCCATTGTATTGCGCGCGCGTGCTGATGGTTCACGACTCACGTTGGGCGACGTGGCACGTATTGTCGATGGTTTTGAACAGAACCCGTTAGCCATGAGTTTTGATGGCAAACCTGGCGTGCTGGTCAAAGTGTTTCGTACCGGTGAGCAAAGTACACTGGCCATCGGGCAGGTGGTTAAAGATTACATCGTCAGAAAAAATGCACAGTTGCCAGCCAATGTATCGCTGGGACAATGGCAGGATCGCTCACACATCGTCAAGATGCGTTTGCAGACGTTGCTGAACAGTGCCTGGCAGGGTGGGTTGCTGATCTTTCTTATTCTGGCATTGTTTCTGCGTCTCTCGGTGGCACTGTGGGTGTGTGTGGGTATTCCCATCAGTTTTATGGGCGCGCTATGGTTGATGCCGGAACTGGGTGTCACCATCAATATCATCAGCCTGTTTGCGTTTATTCTGGTGCTGGGCATTGTGGTGGATGATGCCATTGTGACCGGCGAAAATATTTTCAGCCATCTCAAACGTTCAGAAGATCCCGTAGAGGCCGCGGTGCGCGGTGCGCAGGAAGTTTCTGTGCCGGTGACTTTCGGCTTGCTGACGACCATAGTGGCTTTCGCACCACTGCTGTTTGTG
Source organism: Chromatiales bacterium (assembly GCA_026982555.1). Classification (GTDB taxonomy): domain Bacteria; phylum Pseudomonadota; class Gammaproteobacteria; order SZUA-152; family SZUA-152; genus SZUA-152. The sequence goes on from JALSGT010000092.1 coordinate 6,510, forward strand.
GATGGGTATCGTGGGCTGATTTTTGCGCAGGTTCCCTCCATTGTGATTCCGGTGCTGTTGTTTTCCTGGATAGAATCCAAACTGATATTGCCCGCACACCTGCGTCATGTACGTATTGAATATCACCAGAAAAAAATTAACCCGTTATCGCGCCTGCAACGCAAAGTGGCGAATGGACTGGAATATGTGGTCATACATTTTTACCAGCCACTATTGGCTGCTGCGATACGGCAGCGTTATTTAACTCTGGCGCTTTTTATCGCCGTATCGTTTGTGGTGGTCAGCTTTGCCATGAGTGGCCGTTATGCCTTTATTTTTTTTCCGCGCGTGGAAAGTGAAATCGCATACGCCACCCTGGTGATGCAGCCGGGTACATCCGCACAGGTGACTGCACAGCATCTGAACCGTATGGCGCAAACCGCCGAAGTGCTGCGTGAACGCTATGTGGATAACGATGGCAATTCAGTGATCAGTAACATCATGATCAACACTGGCTGGAGTGGTGGTGGCGGTACGCCATCGACAAATGGCAGTGAGAGCAGTTTGCCACCCGTGGGCAGTGCGGAGCTGGGACAGGTGAGTTTGGCACTGGTACCGCCGGAAGAACGAGAAATGGCAGTATCGACCCGCGAGCTGGTGCATGCCTGGCGTCGCGCTGTTGGCGAAATTCCGGGAGCCAAAGGGCTGACTTATCGTGCCGAGATTGGTCGCGGCGGTGACCCCATCGATGTACAGCTTGCCGGGCGGGACTTTGCTGTGCTGACGGAAATTGCGGGCGTGGTGCGTACCCAGTTGCGTCAGTATCCGGGAGTGTACGATATTCGCGATAGCTTCAAAGATGGCAAACCGGAAATTAAACTGACGGTGCGACCCGAAGCGGAATTGTTGGGGTTGTCTACGAGTGAACTGGGAAGACAGGTACAGCAGGCTTTTCTGGGTGCCGAGGCGCAGCGTATTCAGCGAGGTCGTGATGATGTGCGGGTGATGGTGCGTTACCCCGACGTGGAGCGCCGTGATCTGAGCAGTCTTGACACCATGCGTATTCGCACCGCTGACGGCACGCAGGTGCCGTTTGGCAATGTCGCGGCAGTGGAAATGGGCCATGGTTTTTCCAGTATTCGACGTGTTGACCGGCAGCGGGTGGTGAACGTGACTGCGGATCTTGACAAAGAAACCACCGATGCTCGTGCCATTACGGATGATCTGCGACGATTCATGGATGGCCTGCTGTTGAAATATCCTGGTGTGTCCTACAGTCTTGAAGGTGAACAACGTGAACAGGGTGAGACTTTTGGCAGTCTTATTGCTGGCGCGATTTTTACCTTGTTTGCCATCTATGCATTGTTAGCTATTCCATTTCGTTCTTACGTGCAGCCACTGCTGGTATTGATTGTGATCCCGTTCAGCATTGTCGGCGCATTGCTGGGGCATATGGTCATGGGCTTGAGTCTCAATGTCCTGAGTGTTCTGGGCATGTTGGCGCTGGCGGGTGTGGTGGTTAATGACAGTCTGGTACTGGTAGACTGGATCAACCGCAAACGTCGTGAAGGCATGCGGCTGGATGAAGCACTACGTATTGCCGGAGGCGCACGTTTCCGCCCCATTCTGCTGACCTCGCTCACAACGTTCGCAGGATTGACGCCATTGTTGCTGGACAAAAGTACCCAGGCGCAGTTTTTGATTCCCATGGCTGTGTCATTGGGGTTTGGCATTTTGTACGCAACATTTTTAACGCTACTGTTAATTCCCACAGGTTATCGGATTCTGGAAGATGTGAAGCAGGGTGTTCGGCGGTTGTGGCTTGTTGCTCCGAATATCCATCGGAATCGGGATAAGCATACCTTCAGAGAGTGAAGCTCATATTTGGGGGTTGCTTTGGAATGCATTCATGAGGCTGGCGGAATAATCCTGTGGGGTGGGCATTGCCCGCCATTTACGCTGGCCGTGCCATACTTCGCTTTCGTGTGGCGAAACAGCTTGCTGCGGGGCAGTTTGTTTTTTCGGCGTGATGGCGATGAAAAATGTCAATAAACCTTAAGCTCAATAGTAAAAATTCAGAGTGACCTGTTTTGAAAAATGATTTTCATAATGAATGGATAATTCTCCACGGAGATATCGAAAAGTACGAGAGATTTTCACTGATGATAAAGCTTGTCAGTGTACTGGTCAGTGTGTTTTCCATGGCTTTTATTGCCAATGGCTGGATTGTTGTGGCAGTTATCTTTGTTTTGTGGTTACAGGATGGCATTTGGAAAACATTTCAGAAACGGCTGGAAACCAGGGTGGTTTTCATTGAAAAAAAATTAAAAAATGAATTTGATGGAGATCACATGGCTTTTCAGCTTTATTCTCAATGGGGGGATAAGCGCCAGGGGAGTGTCGCCTTGGTTAAAGAATATTTGTTAAATTCAATCAAGCCTACAGTGGCGTATCCTTATGCCATTCTGGTTTTATTGGTATTCATTGGCTATCAGTTCATCCAATAAACAGCCCGATGGCTTTATGCCACCGGAAGGCGAGTGGTTGTTACCGTCAAAACCCGTTTATGCATGGATTTTTGCAGGTGTTCGTGTGAAAGGCGCTGAATCAGTTATAATCCCGCGTTCGGTGCCGACGGTATTGGCCCCGGTTTACTGATGTCCCTCATTGATTCCAATTCGTTTTTTTAGAGAGAACCTTATGTTAGAAGCTTATCGAAACCATGTTGCAGAACGTGCCGAAGACGGCCTGCCGCCGTTGCCCCTGAATGCTGAACAAGTGGCTGCGTTAGTGGCGTTGTTGAAGGCACCGCCTGCGGGGGAAGATGAAACGTTTCTGCTGGATCTGCTTGTCAACCGTGTGCCGCCGGGGGTGGATCAGGCGGCCTACGTGAAGGCGGGTTTTCTTGCGGCCGTGACCAGGGGGGAGGTGAATTCACCGTTGATTGATGCACCACGCGCCACCGAACTGCTGGGCACCATGCTGGGCGGTTACAATATCGCACCCCTGGTCGAACTGCTGGATGATGACACGCTGGCTTCGATTGCCGTTGAGGCGCTTTCGCAGACACTGCTGGTATTTGATGCCTATCATGACGTGGTCAGCAAGGCAGAAGGCGGGAATGCCTATGCAAAACAGGTGGTGGACGCCTGGGCCAATGCCGAGTGGTTTATCCGCCGTACGCCGCTGGCTGAGACGATTACCGTCACTGTGTTCAAGGTGCCGGGTGAAACCAATACCGATGATCTTTCTCCAGCGTCCGAGGCCTGGAGCCGCCCTGATATTCCATTGCATGCCAAGGCCATGCTCGTTGCCAAAATGCCCGATGCCCTGCAAAAAATCGAAGCACTTAAACAAAAAGGCCATCCGCTGGCCTATGTAGGTGATGTGGTGGGTACGGGCTCATCGCGCAAGTCGGCCATTAACTCCGTGTTGTGGCATATGGGGAACGACATTCCTTTTGTGCCCAATAAGCGTCAGGGTGGTGTGGTATTGGGTGGTAATATTGCGCCGATCTTTTTTAATACCGCAGAAGATTCCGGTTGCCTGCCGATTCAGTGTGATGTGAGCCAATTGAAAACGGGGGATGTGATTACCCTTCATCCTTTTGCCGGAAAAATTACCAACGAGGCCGGAGAAACCGTCAGTACATTTGAGCTTACGCCGACCACCATACCAGATGAAATACGCGCCGGTGGTCGTATCCCATTGATTATTGGCCGTTCACTCACTGACAAAACCCGTGAAGGTCTCGGGCTGGCCGCGTCTGATGTCTTTCTGCGCCCGGTGCCGCCTGCGGATACCGGCAAGGGTTACACGCTTGCACAAAAAATGGTGGGCAAAGCGTGCGGTGTGGATGGTGTGCGCCCCGGTACCTACTGTGAACCGCGCATGACCACGGTAGGCTCACAGGACACCACCGGTGCGATGACTCGCGATGAGCTTAAGGAACTGGCCTGTCTCGGTTTTTCCGCCGATCTGGTTATGCAGAGTTTTTGCCATACTGCCGCGTACCCGAAGCCAGTGGACATTTCCCTGCAACACGAACTGCCGGAATTTATTCAAACCCGGGGTGGTGTATCGCTGCGTCCCGGTGATGGCGTTATTCACTCGTGGTTAAATCGCATGGTGCTGCCGGATACCGTTGGCACCGGGGGGGATTCGCATACACGTTTCCCCATGGGTATCAGTTTTCCCGCAGGCTCCGGTCTGGTTGCCTTTGGTGCCGCGCTGGGTGTGATGCCGCTGGATATGCCGGAGTCGGTACTGGTGCGTTTTAAAGGTAAAATGCAGCCTGGCGTTACCCTGCGTGATCTGGTCAATGCCATTCCCTATGTGGCCATTCAAAAAGGTTTGCTTACTGTGGAAAAGGCGGGCAAGAAAAATATTTTCTCCGGCCGGGTGCTGGAAATAGAAGGGTTGCCGGACCTCAAAGTCGAGCAGGCCTTTGAATTGTCCGACGCCTCGGCTGAACGCTCTGCCAATGGCTGCACAGTGCGGCTGAATAAAGAACCCATCCAGGAATACCTCGAATCCAACATCACATTGCTTAAATGGATGATTGCCGATGGCTACGAAGATGAACGTACCTTGCAACGTCGTATCGATGCCATGCAGACCTGGCTGGATGATCCGCAACTGCTGGAACCGGATGCGGATGCAGAATACGCAGAAGTGATCGAAATTGATCTCAATGAGATAAAAGAGCCCATTGTTGCCTGTCCCAATGACCCGGATGATGTGAAGCTGTTGTCGGATGTCGCAGGCGAAAAAATTGATGAAGTGTTTATCGGTTCCTGCATGACCAACATTGGGCACTATCGTGCAGCGGGCAAAGTACTGGAACAGAGCGGGGCGGTACCCACACGTTTGTGGATTGCACCACCGACAAAAATGGACGAGCACCAGCTTACCGAGGAAGGTTATTACGCCATCTTTGGCCGCGTTGGCGCACGCACTGAAGTGCCGGGTTGCTCCCTGTGCATGGGTAATCAAGCGCGTGTCGCGGATAACGCCACAGTGTTTTCCACTTCAACGCGCAATTTCCCCAATCGCCTGGGCAAAGACGCCAACGTTTATCTGGGTTCAGCAGAGTTGGCGGCGGTGACTGCATCGATGGCCAAACTGCCAACGGTGGAGGAGTATATGCAGGCGGTGAAACATCTGGAGCCCATGGCAGATGATATTTATCGTTATCTTAACTTCCACCAAATGCAGGAGTACAAGTCTGTTGCGGATGATGTGATGCCGGTGGTTTTGGCGTAATGTCGGCAACCGTGTTGGAAATGCAAAGACCGTAAACGCCAACGGTTGTTTCTTGGTGTGTTTTCCTAAATGGATATGCGGCCATTTGTGTTTGCTCCCTGATCGCTGTTACGCGCACAGGTTTTCTGCCACAGTGTGCGCAAACAAGTGTTGAAATCCTGAGCAAAACCCGCTGTATCACAAAGTGTTGAATCCTGTAGCGCAATGCGCAGGCGTTGGCGTAACGGTGCCAGCTCATCGGGATTGTCCGCCAGTTCACGGGCGATGCGGATGTAGTCGGTGGTGTTGCAGGCGACAAACCGTTCCAGTCCGGTGTGACTCAGCAGACTGACACCCACTCGTGCGGCATGGCGATCACCCGCCAGGGTGATGACCGGCACCCCCATCCACAGAGCTTCGCAGGTGGTGGTGGCTCCGTTGTAAGGGAAAGGGTCCAGGGCGATATCGATGCGCTGATAGAAGGCGAAGTGTTCAGCGCGCGAAGGTGTCTGGCCGCAAAGCGTCAGGCGTGCCGCATCAATATTCTGCGCGGCAAATAGTGTACGTACCCGCGTGCAAAGGTTTGCATCAGCCAGTTGTGCGGCTTTGAGTATAAGCCGACTGTTGGGCACCGCTGCAAGAATTTCCGCCCACAGTTGTAGCACTGTCGGCGTGAGCTTGGAGAAATTGTTCAAACAGCCAAAGGTGACGTGTCCATTCAGCTGCATTGGCAGCGACGATATGTCGGGCATGGCGTCCAAAGGCTGGAAGCATAAAAAGCTCCGGGGCATGCGGAGCAGGTGCTCGGTGTAGTGAATGTCAGTCTCTCTTTTTTCTTCCGGGTCGGCGAAGGTATCGGTGAGTCGATAATCCATGTTTGTCAGCCCGGTGGTATTCGGGTAACCCAGCCAGGTGAGTTGCAGTGGTGCAGGGCGCAAGCCGAATACCGACAAGCGATTACCTTCGGTGTGACCTGCGCAGTCGATAAGAATATCAATATGATCGAAACGAATCTGTTGGGCCAGTTCCTGATCACTAAGCCGGGTGGTGTCGTACCAGTGTGATACCTGATTGCGGAAGCATCGGGTGATGGTGTCCGGCCGCGTGACTTCAGCATAAGCATAGATTTCCATCTGTTCCACTGGTAGATGCTCAAACAGCGGCAACAGAAAACAGGCGCAGGAGTGGGTACGAAAATCCGGTGATACAAAGCCCAGTCGCAGGCGGCGATCCGGATCATAATCGTTGTTGGGTGGGCCCGTTTCCAGATCCTGTTCAGCGATGCGGGCCTGTAATGCAGCACCGAAACGTCGGTGCTGGGCGGCGATGACGTGTGGGGAAAGGTGATCAGTATAGTTGAGTGTACACAGCAGGCAGGCAAAACGGATGTGGTCAAAATCATCCGCGTCGCAGCCCTGAAGCAGCGAGTCAATGGCTTCAGGCAGTTGACCTTGCTCACGCAGAGTGTTGCCCAGTCCTATGAAGGCTGAAGCACAGTGAGGGTCCAGAGCCAAAGCACGCTGGAAACAGTCAACGGATTGTGTGTAACTGTGGCACCTGGCCTCCACCATGCCGAGATTGCTCCACAGTTCTGCTTGATCCGGGTTGAGGTCTGTCGCCTGCCGACAGTGCTGGATAGCATCATCCAGCCGATCTTGTTCGCGCAACAGCACGCCGAGATTGGAGTGTGCTTCAGCATAGCGGGAGGCGATGGTGATGGCATGCCGGAAACAGTTTTCAGCATCCTGCGGGCGGTTACGCCGTCGGTAGGCAGTACCGAGGTTGTTGCAGGTGATGGCATCGTCGGGATTGATGCGCAGTGCAACCTCGAATTGTACGGTAGCCTCGTCAATCCGACCCTGCTCCATATGTACTGAGCCCAGGTTGGCAGCCGCCTGCCAGTAGCCGGGTTCCAACTGTAAAGCGCGATGAAAGGCCTGTGCTGCCAGCCCGGGCTGTCCGTAATCCTTTTGCACTTTGCCCAGATTGAAAGAGTAAAGAGCGTTGTTGCGAGCAAGGACAATAGCCTGCTCGATCAGTGTTACGGCTGTCTCAAAATCGCGTTGTTGATAATGCACGAGCCCCAACAGATGCAATGCATCAGCGCAATGTGGCACTTCTTTAAGTGCTTTCCGGTAACCGCGGGCAGCCGTGGCCAGGTCATTTTTCTGGTGCGCAGTTGATGCCTTGCGCATGAGAATATCGAGTTTCTGTTGTTTTTTGGGATTGAGGGAGGGAGTGTTTTTCATCATGCGTACAGGGTATACCGTATACGCATCGGATTTAAGTATTTATATTATCCCGGGGGCGGGTTGCGTAATATCTATACTGTCACAGAGCTGCTGCAATTGGGTCGGCAATTCATCATTGATACTGAAAGTCCGGGTGAAATTGATCAGGCTGTTTTTACCGAAGCCAGAAACTTATCGTTATAATGGTGCTGCCTATGGCTGCTGACTGGCCAGAACTATGCTGACGACAAGGATGAAAAAGAAAATGGAGAAGGATAAGGATAAGGTTAATGGAAAACAGCATCTTGAAATAAGCGACAAAATCCAACATCCATGAAGCCCTGTAAATTTTTCGTGCAGGATCGCTATAACACCACCTATCGTATTTACTGCGGGTACGAAGCCCCCGTTCTCGGGCCGATCAAACCCCAAGACCTGTCAAACGAACGCGACGCCCATGCCTTTATTATCAGACTCAGACTGGACCACGCCTTCTGTTTAACCATCCTGCGAGCAGTGGGTGGACTCACGGTTAACAGCGATATATCGCTCGCCTACAGCCGACGCGACCTTGCCAGCGTGTCGTGGGGCTGGCACCGCCGGATTTGTTTTTATCAACTCGACCCCTTCGCCTACGACTTCGGCAATCCCCACAACAATCACTACCCGGTCATCCGGCCCGCACAGGGCACAGCCCCCCGGGGAATGGCCTGCCACTTCGTCCCCGCCACTATTCTGTTAATGAGTGACCCCAACCCCGCAGACGTGACATTCTTCGGGCTTGAAGAAGGGTCACAGGCCAGCGACTTTCTCGACAGCCTCGCCCTGACCGACGAACAACTGGCGATGATGATCGACGAATTGAAACTCCGCGCCTGGCCCAACCGGGCAGACCGGCTCAAAAGCCTGTTAATGGCACTGACAAGAGGCAATGTCGTTATCGTACGGATATACGACGACATCATCACCCCGCCCAAACGCAAAGGCCCGGAAGACCTGCCCGTTGAAGAATACACACCCAAACCCTACACCCTGGGACCGCATGACGAACCCGGGTATGAACCACCGCCACGGATAAGCAATGCAGAAAACCCGCATGCAGGCCTGCATAACCGGGATGAACTGACAGCAGATTTCAACACCTCGGCAGAGTCGTTTAAAACTACCCGGGTGGTGGATATGGATAATTTGTCACCGGAGGATAAAGTTGTGAGAAAGGCGCTTAGGGATCAAGGCTGGAATGAAGACAAAGTTAAACAGGTTCTTAAATCTGGCGATGGCTTTACTGAAACCCCGCTGAAAGCCGAAGCCAGACTATATGGCTTTAACACCGCTGGCCGCCCCCGAAACCTGGATAATTCCGCCTACCTGCTGGATGAAGCCAGTATGCAGGATGTCAGGGAAAAATACTTCAAACAGGGTCATTGGGACAGGGAGGGTGTCAAAGACTATCTGGCATTACCCTGCTTCAATGCGGCCAGCAGCATTGATGTGATGGAAGTCATCGAACCCACCACCGGCATCCGTGCCAAAATCGGCAAAGCCACAGAGCTGTTACGCTATGATGGCACAGACGGCTACACCACCGGCACCCTTGGCAAAATTATGGGCGGTGGTGGTCGTCAGATTACCCTTGATACCTCCGCCCTGAAACGACTGCCCGGAAAATAACCCATGCCCAATACTGAAGAACAACGTCTCGACC
>JALSGT010000093.1 GCA_026982555.1 Chromatiales bacterium
AGCAATTGCGAGCGACGATGGAACCTTTGATTCAACAAAATGCGGATGCACCGATCACGCTTAAAAGCGATGCCAGCACCCGGGTGCAGTTATTGTTACAAGTCATGGATGAGATACGCGCTGCCGGAGGCACCGATGTTGCGCTGGCCACGACGCAAAAATAAGCATTGTGATGTTGATGTAAGCCATGATCATAACGCCGCAACACCTGAGCATTACCCTGCTGATTGCCCTGGCTTTGCACGGTGGTGTAGCGCTGTGGCTGACGCTGCCGGAGCCTGAACTCCCTGTCGAACCTCCTGCACCGCCTTTGCGCGTTAATCTACTGGCCATGGTGGCAGAGCAAACAGTAGAAACACCGCCTGCGCCGTTACCTCCGAAGCCAAAACCCAAACCCAAGCCAAAACCGGAACCCAAACCTGAGCCGGAACCCAAGCCAAAACCGGAACCCAAACCTGAGCCGGAACCCGAGCTGAAGCAAGAACCAAAACCCGAGCCGGTTCCGGTGGAAACATTGCTCGAACCACTTCCTGAGCCTCTTCCCGAGCGGGAACCAGTGCTGCAAACTGAGCCACCCTCCATAGAACCTGTTGTTCCACCATCGCCTTTGAGTGCGGAGGCCACCGCCCGTTATGAACAGTTACTGGTAGCCTGGCTGGAAAAACACAAAAAATACCCGCGTCGTGCCAAACGTTTGCGTATTGAAGGCGAGGCGGTGCTACGCATCCTGATCAATCGTGCCGGTGAAACACAGCAAGTGACGCTGGAACAGCGCACGGGCAATCGTCTGTTAGACAAAGCGGCGCTGGATATGGCGCAGCGGGCTAATCCTTTTCCTCCCATGCCGGACAACGACCCCCGCCCGGAACTGGAGTTTATGGTGCCGGTGGCATTTTTGCTGCGCTGATGCCGGTTTCTTATCGGCATCTTTCACAGTTGTTCCGATATCTCAAATTTCCCGCAAAATGGTCGATAGTCTGTACAGAAAACGGGTATTTCCCATGAGTTAACAGGATACAAAATGATTCAGGCCAGACGAGTATTCTTCGTTCTTTTTGTCATTTTGCTGGGCATGCCCACCGTTATGGCAGCGCGGGATATCAATGTGGAACTCATTGATGCCGCCCGGCAGGGGCGTTTGGATATGGTGCGCTCGCTGTTGAATGAGGGCGCAGATGTTAATACGGCAAATGCCAGCGGCAAAACGCCATTGATGAGTGCCGCCTATTTTGGGAATGAACGTGTGGTGCGTTTGTTTCTTTCCGCAGGTGCTGATGTGAACGCCAAGGACAAGAGTGAGTCTACGGCGCTGATTGCAGCGGCCTTTAGTGGTAATCTCACGGTGGTACAGGCACTGGTTGCTGAAGGTGCAGATGTGAATGCCAAATCCAAAGCGGGAATGTCGGCGTTGAAAAATGCCAATACACGCGGGTTTGTACAAATCGCCCGGGTACTGGAGGATGCTGGCGCGGAAAGCGACGGTGGCGGTGAGAAAAAGAAAGGCAAGAAAAAGAAGAAGAAAAAGAAAAAATAACGTCCTCGTTGGTATTGGTTTACACTGTGCCCCTTTCTTGAGTTATTACATCAGCTTAAATTCCTGGCCTTTGTTGTATGTGAAGCAGATTTTTCTGCGCTATCTGTATTTAACCAAAAGTCCCATACTCCATGACGGTATTAACCCCATTTTTTTTGTTGGTTGCCACTGGTGTGCTGCTGTTGTGGCTGTTGCTGCGTTTTGTGCGTGCCTGTGGCAGGGCAAATACTGTGGACTGGGGCAATACCGTCAACAATCATATTGTCGGTTTTATTGTATTGTTTTGTCGTTATGTGCATCGTTTTGAATACCAGCCAATTCCTTTGCCAGAGCAGGGCTGTGCCTTACTGGCGTGTAATCATATTTCCGGGCTGGACCCGTTTCTGCTGATTGCCGCCAGCCCCCGGCCGCTGCGATTTATGATTGCCCGTGAGGAATACGAGCGCTTTGGATTGCAGTGGCTGTTTCGGCGCGCGCATTGTATTCCAGTGGATCGTGATCGTCAGCCTGAGCGGGCGCTGCGGGAAGCGTTGCGTGCATTGGATGCGGGAGAGGTGGTGGCGGTGTTTCCACAGGGAGGTATCCATCTGGAATCACAAGGGCATCGCAAACTTAAAGGTGGCGTGGTGCGTCTGGCACAAAAGTCCGCTTGTCCGATTTATCCTGTGCGTGTAGACGATGTGCGTGGTGCAGGCCATACGGTGCGTGCTGTGTTTTTCCCCAGCCAGGCAAAGATGCAGGTGGCACCGGTTTTACATTGCGAAGAGGATGATCATCACACCTGCCTGACGATGTTGTCGCTGCGTTTGGGATTAGTCTCAGTACAGGATTAAAAGAGATATCGACGGCATGTGAGATTCAGATATTGACTGAATCTGCACGCAATAAAGTCAAAACTTCAATCACCACGGGTATATATTTTTTGTCCGTTACCCTCAAACTCTTTGCGCTCCCCATGTCTCTATGGCCCCGGTATTAAATACCCGGCGACTTTTATAGTGTGTTTTTAGCACTTGATTCATATTTAAGTCCTGTATATCACAAAACGCCTGGGAGGATTAACGAGCAAAGTGATTGTTAACACCCCCTGGGGTTGTGAAAATACGGTGATATCACCGGAAACCAGAGGTTGCCTGTTAAATCATCAAACGCTAACATTATTGCCAGACCGGATATCACTTGTCGTACGGTTGAGAATTCTGCAGCAGCAGGACGGATAACAGTATTGATTAACAGAGACCGCATGTTATGGAACTGAAACTGGTACCCAAAGATGAATGGGAAAACGAGGCCGGGCCTGAAGGTTCGGAAGATGGCCCTTTGCAGTACACCGGGCCAGATCGGCGTAAGGCATCTCGTCGTATCAAAGTGGATCGCCGGGCGATGGTGCGTTTTGAAAGCACTCCGGATCGCCGTCATAATGGAGACCGACGCCTGAACACCCGTATGTGGGATGGGCGAGAGTTCTGATCTTTACGTCATTCGTTTTGATGCCGCTTTTTAAAGGCACTTTCCGTTATTCGGAGAGTGCCTTTTTATTTGCCCTTTTTAATTTAAGCACAACAAATCTGGTCGATGCTTGGAATCACAAAATCCGGCCCCCATGTAAGGATTGACACAATGATTAAGTTTCAGCGAGGGCAAAAAATATGCGAATGGACAAACTGACCAGCAAGTTCCAAATGGCACTGGCGGATGCGCAAAGTTTGGCAGTGGGAAGGGACCATCAATTTATTGAGCCTGCCCATTTAATGATGGCGGTACTGGATCAACAAGGCAGTACGGTGCGCCACCTGCTGAACAATGCGGGCGTTAATGTGAATCAGTTGCGCACCCTGTTGGGTGAGGCGCTGGAAAAAATGCCCAGTGTGGAAGGTGGCGATGGTGATGTACATATTTCCAATGACCTGGGGCGTCTGCTTAACGTTACTGACAAACTCGCGCAGGATCGTAAAGATGCTTACATTTCCAGTGAATTGTTTGCGCTCGCCGCTGTGCAAAGCAAAGGGCAGCTTAGTGATCTCCTGCATAAAGCGGGCGCAGCCAAAGGGTCGATAGAGCAGGCCATTGAGCAAATGCGCGGTGGTGAAAGTATCGATGACCCCAATGCTGAGGAAAGCCGTCAGGCGTTGGATAAATTTACTCTGGACCTGACTGAGCGAGCGGAACAAGGCAAGCTGGATCCGGTGATTGGGCGTGATGATGAGATTCGTCGCACGATTCAGGTATTGCAGCGCCGCACTAAAAACAACCCGGTGCTCATTGGTGAGCCGGGTGTGGGTAAAACGGCGATTGCCGAGGGTCTGGCTCAACGCATTATCAATGGTGAAGTACCGGAAGGCATGAAAGGGAAACGCTTGTTGTCGTTAGACATGGGCGCGTTGATCGCGGGCGCAAAATTTCGTGGTGAGTTTGAGGAGCGGCTCAAAGCGGTATTAAGTGACCTCGCTAAACAGGAAGGTCAAATCATTTTGTTTATTGACGAATTGCATACCATGGTGGGTGCAGGTAAGGCCGAGGGTGCCATGGATGCAGGTAATATGCTGAAACCCGCGCTGGCGCGTGGCGAGTTGCATTGCGTGGGTGCGACCACACTGGATGAATATCGTCAGTACATTGAAAAAGATGCTGCGTTGGAACGCCGTTTTCAAAAAGTGCTGGTGGATGAGCCTTCAGTAGAAGACACCATCGCCATTTTGCGTGGCCTGAAAGAAAAATACGAAGTGCATCACGGTGTGGATATTACTGATCCCGCCATTGTGGCTGCGGCCACATTGTCGCACCGTTACATCACTGACAGGCAGTTACCAGACAAGGCCATCGATTTGATTGACGAGGCCGCATCACGTATTCGCATGGAAATTGATTCCAAGCCGGAGAGTATGGATCGCATGGACCGGCGCTTGATTCAGTTGAAAATTGAACGTGAGGCGCTGAAAAAAGAATCGGATGAGGCCTCCAAGCGTCGGCTTGCGGACCTGGAATCCGAAATTAAAAAACTTGAGCTTGAGTATGCTGATCTGGAAGAAGTGTGGAAATCAGAAAAGGCGGCGTTGCAGGGTACACAACACATTAAAGAGGCGTTGGATCGTGCCCGGCAGGAACTGGAAACAGCCCGTCGTGCCGGTGATCTTGCGCGCATGTCGGAAGTCCAGTACGGCAAAATCCCTGACCTGGAAAAAGAACTGGACATGGCGGCACAAGCAGAAATGATGGATATGAAGCTGCTGCGCAATAAAGTGGCGGAAGAGGAAATCGCAGAAGTGGTGTCCAAGTGGACCGGTATTCCTGTCAACAAAATGCTGGAAGGTGAACGCGAAAAACTGCTGCAAATGGAAGATGCATTGCGTGAGCATGTGGTGGGACAGGATGAGGCTGTAAAGGCAGTAGCAGATGCCATTCGGCGTTCACGCGCAGGTCTGTCGGACCCGAACCGGCCTAATGGTTCGTTTCTGTTTCTTGGGCCGACGGGGGTAGGTAAAACCGAACTCACCAAGAGTCTGGCAGGCTTTTTGTTTGATACCGAAGAAGCCATGGTACGCATCGATATGTCCGAGTTTATGGAAAAACATTCGGTCGCCCGTCTTATCGGCGCGCCTCCCGGTTATGTCGGCTACGAAGAAGGCGGGTATCTTACCGAGGCGGTGCGGCGCAAGCCCTATTCAGTGGTTCTGCTGGACGAAGTGGAAAAGGCGCACCCGGATGTGTTCAATATTTTGCTACAGGTACTGGATGATGGCCGGTTGACTGACGGCCACGGTCGTACGGTGGATTTCCGCAATACGGTGATTGTGATGACATCGAACCTGGGTTCTGACGTGATCCAGCAAATGGCGGGTGAAGCCAATTATGATGCGATGAAAGCCGCAGTGATGGATATTGTCGGTGGCCATTTCCGGCCGGAATTCATCAACCGGGTGGACGAGACTGTGGTCTTTCACCCACTGGGACGTGAACAGATTCGAGCCATCACTCGTATTCAGATTGATTATCTGAAGGCGCGGCTGCGCGACCGTGATATGGACCTGGAGCTGACAGAGGCGGCGCTGGATCAACTGGGTGAGGCAGGTTTTGACCCTGTTTATGGTGCGCGACCGCTAAAACGGGCGATTCAGCACGGTATTGAAAATCGCTTGGCACAGGAAATTCTCTCGGCACACTTTCAACCGGGCGATGTTATCTGGGTGGACAAGGTGGATGGCGAACTGGTTTTTACCAAGAAAAAAGAAGATATGGATACCAGTGCGGCTTGAGCCCACCCAGGGGATGTCATGATTAACCAAGTGAATTAATCATTTTGATGAAAGGCTTTTTTTGACACAGAGCCGGTGTTTGGAACCATAGAGGATACTTATGGCCTTTTCCTTTACATGGATATTGTTGCAGGTTACAGTATAACCGTAAGAAAAATAAGGGATTGTTGAGTGTTTTAGTCAAATATCAATGCTCCCTTAGCGTGAATCAATAACAGCAACAGGAGGACATCATCATGTCATTTGCAGCAGGTTTGACCATTATCGGAATTGTTGGAGGTATTATTTTATTGGTAACACTGAGGGATGTGATGAATTCGCCCTAGACGACTCCTCTCGCATCCCCGCCTGCCTGGATCGGTAACATGACACCGGGCAGGCGGGTTTTTTTATGCCGGGGATAATTCAGCGTGCGGGGAAGCGGATAATCGCACCCTTGTTTGCAGCGGTGGCTTTTGTAATGCTGATGGGTTGCTCTGTAGACAGTCCGGCCAGTTTACGCTGCTGATCGCTCAGCAGGTGCAGAGAATCCCACATCATGCTGGAAATGGCGATACAGGAGGCCATGGGGGTGCGGGCCAGGCGACGTGTCTGGTCGATTTGCCATTGCAGTCCCCGCAATCGTGTTTGTTTTTCGGCCGGGATGCTGGTCAGGAATGACTCGATATATTCTGCGCGTTTGGCCTCGAAGGTGACCGGGTCAGTTTTGGCTAATGCCAGCATCTCATCAAAATCCACATGGAGTTTGCATTGTTTCTGTGTGCTACCCATAACGTTCTCCAGCTACTGCGATACCCGTGTCTGCACAAAGTGGAATATTTCCTCACTCATGCTTTGTAACGCGTACCTTTACAACGAGCTTCTCAGCATTTGAGCCGAGGCGGCGCCCAAAAAAAGTATGACCAACAACCCATAATTATTTTTGTTGGACAGCGCCCATTTTCCGGATTTCACCTTGTTATGTCAAAATATGCTTATAATATTTAGGGATAAGGCGGAAGACGAATCAGTGTGGTAAAGGACGTTCATCGACTTGGAGTTGGTTGCCCGGGCATAAGGCGTTGATGAAATCCTTTTTCAGAAATCAACTGTGTCCTTTGCTGTGGATTCAGCACACGGTCAAGGCCATTTTGTCGTGTTCAGCGTTATGGTGGTGTTTCGGCAATAAGGCACCGCTTGCAGGCAATGACGACGGACCCTGTCCAGGTCAGGAGGGGTCGGCGGATCGGTCGGCTCTGCTTTTCGCCTGTTGAATGTCCGCGAGTGTGGATCGATAATTTTTCAGGTGTGGCCCGGCTAAAGTCACAGCGTGTTGCGCTTGTTTTTCTGCTTCATCCAGCTTTCCTTGTTCCAGCAATACTTGTGCCAGGTTGTTGTATGCCACGCCTGCATTGGGATGGTCGCGTGCGGCGTTGCGAAAGGCTTGTGCCGCAGTGTTCAGGTCAGCCAATTGATAGGCGCTGTTGCCCAGCCCCATTTGTGCGATGAGGTTGTTTGGCCAGCGTGATAGTGCGGTGCGGTAGGCAATGTGAATCATCGGCCACCGTTGTTTTGTGGCTTGTGTATTTTCCAGTGCGACTACGGTGCGTAAATAACGCTCGGCGTCGGTTGATGCGGGCAAGGTTTCTGCTGGCAGCGTCAGGATGCCCCAATACCGGCCTCGTGCCCAGGTGAGTTCAAAGGTGTCCATGTCCGTTATATGGCGCGCAATGGTGCCGGAACGCAGGATGATTTCGCGTTTGTTTAAATCAAAACCCATTGCGACAGCGTAGTGCCATCGTGGTACCCAGTTGAGTCCCAGATTTTGCAGTACCAGCACGGGATTGCCTGCGGCGATTTCGCTGAGCAGTGCGTGCATGTCAGGCGCAATACGATAGGGCAGTCGGCCATGGCGGCGGGTGCTGGCGAGAATTTCAGCTTGCAGGGAGCCAAGACGGGAGGGCAGGTAGATTTCATCGACTAATGTGCTGGCGTTAATGTTGACACCAGCGTGTGTGAGTACGGTGGCCAGTGCCGCCGGGCCGCACTGGTAGCGTTGTTGTGGAAAAAAGGGAGTCTGGCCGAGTTCGATTTTGTCAGGCAGGTTGTTGGGTGTGGCGAACAGGCGCTGCGTCTGCGGGGCGCTGGCGCAAGCGCTGAGAAGAGTCAGAATGGTGAGCAGCGCAAGTTGTTGCGTTGCTTTTTGTGCGATCACCGAAAATAAAAAATAATGGATTTCAGTTAAGGTTAACGGTCTTTTTTACAAATGGAAAAACTTCAGTGTAACCGAGGATATCGGTTGCCAGCAGTACCAGAAAAACCACCAGAACGGTGCCAAGGATGCCGCTGCCTGCCGGAAGTTGATCCAGTTGCCCGGCCAACAGAGCAACTTCTTTGTCGGTAAGCGCATCAAGGCGGGCTTGTAGTTGCACAGGGTCAACACCGGCATCTTTTAGTTGTGCGGCCAGTTCAGCACGGTTCAGCAGGGCTTTGATATGGGTTCGGTCTTGTTGTGCCTGGCTGTAATCCATTATTTGTCCTGTGCCTATCATTGCCGCCTGGGCTGCGGGTAAAAAACAGGCCATGGAAACAAATATGAGCAGCAGGCTGCTGATGGTGGCGCGTTTTGCGCGTTTAGTTATATTCACGTCGAATACCTCGAATCCGGGAATGGTTTTGTCCTTCTTAATCCGTTAAGTTATGTCACAATTGGACAACTTTCACAATAAAATCAGTGCATTTCACAACAGGTGAAAACTGTCAGGTGATTCAAAATAAATACGGATTTCGATTGGTCATTATGATATCTTACGCGCGTGATGGCAATCACGGGCAGTACGTTGAGTGAGTTGCCGGGGCGCTGCAATAAGTACAATACAATAAAAAAATAAAGCAAGTGCAGTCACAGGGTTCTCGAACGCGGGAATCTTTTATGGAAAACCCGTTTTTAGGCTATTTATTCGATTATCATTCGTCGAATGAGTTCAGTGTCCGCCTCAAATGAGCAAAGAATGGATTCAAAGTGGCTTTCTCTTGTTGTATTCACCTAAATTTGTCAGGTTCCTGAGAAGTGTTTATTGCGCGTATTGGGGTAAATTCGAACCACGAACGGGATGTTGTTGTGCGCACGATTGATGTACAGAGGTAGTAGTAATGAGCGGTAATGAAAGAAGTATCCAGGAGTCACCTGTGCTTTATAAGGTGCTGAGACTGTTGGAGGATATGAAAGCATCGCCATCGGGGGCAATTATTCATGGACACATTGAGCAGATGCTGCTCGCGGTGTCTGCTGATCACCGCAAGACGGAAGAAGCCTACGCCAGTTTTCTGGAAATGATGATGGAAGCCTGTATCTCATTGATACCGGCAGATTTACCTCTGCATACACATCTGCGATTAGTGCAGTTGCGCTTGATCCCGCCGCTGTCCGCTTCTGAGTTGAGCGCATTAAGTCGTTCTGTGGAAGCCATTGCTGATGAACTGGCAAGGTCCGGTGGTTTCCGTGGTCGTGATCTGGCACAGGCGCTCAGCCCGGTGGTTGAGCGTTTTGGCGGGCAGCCACAGTCATCGTTGGTGACCCCTGTTTCACCCGTATCCCAGGTGTCTCCGGAAGAGTGCGGCGAAAAGCCCGTTCAAAGCAGTGAGTCGGTTGCCGAGCTAAAGGTCAATACGGCATATCGCGAGCACCTCGACAGAAAGCGCGAAGAGATGCAAAAACTGCATGCGGATTTTGTTGCCCAAATGGGTGAGGCGGTGGCGGGGAGTGAGGCTTTTGGTGATCTGCTTACCGATGCGCTGGCTGTTTTTCAGCAGGTAACCTCCATAGATGAGCTTAATGCGCAGCGTCGGGAATTAACACAGGTTTTGGAGCAGATGATTGCAGGGCAGCAGGCGCTGGATGATAAATTTACCCGTGCGCAGGAATATCTCAGCATTATCGAAAGCGACAATCTGCGGCTCAGTGAAGAGTTGGACCGTGTGCGTTTGCTGAGTTTGACGGATGAGCTTACGCGTCTGCCCAATCGGCGTGCTTTTATGCGTCGTCTGGAAGATGAAGTGAGTCGTGTGCAGCGTCATGGTTTTCCGTTGAGTTTGGTGTTGGTAGAGCTGGATCATTTCAAACGCATTAATGAGCTGAATGGACGCGTGGTGGGCGACGAAGTGCTGCGCTGTTATTCCGAAGATGTGCTGTCCATTTTCCGTCATCATGATCTGGTGGCCCGTTACAGCAGCGAAGAATTTGCTGTGCTGCTGCCGAATACCACGCAGGAAGGTGTGGTGTGCGCGCTGCAAAAAGTGCGTCGCCGATTGGATGAGGTGGTGCAGACGCGCGGTATTGATGCGGTGGAACTGCCCACTTTTTCTGCGGGTGTGGCGCAATTTCAGGCAGGTGAAACAATGAGCCGGTTGGTTGAGCGCGCGGATTCTGCGCTGTATGCGGCCAAACATAAAGGCCAGGGTGTCACCGAAGTGGCAGGTTTTGATGTCGAGAAAGAATCCCCTCAGTTGCTGTAGTTCAGGAGCACGCATGTGCTTTAGTTGCTCTGTATTATGGCGCTGTGTGTGTTTTCTTCCAGGCTTGGTGATCTTGTACGGCGCATGCGTTAGGCTTCCCTGATGTCCTCCCAAATCCCTATTCTGGCGCAACAAGTTGCTGACGTTTTGTTGACTCGCCATTGGTTGTTGGCTGCCGCTGAGTCTTGCACGGGGGGTGGCATTGCTGTCGCGCTTACGGATATCCCTGGCAGTTCACGGTGGTTCGAGCGGGGGTTTGTTACCTACTCGAATCAAGCCAAACAGGACATGCTCGGGGTGAAAGGCGAAACGCTGACGAAGTACGGCGCAGTGAGTGAGGTTACGGTGGCTGAAATGGTGATGGGCGCGCTGAACCACAGTGATGCGCAGGTTGCAGTGGCGGTGAGTGGTATCGCCGGGCCTACAGGTGGCACGCCGGACAAGCCCGTGGGCATGGTGTGTCTGGCCTGGCAGGTAGCGGGTGATGCGCCGGTGGTGCGTACGGAACACTTCAGTGGTGATCGTGCTGTCGTGCGGGCAAAAACGGTAGAGCATGCTTTGCGGGGTGTGTGGGCGTTGTGCAAAGACTAAAACAGGGTTAGTGCTTCTCAGTCCTCATCTCAAGCAAATGCCCAGCCCGCAAAGGGCTCAATTTCATCTCTGTTGAGCACAATTAACGGGTGAGCGTTGGGGTTCATGCTGTGATCTGCTGTGGTGTCCACTGCCAGGTGTTGCAGCAGGTAGCCAATAAGGGCGCGGCGCACCGGCACTTCGAGCAAGCCCCCTTCATTTTGATAATCGATAAGCAGGCGCGCGCGTTTTTGCGCGTTGAGCCGTGGGTGAGGGCTGAGTTGCAGCGTGACAACTTCGCTCCAGTCGTCGTCGTATTGGGCGCTGGATTCAGCCGTTTCAGGCAGCATTTGTGCCGCTGTGAAGCGGGACAGTACAAAATCCCGAAAATCATACGTCTCCTCATTGTAGGCGCGCAGGTGCCAGCGTCGGCCGGTGTTTGCCAGTGCATGAGGTTCAAGCACGCGTTTCTGCGGGCTTTCCCGGTCTGAAAGTGAGTGGTAGCTTGCTGCTAACTTGCGCCCCTGTTTGATGGCGCGCAGGATTTGTGCCAGCACTGCGCGCTCTGGCAGGCGGGCGGGCAGTGGCAGGGATTCAGTGGGTATGCCATACAGTGGTTGATCGCCGTAGGGGCCGCCGGCTGCGGCCAGGTTGGCGGCGATTATCGACAGAACTGCGGCTGGGTCCAGCTTGCTGAACTGTGGCTGGAAGTTGTCGCTGGGCACAAAGCCAAACACACTATGGCGGTAAATCAGGTTATCCGGCGCCAGCTCGTTGTAGAGCTTGAGATCTTTAGTGGCAGCAGCATCGGAAATGGCAAAAGCGCGGGCGAGATCACTGCGGGTGATGATGCCAGTGTAATAGGCCATCAGCTCGATGTGCTGGAGCCGTTGTTGGGTGTTCCATTTGATGTCATTCAGCATCTTGGCCATTGAAATCACTGCCTTTTGTTGTGTCTTAGTCAATTTAAAGAGTATATCGGGGATCAAACCGGCTGTCCCAATAAAAATTATTATATGGTAAATTTTATCAAGGTGATAAAAAGTATTGACAGTGAAAAATGTACCGACTACAGTCTGCCCCAGATTAGATGCAAAGTTTATTAATCTTCACAAGCAGTTAACCGGGAGAAAAGGATCATGGCGGCAAATGACAAACAAAAGGCACTGAGCGCAGCGTTAGGACAAATTGAAAAGCAGTTTGGCAAAGGCTCGGTGATGCGCATGGGCGACGCCAGTGCGCATCGTGACATTGAGGCAGTATCCACCGGTTCGCTGGGGCTGGATCTGGCATTGGGTATCGGCGGTTTGCCTAGAGGCCGGGTGGTGGAAATCTACGGACCGGAATCTTCCGGTAAAACCACGCTAACCCTGCATGTGGTGGCGGAAATCCAAAAACTGGGTGGCACTGCGGCCTTTGTGGATGCCGAGCATGCTCTGGACCCGAGTTACGCTGGCAAGCTGGGCGTGGACGTAGATGAGTTGCTGGTTTCGCAGCCGGATACTGGCGAACAGGCGCTGGAAATTACCGACATGCTGGTGCGTTCTGGTGCAGTGGATGTGGTGGTGGTGGATTCCGTGGCCGCGTTGACACCGAAAGCCGAAATTGAAGGTGACATGGGCGATCATCACGTCGGCCTGCAAGCGCGACTGATGTCACAGGCTTTGCGTAAACTGACAGCCAATATCAAACGGTCCAATACACTGGTGATTTTTATTAACCAGATTCGTATGAAAATTGGCGTCATGTTCGGTAACCCCGAAACCACCACTGGCGGCAATGCACTGAAGTTTTATGCCTCGGTGCGTCTGGATATTCGTCGTATTGGCGCAGTGAAAAAAGGTGATGAAATCCTGGGCAATGAAACGCGCGTCAAAGTGGTGAAAAACAAAGTGGCGCCCCCATTCAAAAAGGTCGAATTTGACATTCTCTACGGTGAGGGTATTTCCCGTGAGGGCGAAATTATCACTCTCGGTGTGCAGGAAGGCATTATCGATAAAAGTGGCGCATGGTATAGCTACAATGGTGACCGCATTGGTCAGGGCAAAGACAACGTGCGTGGTTATTTGAAAGAAAACCCGCATATTGCTGAGGAAATAGAAGCCCAGGTTCGCGCCAAACTACTGCCGGATGTTACTGACAAACCCACAAGCAAGTCTGCGGGTAAGGCCGCCGATGAAAGTGCTGAGACCGAGGCCTGAGAATCATGAGCGGGGCAGAGACAGAAGAGACGGCCGGAGTCGGTGACTCGCTGTTATCGTCGGAATCGCGGCATCTCAATGTTCATAACAAGATACGCAAGAAGGCTATGGATTTGCTGATGCGGCGTGAACACGCCGTGGCTGAATTACAGAAAAAACTGGAGGCCAGAGATTATGATGCGACTATTGTGGCCGAAGTGGTTGCACAGTTAATGGACGAAGAGCTGGTAAGTGATGCGCGGTTCACCGAAGCTTTTGTGCGTTATCGCGGCAATAATGGTCATGGTCCACAGCGTATTCGGTCAGAATTGCGCGAACGCGGCGTGAGTGAGAAAATACAGGCCGCTTACCTCGATGTCGAGGATTCTCAGTGGTTTGAGCGTGCTGCACAGGTGCGCAGTAAACGCTTCGGGAATGCGCTGCCGGAGGATTTCAAAGAACGGGCCCGTCAGGCCCGTTTTCTTCAGTATCGGGGATTTACCTCCGAGCAGATTCGGGAGGTGCTGGATGATGTTTAGCACAGCAGCATAACTATAATTAGATGGCGCAATAATCACCCTGCGCTGGTGGAACAGGTTAGCAAACATAATGAAAAGCGCAGACATTCGGAAACTGTTTTTAGACTATTTTCACCAGCATGGCCATGAGCTGGTGCCCAGTAGCCCGCTGGTGCCTGCCAATGACGCCACCCTGTTATTCACCAATGCGGGCATGGTGCAATTCAAGGAAGTTTTTACCGGGCAGGATGCGCGCAGTTATAAGCGCGCGGTCAGTTCCCAGCGCTGTGTACGTGCGGGTGGCAAACATAATGATCTGGAAAATGTTGGCTACACTGCTCGTCATCACACTTTTTTCGAGATGCTGGGCAACTTCAGTTTTGGTGATTATTTTAAGCGTGAAGCCATTCAATTTGCCTGGGAATTTCTGACCGAAGTCGTCAAACTGCCAGCGGACCGTCTGTGGATTACCATTTATTCTGAAGACGATGAAGCGGCCGATATCTGGTTGAATGAGCTCGGTGTTGACCCTGCGCGTTTCTCACGTATCGGCGATAAGCCTGGTGGCAAAAAACACGAAAGCGATAATTTCTGGTCCATGGGTGATACCGGTCCTTGTGGCCCCTGCTCGGAAATTTTTTATGACCACGGTGCCGGTGTGGCTGGTGGCCCGCCGGGTACGCCGGAAGAAGACGGTGATCGTTACATCGAAATCTGGAATCTCGTGTTCATGCAGTTTGATCGTGATACTGCGGGTAACATGAATCTGTTGCCGCACCCCTCCGTGGATACCGGTATGGGGCTGGAGCGTCTTGCGGCCGTGTTGCAAGGCGTACACAGCAATTACGATATTGACCTGTTTCAACACCTTATTGCGGCCACTAGTAAACTGGCCGGAGAAAAAAATCTCAGCAATACTTCCTTGCGGGTCATCGCCGACCATATTCGCGCCTGCGCCTTCCTGGTGGTGGATGGCGTGGTGCCTTCCAACGAAGGCCGTGGTTATGTGCTGCGGCGTATTATCCGTCGTGCTATTCGTCATGGCCACAAACTGGGCCTGCGCGAGCCGTTTTTCTTCAAGCTGGTTGCAGCGTTAAGCGAAGTCATGGGCGAGGCCTACCCGGAATTAGTCAAAGCCCAGCCGCAAGTAGAGCGTGTGCTGAAGCAGGAAGAAGGACGCTTTGCAGAAACCCTGGACCATGGCATGGGTATCCTCGAAGAAGCCGTGATGAATCTTTCCGGTAAAGAAATCGCGGGAGAGACAGTGTTCAAACTTTATGACACTTATGGCTTTCCCGTTGACCTTACCGCTGATATTGCCCGTGAGCGTGGTTTGACTCTGGATATGAAGGGTTTTGAGCAGGAAATGGAGGCGCAGCGTGCGCGTGCGCGTGCGGCCAGTAATTTTGGTGTTGCAGCGGGTGAAGGGTTGACCATCAATGGGCGGACGGCATTCACTGGCTACGATCATTTACAGGACAACGGCACGGTAGTGGCACTGTTTCGTGAGGGTGCCGAAACGGAGCAGTTGGTTGCAGGTGATGAAGGTCTGTTAGTGCTGGATCGCACACCTTTTTATGCAGAGTCTGGCGGTCAGACTGGCGATTGTGGTGTGCTGACAACAGGTGGTGCGCAACTGACGGTGCAGGATACACAAAAACAGGGTGATGCTTTTTTGCACCGGGTGACAGTGCAATCCGGTAGTGTGACGGTGGGCGCGGATGTCAGGGCGGAGGTGGATGAACAGCGTCGGCAGGAAATTGCCTGCAACCATTCAGCAACGCATTTATTGCATGCTGCGTTGCGCCAGATACTGGGCGAGCATGTGCAGCAAAAGGGCTCGTTGGTGGAAGCTGAGCGGTTGCGTTTTGACTTTTCCCACTTTGAGGCGATTACCTCGGAGCAGCTGGCGGAAATCGAAGCACGGGTTAATCGTGAGGTTCGCGCCAATTTGCTTGTGGAAACAAAATTGATGTCGCAGGAAGA
>JALSGT010000094.1 GCA_026982555.1 Chromatiales bacterium
GAAAAAAGATAATCAGGCCTGACGCTGTTTTCAGACCCAAGCCGAAGGGCCGAACCCGTTTTTTATCCGGTGGGGGCCGGTTTTTGGAACTCAACAAGCCCCCGGGCATCAATGACAATCAATATTTATTTTCAGTGAGCAGTGAAAAGCGCAGACTTAACTAGCGCAGTATTCTGATTTGACCCCATATATTTTCCATGCTGTCGCTTTTGTCACGCGCACCAAAACCCGTCAAAAAAACTTTCCCATAGTCGTTAAAAGGGACGAGATTGTTAAAAGTAAATTCGATTTCATATACCGCGCCAGCATGAGCCATTGAGCTGAAGGCTGCAACATATTGAAATATCCAATAGTCCACCTGTTGGGTTTCGGCAACAAACCGGGAACATCGTAATCTGAGATTAGTAATATTGTCATTTGCTTCACGCATGGCGACGCCCGTAACCACTGAGCCAAGCGGACAATTCGCTTCTACTTCTAACGGGTTATCAGGAGCGCTGCCGCTACGTTTTTCCATGTTGCCTTGCAAGCCCGTCGCTGTAACTTCACGAGCATTTATTAACATTGTGGTTATTACCCCTTCGTGCGCCCTGAACCCCAGCCCTGTGATTACCCAGTTGACCGGTAATGAATCCTGGACTTCCAGATAAGTTTCCCGGCCCGGCACATGGATGCCGATTGGTGAACTCCATTTCGTTGAAAGTGTGCTGGCTATGACCGTTACAGCATGCTCGGCACTGTTATCCAGAGTGCTGCCACCGTCATGTCTTAATTCTGCACGGGCTGCCAGAATCTGACCCGCGATGGTACCGATGTCTACGGTGGCACTCACTTTCCGCTGAATGGTAGTGTCTGCTGCAAGGCTGCTAATGGTCCAGACAATTTCGCCAGTAGTATCGTCCAGGGTTCCGTCATCACTGATGCTGTTGATGGTGACTCCCTCAGGCAGAGTGGTGCGTAATTCAAGATTGGTCAATGCCATCGCATTGATGCTGCTAATGTCAAGCTGATATACAAGAATATCACCTGGTATGACCGGGTTTTTCGAGGCGCTCATGGTCAGCTGTGACATTGGGCTGTTATTCACCGCTACTATTTTGGGTTCATTAATATTGTCAATTACTTCCGGCGAAGTGACCCGGATCAACGAATTGATCAGGGTGCCTGTTGGGACATCCGATGGCGATAATACGACGGCGTCAATAGTAATGGTACGACTCCCGCCTGCGGCCAGTGTACCCAGTGCCCAGGAGGCTTCCGCGCCATCAGCGCATGTGTTTTCACAGTCTGTATCCGGTTCAGCATCAGCTGATGGATGAAACTGAAGTTGTGGTGGTACCCGGAATTGTACTTCCACGGCGTTAACCGGCTCAGCAGATATATTGCTAACAATGATGTTGTAAGGTAGACGCTTGTTTGCAACTGCCGGACCATGTGCGGCGCTGATATTCAGTGTCAATGGAAATGTGCCAGCTACAACTGTTACCGAGTGTTCGGCATTGCCATCCAGGGCAACCCCCTCATCGTGCCTCAGCTCTGCACGGGCCGTCAGGATCTGACCGGCAATGGCTCTGGTGTCTACGGTGACACTGACTTCCCGCTGGACAGTGTCGTCTGCCGCAAGACCGGCCATGGTCCAGATGATTTCGCCAGTGGCGTCGTCCTGGATTCCGCCATCACTGATGTTATTAACAGTAACTCCCACAGGCAAAACTGCACGTAATTCAGAGTTGCTCAGTGCCGTTGCATTGATATTGCCAATGTTGAACTGATATACGAGGGTATCACCCGGTATGACCGGATCTTTCGAGGCGCTCATAGCCAGTTGTGGCATTGGACTGTTGTTCACGGCTACTGTTTTGGTCATGTTAACAATGTCGATAATGTCCGGTGAGGTGACCCGGATCGGTACATTGATCAGGGCGCCTGTCGGTACATCCAGTGATGATAGTACAACGGCATTAACAGTAATGGTGCGACTCTCACCTGCGGCCAGTGTGCCCAGTGCCCAGGAAGCATTTGCCCCGCCAATACATGTGCTGTCGCAGTTTGTATCCGGCTCGGCATCAGCTGTCGGGTGAAAGTGGAGTTCTGCCGGAATCGCATACACCACAGAAACATCAGTTATCTCTGTAGCAGAGACATTACTTACTGTCATCGTATAAAGCGCTCTCCCACCCGGGCTTACCGGCCCATCGACGGTAACATCCAGTAAAAGGTGTGACTTGACCATCAGCGATAATGTGGCCTGTGTATCATTGGCGCTATCACGAACAGTCAGTTGTGCTGTGCGATTACCGCTTGATGCATAGGTGTGTTCCTGAGAGGCAATGTTGGCACAGTCGTTAATGGTGTAGTCGTCTGTTCCGTCATTGTCGATATCAAGCATACAGGTCAGCGTATCATTCTCCGGGTCGCTGACCTGCCAGTAAAAGGTAGTTGCTACTGTTGAATAGGCCGGATCAGGATTTACGGTGAACTCGCTGATGACCGGTGCCGCCGATGATACTGTCAAATCAATCTCTGCTAATACCGGAGAATTTGCGCCATCCTCAACCGCCAGGCGCACCTTGTAAGTGCCTGTTTGCGTATAGGTATGTACTTGTGAGGTGTTGTTGGCGCAGTCACTAACGGTGTAATCATTTGTACCGTCGGCATCGATATCCAGTTTGCAGGTCAGCATATCACTGTCCGTATCACTGACAGTCCAGTTCAGGGTCATGGCATTATTTGTTTTTGGTGCATCCGGGGTTGCATTAAAACCGTCTATTTGTGGTGGCGCGTCAACTGTACCCTCGGGAGTCACCGTGATATTTATGCTTTGCTGTACCACGGTGTTGACACCATCTGTCACTGTCAGGCGTATCTCGTAATTCCCTGTCTGCGTATAAACATGGGCTTGCGAGCCGCTGGCACAGTTATCAATGGTGTGTTCGTCTGTGCCATCTCCATCGATATCCAGGCCACAGGTCAGCGTATTATTTTCTGCATCGGTAATGGTCCAGCTGAGTGTGGTCGGTGTGCCGACGTTCACACGGGTCAGGCTTGCCTGTATGGTATCGATGACGGGTGCTGCATTAACCGTGATGGTGATGGTGTCGGTATCTGTCGCACCGTCACTGTCCGTGGCTTTTAGTGTGATGGTGTGGCTGCCTGGGGAAAGCGTGGAGGATACAGCCGTACCCGTGCCCAGCTGGCCATCGGTATCGGACGACCATTCAAGACTGGCCCCGCTTAATGTGCCATCTTCATCGTCCGAGCCGGTGCCGGTGAAGGAAATATCGCTGTTTTCGGGATGGACGCTCCCGTTTTCCGGGTTAGTGATCGTCGTTACCGGATCTGAAGGGCCGGGGCCACCACATGCTCCCAGCAACAACGATAAAAAAATAACAATACCCTGAATCCACTTCACTGACGACATAACAGACTCCTTTCCATTCTTTGTTTCATTCTTATTCTTGTTTTTTGTCACAACTCAAGTCGAATAAAAAATCATACCCATTATCATTGCCATGAGACTCACGAGCAATGGCACGGACTCCAGTCTTTCTGAAAACATACAAGCACAGTATTTCACAACGCAGAAATGTGGGTGCTCTGTCAGTGACCGGAACCATTATTTCATGATCAAGTTTTTTAGTCACCAACAAAGCAATCAACATTATAACGTGAGTTAAATGCTAAATTATTAGCTATAAATCAATAAGTTGATTTGCGATATTGCTGATATATCGCTACCGGGGCATTGTAAATGATTGATTTTTTTTGAAGCGTATTTTGGGTTCTTAGTTCACGTTAGATAGAACTTGTGTGATATTTATACAAAAATCGTATGCATAGCAAAGCATTCGTTCCCGGTTGTCCAAGGGCGCAGAAAATTTGTCTTGTTTATGTTATGTCTGAATAAATCAGAGGAAAATGTAAAAGGCAGACCACGATTAAGATGATATTTTGGGGTTTTTACAATCCCGTTATTTTAGCGGGGAGTGGTTGAGCTTTACTGCTGTCCGCAGTGTGTGACGGGCTCTGTTATTGGCAGGCGGAGGCAGATATCGCCCCGTTCATCGGTGCGCAGAATCTGCCCGCCTGTTGCGGCGAGGCGGCGCAGTGTGTCTGAGGCCGGGTAGCCGCGCAGGTTATTGTGATTGACGGAGATCACACTGTAAGCTGGTTGTACGGCAGCAAGAAAGGCAGCATCGCTGGCGTCGGCAGCACCGTGGTGACCAACAATGAGTACGTCGGCGGCGAGGGTTTCTTTTTGGCGTAACAGCTGTTGTTCCACTTCCTTGTCAGCATCTCCCATAAGCAGCACGCTGCGCTTGCCGTGGCGGATGTGGAGTACCAGTGAGTGGCGGTTAAGATTAGCGTTCACGAAAGCTGCGGGCCACAGGACTTCGATGCGCACATCTCCCCAGGGCAGGATGTCCCCGGCGGAAAGTCGGCGGCGCAAAGGGTCGGTGGACAGGCTTTCATTGACCCAGCGCACCATGTCTGGTGCAACATTGAGGGGGAGTGGGTGCTGGGTATCCAGTACCGGTGTGGCCGGGTAAGCCTCGCGCAAACGAAAGTAGCCACTGGCATGGTCAGGGTGCAGATGGGTCAGAATGAGCAGATCCAGTGATTGCACGCCATTCTCTGTGAGGGCTTGAAGTACCTGCGGTGCCTGTCCCGCATGGCCGGTATCGATGAGAATGCCGCGTTCACCATGTTGGAGCAGGATAGCCTGTCCTTCGCCGACATCCAGCGCAATGAGGCGTAGCGCCTGTGCCGGGGCGAGGGTGCTGAAGCTGATGAGGGCGATGGCAAGAGTGAGGAATCGCATCAGCGCCGCCCCAGTTTCGCCAGCAGCAAGCCGCCCAGTACGGACAACAGATTGAAACCCACATCCCGCCAGTCACCCACCCGGTCGGGCAGCGCCCACTGCAACAACTCGTCCAGGCCCGCGGCAGAGATGCCCAGCAGCAGCCCTGTTTTGCCTGTGAAGGTGCGCCCGGTGACCAGG
Source organism: Chromatiales bacterium (assembly GCA_026982555.1). Taxonomy (GTDB): domain Bacteria; phylum Pseudomonadota; class Gammaproteobacteria; order SZUA-152; family SZUA-152; genus SZUA-152. Next base: position 5,003 of record JALSGT010000094.1, read on the forward strand.
CCAAAGGCACCAAAAACCAGGAAATGCAGGCGCTCTTCCACGGCATTTAAGGTCAGAGGCAGGATGCCGAACAGGGCCAATGCCCAGACCAGGTGCCAGAGACGGCGGTAGCCGTATCGTCGTGCCTGGTCGAGTAAAAAGATGACCGCCAATAACAACGTGGGCACAGCGATGACCCAGGCCAGAATATCGGTATTGAGGTGTTCCCGGCTGAATGCCTGTAAACGGCGACCATAGATGGACAGGAGCGGGATTACACACAGCAGCAACAGCCATGTGGCAAGCCAGCGCCACTCAAGCGGATTGGATAGCAGGTTGCGAATATTCATAGAGTGTTTGGGTGTATACGCAATCGTTTATGTGCGTACCAGTCCAGCCTCCACTTCTTCACGTTTTTTTATCCCGACCAGGTTCTCAATTAATACCAATGCAAAATCCATGGCAGTCCCGGGGCTGCGTGAGGTAATAACATTGCCATCTTTTACTACGGACGCCGGTTCCAGTGTGACGTTATCAAAACGATGTTCTTCCAGGGTTCCGGGATAGGCGGAAGCATGCTTGCCATCGAGCAGTCCGGCACTGGCAAGTACTTTGGGGGCGGCGCAAATGGCCGCGGTGAATTTTCCGTCGCTGGCCATCTTTTTTAACAGGCGTTGAATGCGGTCATCCCGGTCAAGGTAATCCGCGCCGGGTAATCCGCCCGGTAATACCACCATGTCGTATTCTTTTTTTAATGCATTATCCAGTGTGGTATCGGGAATGAGCACGACACCATGGCTGGCGGTAACAGGTTGTGCATCGAGTCCGGCAGTGGTGACTTCGATGTCTGCGCGGCGCAATAAATCAATAATGGTAACAGCTTCCAGTTCTTCGCAGCTTTGAGCTAATGGGACAAGGACGCTTGCCATGATGTTGACCTCTTCAAGGTTTGGTGGACTAGCTGTGATACCGGCAGCAGGATGATGCCCTGTGCGCGGAGTTTGGGTAGTTCTTCTTTCAGTACGGCAATGGTCTCCGGGAAGGGGTGGCCGATGGCCAATGCAGTGCCATTTTTGCGTGCTTTGTTGATCAGGCGTTGCAAATGAAAACGAATAGTGTCCGGGTTTCTGTCATGGTCTAAAAATACATCGCGACGCATATTGGGTATTTGGTTTTCGTTGGCGAGCTGTTGGGCAATGCTGTTTTTGCTGGTGTAGCTGTCAACAAAGTAAAGGTCTTTGCGTTTGCTCAATTCGCTCATTAGCCATTGCATGTGACCAGGGTGCTGGGTGAGCAGGCTGCCCATGTGGTTGTTGATGCCGACAATGTGTGGAATGGCGGCAAAGTCTGATATTAACTGTTGCTCAAATTGCCGGGCTGTCATATGCAAAGTCAGTGCGCCTGGCCCGACTTTGTCATTTTCGATGGGCTGCATAGGCAAATGCAGTATGACTTCTTTGTTGAGCCGGTGGGCAAGCTCGGCCAGTTTGCGGGCGTGGGGGGTATGGGGCAGAAAGGCAAACGTGACCGGGCCGGGCAGTTGCAGGGCACGTTTGTCGCGCTGCTCAAGGTTGCCCATGTCATCGATGATGATGCCGATAGCAGGTTGATGACTGTGGGTTGACCGGTCAGGCGGTGTTCCTGCGAACACCGCCGTATTTGATATCCAGCCGCCCATCATCAACGCGAACACCAGGGCAGGCGTGTGTGTGTTTTTGCCCGCGGTTGAATGCAGTGCCGTCATGTATATACATATACTCTTGGCAATTCAGTCAGAGCTTACTTTTGGCGCAGAACAATACTCATCCCTTTGAGCACGTTGAGCGCTTCAAAAAGCTGGTAGTCTCTTTGAGCCAGGGACAACTCAGGTTCGTCTTTCTTTTTGCTGTCCTTTTCATTATCTTTTTTATCGTCCTTGTTTTGGGTTTTACTGTTGCCATTATCGAGATGCCTGGAAAGATCGGCTTCTTTGACACGCTCTCCCATGCCTTCCAGTTTAGTGAGCTTGAGTGGCTCAAGGATGATGTCCGGTGTCACACCTTCTGCCTGAATAGAACGACCGGATGGCGTGTAATAACGTGCAGTGGTCAGTTTAAGTGCAGTTTTTTCGTTGAGGGGCAGAATGGTTTGCACCGAGCCTTTGCCGAAGGTGCGCGTGCCGATAATCACCGCGCGCTTGTGATCCTGTAATGCACCAGCGACGATTTCGGATGCGGATGCCGAGCCACCATTCACTAGCACCACCAACGGCGCACCATCCAGCAGGCGACGTGGTGTGGCATTGAATTTCATTTCGGAATCGGCGATGCGGCCCTGGGTGTAAACGATGAGACCGGTTTCGAGGAAGGCGTCACTGACTTCCACTGCGGCATTGAGTACGCCACCAGGATTATTGCGCAGATCCAGCACCAGGCCGTTAAGTTTGCCATCGTTGTCTTTTTTCAGTTTTTCGATGGCTTCGGCGAGATTTTCACCGGTACGTGACTGGAATTGCGAAACGCGCAAATAACCAAAGCCGTCACCCAGGTCTCGGGCCCGCACGCTTTTGACTTTGATGGTGTCACGAGTAATGGTGATTTTCAGCGGTTTTTCTTCACCTTCGCGGATGATGGTGAGTACGATGTCGGTACCCACCTTGCCGCGCATGATCTTCACGGCATCGTGCAGGGTCATGCCTTTCACGGGTTTTTCATCGAGACGAATCACCAGATCACCGGCTTTCACCCCGGCACGTTGTGCAGGGGTATCGTCTATGGGGGAAATGACTTTGACGAAGCCGTCTTCCATGCCCACTTCGATGCCGAGACCGCCGAATTCACCGGAAGTGCCCACTTGCAGTTCTTTAAAGTGCTCAGGGTCCAGATAACTGGAATGGGGATCGAGGCCGGATAACATGCCACGGATAGCATTTTCCAGCAGCGTTTTGTCGCTGACTTCTTCCACATAATCTTTTTTGATGCGGGAGAATACTTCCGTGAAACTGCGCAGTTCATCCAGCGGCAGGGCGCTGGTGGCTTTGCTCGCGCTCTTGTCCGCAAAAACGCCCTGGCCGATAGCCAGAGTAATACCAAGGATCAAACCGATAGTCAGCACCAACAAGGTGCGTAAATTTGCATTCATGAATAACTCCGCAGGCCGGAAAACGGCCCGAATAAAGAAACACAGTTGTTGTATTGATAGTGCTTACGCTGAAAAATTCAGCCCGATTATGCAGGACTCTGTCTAACTTGTGAATCAGGCAATATTTTTCCATCTTTTCACGAGGCCGCTGAGACTCTTTTCGGCTTGTTTCGGCACCACTTGAGCGGGTTGCTGGGTTTGCCGTTGTGGCGAATCTCAAAATATAGGGCAGCGTCTTTGCGTCCGCCACTCTTGCCCACGCTGGCAATGACCTCACCTGCTTCCACCCAGTCACCGACTTCCTTGAATAAGCTTTGATTGCCACCGTACAAACTCATGTAACCATCACCATGATCAATAATGGTGAGCAGGCCAAAACCTCGCAGCCAGTCGGAAAAAGCCACACGACCGTGGGATATGGCGCTTACCTCGGTGCCTTCGGGGGCGCTGATATTGACGCCTTGCCATTTGAGTTTGCCGACTTTGCGGGCGCTGCCGTAACGGGTGGTCAGTTGGCCCCGTGATGGCCAGCGCAGCTTTCCACGCAGTTTGGCAAACGGCGTGTGTTCGCTGCCTTCGGAGGTGAATTCTGATTCGTGGCCCTCCGGCGTCATCGGACTGGGACGTGAAATGGTGGCGAGGCTGTCCAGCAGTCGTTGCAGACGGCGTTTATCTTCTTCCATCAACGATAGACGCTCACCTTTGGCGAGAATTTTTTGTTGCAGTCCGGCGAGTACATGGGTGCGTTGTTGTCGGGTTTTTTCCAGCTGTGTCTTTTCGCGATTTTGCTCCTCACGGGTTTTTTCCAGCTTTTGGGTTTTTTGCTGGATCTTTTTTTCGACGGTGCGTAGCTCGGCGAGGTCTTCATCGATGTCTTGCATGCGTGCCAGTCGGGCGCGATGAAAATAATCGTAATAGGTAAGAGTGCGGGTAACCGCAGCGGGGTCCTGCTGGTTGAGCAGGATTTTCACGTATTCCTGTTGGCCGATGGTATAGGCTGCACGAATTTGTTGGGCCAGTGCGACGCGGTGTTTGTGCAGGTCTGATTGTAACCCACTGCGACGGGTGTTGAGTTTTTTCAGTTCGCGTTGTTGTGTGCGCAGCTGATGTTTGAGTTTTTTCAGCAGGGCGACGACTTTACCGATATGGCGTTCGCTGCGTTGCAGTCTGGATTGCAGGCTTTGTTTGCGTTGCACGTCAGAATCCAGCTCGCGACGTAGCACTTGAATTTGTTGTCGCAGTTGTTCCAGTTTTTGGCCATTTGTCGGGTCGTTGTCAGCGGCCTGTGATGTTAATGGCCAGCAGCCCAGTGTGAGCAGCACCAAAAGGGCTGCGAAAACAACAGTGGTGAATTTTCCACCACGAGTGATCGCCGGGGTGCCTGTAAAACGACAGAGGGAATTAAGCGTTTTCATCTCCCGCCACATCGTCGTCTGTGGTCAACGTAACCAGATTGCGCCCACCCATTTCGGTGGGGATGTCTACTCCCATGAGTTTGAGCATGGTGGGGGCAACGTCACAGAGTGAGCCAGTGTCTGCCAGTCTGCCGGGGCGGCCCAGATAAATCAGGGGTACCGGGTTGGAGGTATGAGCGGTGTGTGCCTGCCCTGTTTCTTTGTTGTTGAGCAGTTCGGCATTGCCATGGTCGGCGGTAATCAGCGCTTCTCCGCCCACCGATTCCAGTGCTTCCACTACGCGTGCGAGACAAACATCCAGCGCCTCAATAGCTTGAATGGTGGCTTCGAGGTTGCCGGTATGGCCCACCATGTCCGGGTTGGCGTAATTGCAAATAATGGTGTCGTATTTTTTGCTGAGAATGGCTTCTACCAGTTTATCGGTGAGTTCCGGCGCGCTCATTTCAGGTTGAAGGTCGTAGGTGGCTACATCGGGAGAGGGCACCAGAATACGATCCTCACCATCAAAGGGTTCTTCGCGACCGCCATTGAAAAAGAAGGTGACATGGGCATATTTTTCAGTTTCGGCAATGCGCAATTGGCGTAGCCCGAGGTCAGCGATGTATTCACCAAAAACATTGTGCAGGCGTTCCGGAGGAAAGGCCACGGGAACGTCAAAGTCAGCGCTGTATTCGGTAAGGCTGACAAAGGCGCCTAGCCTGGGGGTCACCGTGCGCTCGAAACAGTCAAAGTCCGGTTCGATAAAGGGGCGGGTAATTTGTCGGGCGCGGTCGGACCGGTAGTTCATGAAAATCAGCACGTCGCCATCACGCAGTTCCACGGGTGTTTCACCGGGTGGCACAATACGTGTGGCCTGGATGAATTCGTCAGATTCATCACGGGCATAGGCAGCATCCACGGCGGCCTGGGCGGTGGGGGCTTCAAACTCACATTTACCCTGGGTGATGAGGTCATAGGCAGCCTGCACCCGGGGCCAGCGGTGGTCGCGGTCCATGGCGTAATACCGGCCGATGATGGAGGCAAAGCGTCCGCCACCCAGTTCGTCGAAGGTTTTTTGCATGGAGGCAATGTAGGTCTCTGCGCTTCTGGGCGCGGTATCGCGGCCATCCAGAAAAGCGTGGAGGTAAACATGCTTCGCGCCACGTTCCACAGCCAGTTTGACCATGGCGCAGATGTGCTCTTCATGGCTGTGTACTCCACCGTCGGAGAGCAGACCGAGAATGTGTATGGCGCGATCAGTCTCGATACTTAAGTCCACGGCATCGGTCAGTGTCTGGTTGGTGAAAAACGAACCAGTGCGAATGGCGCGGCTGACGCGGGTGAATTCCTGGTAGACCACGCGGCCTGCTCCCAGGTTCAAGTGGCCGACTTCGGAGTTACCCATTTGCCCGCTGGGCAGACCGACTTCCGGGCCGGAGCCTTTAATCAGCGTATGCGGGTATTTCGCCCACAGAGCATCCCATACGGGTGTATTGGCGTTAATGATGGCATTGGATTCAGGGTCTTCACTGTAACCCCAACCATCCAGGATGATGGTCATCACGGGTGCTGGTGTGCTTGGCATGTACTCAGGTTTGCTCTTTAGAAGTTAAGGATGAGGTGGATGTGAGGGAATCATTTTAAATGATTTTTTCGATTTGTGAAAAGTATTTACTGCGCTTCCTGATCTTTTACAAAATATGTCAGGTGGTTTTGATAACGAATTAATTCAAATTTAAGCCGAAATATCTTTTGCGGCAACCCGTGCGCCTGTGGCTATGGCACGAATATTATTAATTGTTCAAGTTGCGGGATGCTGTATAGTTAAGCAAGGGTGCTGTCAGATGGCCCGGTAATGGTGGGAATTTTCCACTGGTTGTACAACTTTTTAGCAGGTTGTTCCGATAATATGGACGTGTCGGTAAAATCGAAGACTGCAAGATTTTTACTTTTCGTGTTTTGAAAAGGGCAGGATGTCTTTTTTGACAGCCTATTAAAATGTATTTGATTTTATGGTGATGATGTATGAATACAACGGAGCATCTGATTACGCGTGATGAGGATATCGAAAGAGCCTCTCGTTCCATCAAGGCCATGTCGCATCCGCTACGACTGAAGATTCTCTGTGCGCTGGGTGATCGGGAAATCAGTGTGCAGGACATTGTCGCTATGGTGGGTACCTCGCAGAGTAATATTTCCCAGCATTTGGCCATATTGCGTGACAAAGGTATTTTGATGTCGCGCAAAGATGCCAATCGCGTTTTTTACCGGGTGGGTGATGGGCGTACTTTGCGCCTGATCAGCATGATGCGCGAAGTTTTTTGTAATCCGGATTAAGCATTACGCACAATCTGCTTTCAGATGATTTTGATGGGTTTCCGGCCTGTTCCCTGTTTTGCCGGCAACATCACTGACTGGTGCTTTTCTTTTTTGATCCCTGTCTATATAGTGCCCAGCCAATGCCGGACGTTGGTTGGGATTCCATGCCATCACGGTGCCGCATGAAACATAGCCTGCTATCAAGCAAAGCGTGGCGGCCCATCCGGTTTTCAGCACACCCTTCAAAAAATACAGGTTTAGATGAGCGTTATGCAGGAATTTGGTAATTTTGTCAGCGGTAACTGGGAGTTGTTTCTGGCTTTGGCCATCATTTTGTTTTTATTGGCGCGCACCTGGTTTGGGCCGAGTGCGGTGGTTATGGTTTTGGCCAGCGAAGCGGTGCAGCTGATTAATCATAAAAATGCCTTGGTAGTGGATGTACGTACTGAAAAGGAATACAAGGAAGGCCATGTGATGAATGCGCTTCATATTCCATTGGGTATGCTGGATGATCGTATTCAGGAGCTGCAAGCGTACAAAAATCATGCCGTGGTGATGGTGTGTCGTTCCGGTGCCCGTTCTGCGCAGGCAGCAACCAAATTGAAAAAACAGGGTTTCACCAATGTGCATAACATCGGTGGTGGTATGTTGGCTTGGGAGCGTACCAATCTGCCTACCACAACGAAAGATGGCAAACCGCCCAAGCCTGAGCCTGAAAAAAACGAGCCGGGCGATGCAGAAACCAGTGAAACCAAAAACCCGGTGCTGGTTTATTGTACCCGCGAATCCCCGTTTTGTACTCGTGCTATCGAGTTGCTGGAAGCAAAAAATATCAGTTTTGAGGAAATTCTCATTGATGAAGACACCGAGAAACGCAGCGAAATGGAAGCGCGCTCCGGTCAGGCTTCGGTGCCGCAGATTTTTGTGGGTGATGTTTATGTCGGTGATTGTGACGATATGTATGTGCTGGAGGACAAAGGGGAGCTGGATGTTCTGTTGGGCCTGCAAGACGCACCGGCAGCGAACAGCAAGCCTCAGGATTCTGTGGCATGAATGAAATGACCCGTCAAAAAAAGACACCTGAAATTGTGATGTATACCGCTGCCTTTTGTGGTTATTGTGCGGGTGCAAAAAGCCTGCTGAAAAAAAAGGGCGTGGCTTATCTGGAAATTCGTGTTGATGAGGAGGCCGGTAAGCGTGAAGAAATGGAGCAGCGTGCCGGGCGTGATTCCGTGCCACAAATTTTTATTGGTGATCAACACATCGGTGGTTTTGATGAATTGGTTGAGCTGGATATGGACGATGAGCTTGATTCATTGCTGGGGCTGGAATAAGCAGGACTTGAATAAACGGCACACCGACCCCACACAGCATTCATGAGTGATAGTTTGCACATTGTTTGCCCTCACTGTGATGGTATCAACCGGATGCCACAGGAGAAGCTGGCCGCAGGCGGTTCCTGTGGTGTCTGTCATAAGCCACTGTTCACGGGTGAGCCGCTTAATCTTAATCAGAGCCGTTTTCAACGTCATCTTCTTAAAAGTGATTTGCCTTTGCTGGTGGATTTTTGGGCTTCGTGGTGTGGCCCTTGCAAAATGATGTCTCCGGTATTTGCTGAGGCGGCCGGGCTGCTTGAACCTGGTATGCGTCTGGTGAAAATTAATTCCGAGCAGGAACAGTCGCTGTCTGCGCAACTGGCCATTCGCAGTATTCCCACGCTGTTGATTTTCAGGCAGGGCAAGGAAATTGCGCGATTGTCCGGTGCTGTTGATTTGCCGAACCTGCTGGCCTGGGTGGGTGAGCAGGTGCGCTAACACCCGTAACCCGTTAAAATCTTTTTCTTTCGCCCGTTTGGGCCTAATTTGGAATAGCATTCATGTCAGATGATAAAAAAGAAGAACAAAACGCCGCTGCAAGCGGTGAACAGGCCGAGCAACAATTTGCTCTGCAAAAAATTTACCTCAAAGATACCTCTTTTGAGACGCCTAACTCACCGGAGATTTTCACCGAAGAGTGGAAGCCGGATGTCAATGTGGAATTGCAGACTGCTGGCAAGCCGTTGACCGACGAGGTGATGGAGGTGGTGCTCACAGTGACGGTGACGGCCAAACTGGGTGACAACACCGCTTATCTGGCCGAAGTGCATCAAGCGGGTGTGTTCACCATGAGCGGGTTTAATGACGATGAGCGTGTTCACATGCAGGGCAGTTACTGTCCAAACATTTTGTTTCCGTATGCGCGTGAAGCGGTTTCTGATCTTGTCAGCAAGGGTGGTTTTCCTCAGTTGTTATTGGCTCCTGTCAATTTTGATGCCCTGCTGGCGCAACATAAACAGCAAGCGGATGCTTCGGCAAAAGAAGTTGTACACTGATTTTTACCTTGATTGTGCATGCAGTTTTTATTTCGGGTGATTTCATTCACATGAGATCCAGGATCATGAATGACTAAACAACAACGCCCCATTGCCGTACTTGGTGCTGGTTCCTGGGGCACGGCATTGGCTATCCAGCTGTGCCGTGCCGGCGGTTCGGTCACCCTGTGGGGGCATGAAGCTGAATTGATGGCCAACATCGCTACCGCACGTTGTAATGAGCGTTATCTACCCGGTGTACCTTTGCCCGAACAGCTGTCGCTTGATGCGGATCTGGGCTCGGCATTGGTGGATGTGCAGGATGTGTTGGTTGTTGTGCCCAGCCATGCCTTTCGTGCGGTGCTTACCCAGCTCCGGCCGTTGTTGAAAAGTGATGCGCGATTGGCATGGGCCACCAAGGGGCTGGAGTCCGGTTCCGGTAAGTTGTTGCATGAAGTGGCGGAAGAGGTGTTGGGCAACGATATTGCTACTGCGGTTGTTTCCGGTCCTACTTTTGCGCGTGAAGTGGCTGAAGGTCTGCCCACGGCGGTGACGGTGGCATCCACCGATGTTGTGTTTGCCGCCGACATGGCGGCGCGTTTGCACAGCAAAACCTTCCGTGCTTATACAAACGATGATGTTACGGGTGTCGAGGTGGGTGGCGCGGTGAAGAATGTGCTCGCCATTGCTGCGGGTATTGCCGATGGTCTGGGCTATGGGGCCAATGCGCGTACCGCACTGATTACCCGGGGGCTGGCAGAAATGATGCGCCTGGGTGAAACCCTGCATGGCCAGCGCGAGACTTTCATGGGGCTTGCGGGTCTGGGTGATCTGGTGCTGACCTGCACCGACGATCAGTCCCGTAATCGCCGGCTTGGTTTGGCGTTGGGGCAGGGCAAGTTTTTGGAAGAGGCGCTGGCGGCTATTGATCAGGTGGTGGAAGGCGTGCAGACCGCACGCGAAGTGCATGATCTGGCATTGAGTCAGGGTGTTGATATGCCCATCACCGAACAGGTTTATGCTGTGCTGTATGACGCCCGCAAACCGAAGGATGCTGTGCAGGCGTTGTTGAATCGGGATCAAAAGGCGGAGTTGAGTTAGGGGTTGAGTTAAATCTCAGTCCGGTAGGTTGGGGTGAGGCACGAACCCCAACGTGTTCATAACATGGGGTAGACATATTTTTGGCTTTGATTGTTGGGGT
>JALSGT010000095.1 GCA_026982555.1 Chromatiales bacterium
CGATGCCGCTGTCATGCGCAATTTCAAAAGCTCCAGCCTGCACCGGACCTTTGATGAAATCCTGTTTGTCTCCAACGCCTCTGTGGCGCAATAAACAGACCGCGACAAAAAAACCAGGGGGGGGGGGGTCATTTCTGCCCCCCCTTTTTTATTTGGTGTATCAAGTGACACTTAGCTTATTGTTTTCAATAGAAGCTGAGGATTACGATCGTCTAATACTTCTCTCGATTAAGCCTCTGTAAGCTATTGTTTTTGTGGGTTTTGGCAACTTGGAACCAGGCAGATAAAAGCGAAAAATACGATTATATTTTGTATGAGTTACATATCTATAAGTGAATATGGGTCAGATGAAACAACAGTTTCTTCACGCACGTCTGCATAACGGCGCAATTGCTCAATAGCCTCGTGCATAGGGTCAGAGGCATAGCCATTGGCCTCCCTTGTCAGTCTTGTTGATCTTGCGAACGACCCGACAGAACACATCTTTCAGCAGCCATTGCTTGAAATCAGCACGCAAGCTTTTTGCCGGATCTTTGAGAATGCCTGCCCCTTGATCAATGACCGTTCAGCCCATCGACTCCAACTGGACGGTAACGGCTTCTCTACAAATTGATATTCAGACATGCTGCCTACCACCTAATACAACTTCCAGATTGCCGATGGCTTCCACCCGTTTTTTCTTATTCATTTTGTCGAGATTAAGCAGTTTCCAACGCACAGAAGGCAATTGTTCTATATGCGGGATTCCCAGATGCTTCCAGGTTGGAACACCTTCTTTAAATGACAACAAGAACGCCCTGTCAGTATCTGTCAGGCGGGCGTGCAGACTTTCAACCAGTCTGGACAATGTAACTTCAAGCACCGCAACACCCACGTCATTAAAAGTCATACCTTTAAATTCTGACTCATACACATCTGCCAATGGTTTTGCCCTTGGTGCGAGCAATTCAGCAATAGGCCGATTGTGACCTATCAGGTACACCAGATATGAAATATTAAAAACAGTGATACCAATAGTTGACAGGTCAATACATATCAGATTCCGCAGTTGAATGGTCTGTAGAGTGTGTTGAATGTTGTGGCTGGCGAGGCGCGATGAGGAGTCATAGCCCGCTATTGCGACGATGCGCAACGCGGCCAGACGCAAAAGGCAGCGTGCTATACAAGTCGTAGCGACTCACTCAACCAGTACACCCGCCAAAACCACTGAACAGGCTATTATCAAATATGTTAATACATCCTCGAAGCGGTCAACCGCGGAATCTAGTGTAGTGTCCTGAACTGTATGCGTATTAATATGCATACAGTTCAGAACACTACACCAGGTTTAACTTTTGGTCGTATGCATCATTTTCATTTCATGACGGTGTGATACTCCGGGTAAATCAATGCAAGCTGCTACACTTCACATTACCGGAAAATAATGCAATACCGCAGGCCATTGCCAAAATGGATCTACTCTCCGAGATTGCACAGTCTCTCCTGACAGCAGCAAATAATTATGAGCCTTTGCTCGTAAAATATGGGCTGATTATCATCTTCGCAGCCATCATGGCGGAGGGCTTTGGCATACCCACCCCGGGCCAAAGCCTGCTGATCGCAGGTGCGCTGCTGAGCACACGCGGTGAATTCGATATCAGTCTGTTACTGGTGTCAGCCTGGTTTGCAGCGGTCATTGGAAATATGCTGGGCTACCTTATTGGCAGAGCTGGAGGCCGAAGATTGCTTTTACGCCTGCCACTCAACACCGCCCGGCTCGAACGTATGAATGCCTTCTGCCAACGTCATGGCATACTGCTGGTTATCTTCTCGCGTTTCATTGATGGCCCAAGGCAACTCACCGGCATCTTCGTCGGCAGCCTGCAAATGCCGGTCACCACGTTTCTTCTGGCAACCAGTCTTGGCGCACTGCTATGGGTAGGGTTTTGGGGAACAGGCAGCTATTACCTCGGCCAACATATGCATATCGTTGCACAGGTTTTCGAGTCTATTGCGCCTTTTACCTGGGTTGCAACAGGGTTTGCAATCCTTATTTTGTGTATTTATCTGATCCGAAGACATAACCACCGAAGAGCCTCTCCCGAAAAACACTAGGAGGCGTTAAGAATCAACTGCCGAGGCAGGTCGGCACTCACAGCCCTTTTCATACAATTCATCACGCCGCAAACCGACCTTTAATGGTTCCCGGTCATGCCCTGCCAGTACCTGGTAAACATTGATACTGCCTTCATCAAAATAATGGGCGGAGCCTGCCATATACAGACGCCACACCCGATAGGTTGCTTCACCGACAATATCCACCGCTTGCGCCTTGTTCGCCTCCAGCGAAGCCACCCAGTGACGTAGCGTCATAGCGTAATGACGACGCAGCCCCTCTACATCGACAATTTCAAAACCGGCATCCTCCATGGCATCAATAACATGACCAATACGCGCCAACTCGCCATCCGGGAATACATAACTATTGATAAAGCGGGTAATCGGCGTGTCCTGCCAACCGGTGTCGTTGGTGATGCCATGATTGAGAAATAACCCGCCCGGAGCCAGCACTCGTTTAATCGTGCTGAAATAAAGCGGAAAATTACTCACGCCGATATGTTCAAACATGCCGACACTCACTACACGGTCATAGCGAGCCGTCTCAGGCAGGTCGCGGTAATCCCGTAATTCAACGGTCACCAGATCTTCCAGTCCTTCTTTGCGTATGCGTTCCCTGGCATAAGCAGCCTGCTGTTCACTCAGAGTAATACCATAGGCCTTTACGCCGTACTGCCTTGCCGCCCAACAGACCAAAGCACCCCAGCCACAGCCAATATCCAACAGGGTTTCACCCGGTGTCAGGCGCAATTTGCGGCAGATATAATCCAGTTTATCCCGCTGGGCATTATCCAGCAGCTGCTCGGTATTGGAAAAATAGGCACAGGAATAGACCATTTCCTGATCCAGCCATAAACGATAAAAATCATTGCCTACATCGTAATGATGAGAAATGCTCTGTTTTGTATTTTGCCGTTTGTCGTGTCCAGCGCGTATTGCCTGTGTGTCTTTTTCACGATAATGTCGTGGTAACCTGAATGCCAGACGCATTACACGCAACCGGGTTGACCAGGGAATAACCAGGTCCCGCATATAAGTGACCAGATCAAACAACTGCTCTGCATCACCCTCGATATTACTCTCTTCCGCCAGATAGGCTTCGGCCAGGCGCACCACATTTTGATGCAGAACCAGCTGACGCAGTACCGAGGGCTGGTTGAAAACCACCGTGCAGGGTGCATCCGCCTGCCCTATCACCCGTTCCCCGTTCCATATTTGCACAGCGACTGTGCCACGGTAGTCAGCCAGGACCTGTTCCAGGATTTGCCGTCCCGCCGTTGCAACAACCTGTTGATCATCATGATTTTTATCGAACATAAATGTAGCCTCAATCAGCGTTAAAAAAAATAAACCATTACAGCTTCAAAATGCCCCGATAACTGGCGACTTTACCGTTATCCCGAAATCCTGCAAGTGATCGTGCTTGCACAGTGCATCAAAAGTAAGCACTTTAGGCGAGATATTAATTCGTAATGTACCAGATGGATATTTGTGTATTTTGTCAATTACGATTTTTCCAACCAATGCTGAACATCCAGCTAATCACCGCGTCCGGACAAGCCATGGCGGTGACCATGCTCTTATTGCTCTTCACTGGTGACCTCCACACGACAACGCAAGAACCAGATCTGATAGAGCGAAATAAAGATTTGTAACGCCCACGACAAACCCAGCAGACCACCGGCAAAGATCACTGTATAGGCGTAGGTCGGGTCCCACTTGGTAAGAAACCAGGCGGAAATATCGATAAAAATAGCGATAAAGGGTGACAACGTCAGAGTGTATTGAATCCAGGCGGGTAGCAAAGCAAATCGAAAAATCAAACCAATGCCAAGAGCCACCAGAGCAATACCGAACAGATGGATGTGCGACACCTTCATCAGGCTGTGCAGCGAAACACCGGTATCCACATTGGCAACCTGTTTGACACCGCCATAACTGGAGAGATCAGGAATTTGCAAACCGGAAGCCGCACTGTGGCATGTAATGCAACGCTCATCGAATACAGGTTTAATAACACGCTCATAACCGGCTTCAGGCGCACCTGATTTTAGCCACTCAACAACATGATTTCGGTCTTCAATCTCGATATAACTCGCCATCGATCCTCGCAGCGCTGACTCCAGGCGCGTACCACTACGGTTGCCATAATAGTTCTCGGCAACATCTTCGACCGACAGCCCCGGCTTGCCATCGATGCCATCGAAGCTGGTGTAGAGATAGGCCAAGGCCATCATATAGGCGAGCCCTGCCAGCAATAAGAACGAACTATAAAGTAATTTTTCGTTGAGAGTGCAGTCGTAAAAACGGCGTGGTCGGGTGGCTGGGCAGTTTTCTGCCTGGTGTTGTTGATTCATTGCCTTTGCTCCAGGTTTTAAATCCCCATTTTTCAATCAGGGACTGAGGGGGCATCCAATTCAAAAATACAAACACGATAGAAATCAGAGAAACAATGAAACTCATCCACCTGTCGAATCACCTTGCCCTGCTTCTGCGCATGTCTGTCTAACATGGCAAACAGATCCACCTGCCAAAAACTCTCTAAAAATGGCTCCAGGCGCTGTAACACCCAACGTGTCAGTGGAAATCGCCACAGCAGGTGTCTTTTGGGACACGCACCATATTCAGTAATCACAAAACGCCCTCCAGGCCGCAACACCCGTATCGCCTCACTGATGCTGTGTTCACGCGCATAAGGTGGCAGTTCGTGCAATAGAAAGAAAATCAGAACTGTGGCAAAAACATCGTCACCATAAGCGAGATACTCTGCATTCATGCGCGCGCAAAGCAGGCGTTTTTTGTCCGCATTAGTCAGTTTTTTGCGGGTAGCCGTCAGCTGTATATCCGCTACATCCATGAGATAGAGTTCATCGTCCATCTCTCTAAGCAAAGAAGGTGTCATACTTCCATAAGCACAAGTGAGCTGTAACATTCGCCCTTCCGGTCTCTCTTTCATACAGTCATGCAACGCCCGGTGAGAAAGTGTTTTGTACTGACCAAACAGAATGGCGTTGATGATCGGTTGATGATCAAAAAACCAAACACCCCAGTGCCAGAGATAGGCCCACCAATAGTGGCGAGCCAAGTAATCCGGCGTACTATCGCGAAAACGACACCAAACACCTGAACATGATTCTTTGTTATTACACTGTTTTGATGACATCTAATATACCCTTAAATAAAAAAACCGGTTGAGTTGCCAGGGGCTACTTACACCCCTGCGCATTCACTGACATGCTCTCTATCGGTTTGCTAACAAATAATCAGCCAGTGCATCTATCTGCACATCAGTCAGTTTCCCTTCATAACCGGGCATGGCATTTTTGCCTTTGGTGATAACTTGAAGCAGCACTTTTTTCTCGTTGCTCATAGCATTGATTGCGGGCCCTGACGTTTTTTTATCAATAGCGTGACAGAAAGAGCACTTCTGTTTGAAAAGTTGTTCTATATCCTGTAATTCAGCCGCAGAAACAAAATGCACAGGAGTAAAAAACAAAGTAATAAAAAACAGTGTGTCGTAACTTCTTCTCATATGACTTTCTCCTTTTTCCAGAGGTGGGGGGTAAAACACTACAACTTCAAGATACTCCGATAACTGGCAACCTCAACATTATACTGAGTGGTGCGCCGCAGATGATCACGCATAGCCTCCAGCGCCACAGGCTCACCATGCACCAGATGAATATTTGTGTATTTTGTCAGTTGTGATTTTCCCAGCCAATGCTGGATATCCACATAATCACCGTGCCCGGACAAGCCATGCATAACTTCCACACGCGCCTTGACGGGTATCCATTCACCGTGAATTTTTACCTCTTCGGCACCATCAATCATTTTTTCTCCACGAGTACCTCCGGCCTGGTAACCGGTAAACAATACCGTGGTGCGATAATTGCGTAACAGACGTTTGAAATGGTGAAGAATACGACCACCGGTAGCCATGCCACTGCCCGCAATAATAATATGCGGGTATTGCAAGCCGGATAACGCCATGGAATCTTCAACACTGCGTGTATACGTGGCCACTTCGTACAATTGCTTGCACTGCTCACGATTCAGGCGGTGATGCTGTGAATAACGACAGTAAATATCCGAGACGCTGATGGCCATGGGACTGTCCAGGAACACTGGCATGTTAGGGATACGCCCTTCATGCTTCAGTGTGGCCAGCAGGTGTTGCAGCGCCTGCGCACGACCCACGGCAAAACTCGGAATCAACAGCACACCACCCGCCTCCGCTGTTTCGTTAACGATAGCGGCAAGCTGATCCAATGGGTCTGAATCGTCATGTCGGCGATTACCGTAAGTGGATTCCAGCAACAATACATCCAGCTCAGGCAGGGGCACGGGTGGCTTCATTAACACGTCATCAGGTTTACCCACATCACCGGAAAATCCCACGCATTTACCCTCGGCTTCCACAATGAGGCTGCCTGCGCCAAGAATATGCCCGGCACTTTGCAAATGCATAGTAAAAGCACCCACCGTAAATGTTTCGCCAAACTCCACCGTTTCAAACAAGCCCATACTCTGCTCGGCGGTGGCGCGGTCGTAGAGAGGTTCCGGGTGTTCGTGTTTGCTCAGTTTGTGACGTTCATAATATCTGGCGTCTTCTTCCTGAATATGGCCACTGTCCGGCAGCAGGATGCCACACAGAGCTGCGCTGGCATGGTGGGTAAAAACCGGTTTGCGAAAACCCTGATGGTACAACGCTGGAATATAACCGGAATGATCCAGATGAGCATGGGTCAGTACCACGGCATCCAGCGTTTTGATATCCAGCGGCAGAGGTTGCCAATTGCGTTTGCGCAGCCACTTATAGCCCTGAAACAAACCGCAATCCACCAGTACCCGGGTGTTACCGCTTTCCACAAGATACTTGGAGCCGGTAACGGTTTCCGTGCCACCAAGAAAGGTGATTTTCACATCAACAACCTCCAGAATCTATTTACCGTTATCTTTTATCCATCGGTACATAATCCCGCTGCCCTGCCCCCACGTACAATTGCCGTGGCCGACCAATACGTTGATTTTCCTCTCCGATCATTTCCATCCACTGAGCCACCCAGCCCACAGTGCGGGCAATGGCGAACATGACGGTAAACATGTTGCTGGGAATACCCAGCGCCCGATAAATCAGCCCTGAGTAAAAATCCACGTTGGGATAAAGTTTGCGCACAACAAAGTAATCATCATTCAGCGCAATCTCTTCAAGTTTCAGAGCCAGTTCGAACAGAGGATCATTGTTATCTCCCAATTTGTCCAGTACTTCGTGACACATATCACGAATGATGCGTGCGCGAGGGTCGTAATTTTTGTAGACCCGATGACCAAAACCCATTAAACGGAAAGGATCATTTTTGTCCTTGGCTCGCGCCAGAAACCCGGGAATATTTTTCACATCACCGATCTCGGCCAGCATGTTGAGCACCGCCTCATTAGCCCCGCCGTGGGCCGGTCCCCACAGAGCCGCAATGCCGGAGGCGATACAGGCAAACGGATTAGCCTGGGAACTGCCCGCCAGGCGCACTGTGGAGGTACTGGCATTTTGCTCATGATCAATGTGCAGAATAAAAATCAGATCCAGCGCACGCTCAGCCACGGGGTCCACCACATATTCCTCGCATGGCACAGAAAACATCATCTTCAGCAGATTGCCGGTATAACTTAAACTGTTGTCTGGATAGACCTGAGGCTCGCCAATAGTGTGCTTGAAACTGGCCGCAGCGATACTGGGCATCTTGGCAATCATGCGATGGGCTGCGATCTCCCGGTGATGTGGATCAGAGATATCAGTAGAATCATTATAAAACGCCGACAACGAACCCACCACGCCCACCATGATCGCCATAGGATGAGCATCGTGATAAAAGCCGCGAAAAAAACTTTTCAGACTTTCATTGAGCATGCTGTGGTGATTGATAATATCGCTGAATTCATCGAGCTGTGCAGCGCCGGGTAATTCACCATTGAGCATCATGTAAGTGACTTCAAGAAAACTGCTTTGTGCGGCCAGTTGCTCGATGGGATAACCGCGATATTGCAATATACCCTGCTCACCATCGATGTAGGTAATGGCACTCTGACAACTGGCCGTCGCCAGGAACCCCGGGTCATAAGTGAAGTATCCCAGTTCACGGTAAAAATTGCCGATATCAACCACAGATGGCCCCTGTGTAGGACGCTTGATAGGCAACTCGATCTGGCGGCCACTGACACTATCGACTACGGTTACGGTATCCTTTTTCATTTCATTGACTCCTCTTGAAAAACCGTCATGGCCAATTAACATTCGCATTGTGGCTAAACCGGTTTCATATCAATATGCCCGCACGGGCTCCTCCATGCACAAACGCCATCATCTTCATGGAGATTATAGTCAACCGTATAACCTGATATACGCGCTTTCCCCCGGCACCATCCCACTTGAGACTAACAATAGTTGTACGCATTCAGCACGGAGCATCCTCTGTCCTTTCCTGCAATGACAAATTGATAATCCGGAAAAATCAGCCGCCTGTGTATACAAGCCTAGAACATATGCCTGACTATCAAGTCAAGAACACAAAAACAGATAAGATCTATCCGCCATGCGTATCCACAAATAATGCGGTAAACGATGTGTAAGTCACTAATGCCAAAGCCCGTTGAAATGTCGGCGAGGCCGTCGTTGCACGGGCGAGGAAAAAGCGTCTTGCACATTGAGGCGGCTCAATGCTTTCAGAAATTCATCGCTGCGATGCAGCTCCGATTGTTTGCCGTCCACCAGTGATTGCAACCGCCGGATGCGCTCATCGGTAGCCGGATGTGTGCGCAACAGGGAGGACTCCCGCCGGCGTCGGCCTGGCAGTAAAATCTGCTCCATCATGCCACCGGCGTATTGCTCCAGTTTGGCCAGCGCACTGGCCAGCCCCAACGGATCACCCGTGAGCCGTGCAGCATTGAGATCCGCATCGTATTCACGCACACGGGACAGGGCGAGCTGGGCCAGGGCACTGAACTGGGGAGCGAAAATCAACAGCAGAATGGCCGTCCAGCTGATACTCACCTGAGAAAGCAGGATCAACGGCAAATTGATAAACAATAAAAACTGGCCAAAAATAGACAGCAGACTGGTGGCACGACTGAATAAATCCGCCAGCCCCATCACCCACATATCGTTATGCTGCACATGGGAAATTTCATGAGCCAGCACGCCCAGCAATTC
Source organism: Chromatiales bacterium (assembly GCA_026982555.1). GTDB lineage: Bacteria > Pseudomonadota > Gammaproteobacteria > SZUA-152 > SZUA-152 > SZUA-152. The sequence goes on from JALSGT010000095.1 coordinate 9,305, forward strand.
GCGCCTGTCGAGGTGACGCAGCAAGCCATCGCTCACAGCAATGGCGGCATAATGCCGATTGCCCACAGCGAAAGCATTCAGTACCTGGCTGGGAACATAATAAAGCGCCGGGGGCTGATCAAGCCCTGCACGCCGGGCGAGAATATCCAGAGTCTGATGCAGGCCCGGCAACTGGTCTGGCCCCACCGGCGTGGCACCGTACATACGCAGAATCATGCGCGGTGAAACGACCGGGTTCATCAACACCAGAAAAACTGTCAGCCAGAACAACCATTGCACCCCGTCTGCGCCCCACAGCAATCCACCCAGCAAAGCCATAAAACCCGCCATCACCAGCAACATCAGCAGGGATTGCAGACGATTACGCAGGGTATGGCGCAGCCAGGTTTTGGCGTTCATATGGGAGCCGACACCAGACCGGTCAGCGGTCTTGCAGTGCTGCCAATTGAGCCCGTAATACACTCACCTCATCGAGCAACTCAAGTGCGAGAGCAATACCGGCAGCATTGATGTTGAGATCATGCTGCAAGCGCAAGGCACGTTGCGCACGACGCAGACTGATAGCCGGAAACTGCCACGCCATCATCTCCCGCCCCTGGGGTTCGAGGATGCCGTATTCAACATATTCGGCGATCAGCTCGGCATGCACACCACAGGCATGACACAATTCTGCCATGCTGAGCGTCGCTGTTTCCTCCTCCAATACCGTGCCACTGAAAATAGCCAACGTATCCGTCATATTCATACCCCCAGCTGTTTGCGCGGGTTAAAAGCCAGTTTTTCCTGCATCTCCCGGTAAAGCTGCCGGGTATCATCACTGTCTGCGGGTGGCAACACGATCTGTAAAACCACATAAAGATCGCCGGGTGCCTTACTGGGCATGCCGCGCCCCTTGAGACGCATCTTCTTTCCCGATGATGATCCCTCCGGGATTTTGAGATCAACCGTCCCCTGCGGCGTAGGCACCTTGACACTGGCACCGAGGGCCGCCTCCCAGGGGGCCACAGGCAAATCCAGATACAGATCGGCACCTTCCACACGATACCAACGATGGGGTTTAAATTCGACCTCCAGATAGAGATCCCCCGCCGGACCACCCCCCCCTCCCAGCCCACCCTGTCCGGTAAGACGGATATGCTGGCCGGGATGAATGCCCTTCGGAATGCGCACATTCAGTGTACGTTCACGGGCAACAACGTGGCCGTCTTTCGTCAGCTCCGGAATGCGCAGGGTCACCTGCCGATTGCGGCCCTCGATAGCATCTTCCAGATCGATGAGAATTTTTGCATGACGGTCTTCACCGCGTATCTTTGCCCGCCCCTGATGAGTGCGGTAATGGCCTGCATGACCACCCGGCGCACCACCAAACAGGGACTCAAAAAAATCGCTGAAATCTTCAGCATCAGCCCCCGTAAACCCGCCACCGCTGAATTCAAAACCGGCATCCCAGTCCGGTGGCGGATTAAAGTCCTGCCCCTGCTGCCACTGACTGCCCAGCTGATCGTAAGCGGCACGCTTCTCCGGGTCTTTGAGTACCTCGTAAGCCTCACCGACAGCCTTGAATTTTTCTTCTGCGCCCGATTCCTTGCTGACATCCGGGTGGTACTTGCGCGCCAGCTTGCGGTAGGCCCGCTTGATCTCATCCTGGGTGGCATCGCGTGCCACACCCATAATTTCGTAATAATCCTTGAATTCCATAACTTATGTTTGACCTCCCGCAGAAACATCGCATGCCATACATTAAAAAGAATAAGTCCCCTGCTGTAATGAGTCTACGCTGAATACCGGTATTTTCTCCTTCAACGGTGACAGACGGTGACAGACTTCTGGTTATATACCCATAACAACCTGATTTGAGCAGATCATTCATATTCTGAATATGTTGTATGCATGCTGCGAATACAAGTAAAAACATATTTTACGTACACAGAAAAAGGTAAACTGGGTCATCACTTATTTAGTGATATAAAAAAAACTGTTCTAAACGAAAATACCTGACGGAAATATTATTGAACGAACGGGCTTGAGACCCGCCCAACCGTATTGATTTAATCTAAAGCCACAAACCGATGCCAAACACCCCCCATTACGCCGTATTCCCCCTTCGCTCACTGGCCTGGCTGTGTCTATTCGCCATATTTATCAGCGCCCACACACAAGCCAACGAGCCATCGGCAGATGAAATATTTACCGAACTCCTCTCATTTGCGCACATGGCCAATGCCGCCTACCAGACTGAACCGGCTATTCGCCAGACGGCCACCGCCCAGGGTTATACGCTCACTCACTATGGCCGCATCCCGGAAGTAGAGGTCTTCTACTTTTTGGCCACCAACGACAAGACCAAAACACAACGTATCGCTGTGCGAGGTACAGCCAATGTGGAAAATGTTCTGGTAAACCTGAATATGCAACTGGTTGCTGATAAACATGCCGGTGTGCGCCTGCACCAGGGCTTCGCGCGGTCCGCTGAAGGCATCTATCGTGCTATCACACCGCACCTCAAGTCCGGCTACCGCATCGAGACCACGGGTCATAGCCTGGGAGGTGCCGTAGCACTGGCACTGGCCATGCACCTTGATACCAGCCCATTCTCAGTCACACGCATCATCACCTTCGGCCAACCCAAGCTGACCAATGCCGCCGGTGCCAAAGCCTATCAACATTTGAACATCACCCGTATCGTCATGCCCAAAGATATTGTACCGCTGGTTCCCTTTCTCGATTTCACAGGGGACTGGCGGCAACTAGGGGAAAGCGCTGATATCTACTGGCCCCTGGGCCGGGAAATTCTGTTACTGAAAGGGAAAGACTATGCCTGGCTGGATGAATGGGGCAGCCTGCGGCGGGCGACAAGTTTCCTCAACGAACAGCCCAGTGAGGAAAACCTGCGCCAGCACCAGATGCAAAATTACCTGCACCTCATCAAACAGAAACGCCCCGGTGCCCGACGGGTACCCTACCAAAACACATTCAACCCGCTTGAATGGTTCAAACGCTAACAATATGAAGACTACTTCGGAACAACTATCGTCAGCCCCAGTGATTGCCAGGCCTGCATGCCACCACGGTAGTAATAAATTTTTTCGGCTGGATAGCCCAAAGAAAGCAGGTTTTTAATCGCATGCGGTGATTGACCACACCAAATGCCGTTGCAATACAACAATATCTCTTTGGCCTGTGAAAAATCCCAGGGACTGTCAGCGGCATTGGCATCACCACTCAAAAAATTACGGATGCTATCCATAAAAGAACCACCGCCTGTAGCTTTTTTGTGTACATTCAATTTCAGTAACACACCGGCCAGTGTCTCCACTGATTTTTCCGGATCAAAATGCGTAAATGGGATGTTGATGGAACCCGGGATAGTGGCTTTTTGATACCATGCCGGCGTGCGGGCATCGATAAGAATCCCACTGCCCATTTCCAGCTTTTTATCGATAAACTCCAGCAGCTCCAGTTCAGCCACAGTAATAACACCCGGAGCCACATGCAATGGCTGAATGCAAAATGGCGGGCATTTACGCGAGGTTTTGGTGTAACCACCCGTCAGTACATTATCCTGATCCTGGATACGTTGAATATTAATAAAATCATCACCGTGGTGTACCGGCATGGAAGCCATGTCCTGTGTAATTTTGACTTCCAGCGCCAGAGTGTTAGTGGATACCGGCAGGATGACGAAAGCCATCACAACAGAGGCGGGTAAGGTTAAGTCAATATATTTCATGATGTATTTCTCGTCGCAGTAATGTAAGAGTGGCGCAAGTGGTTTGTTTATCGTTTTAAACAGGTTGCTGAAAAGCAAGCCGTTGCGGATCATCGTTTAAAATACAGATCCAGAATTTTTTTCCGCAGATGATCAAATTTCGCGGGCGTATCCGCATTGTCGGTACGATAAAGTTCAACCACCGTTGCCTTATCCCAGCGGTTGAGTTTTTTGTAGTATCTGAAGGTTGTAGGCTTTTCTTTTTGCAGGAGTTTTTCCAGTGCGACCTGCTCTTCCGAAGGCCCGGTATTGCCGGTATTGGTTGGCACATGGGCGCTGGCTTCGGCCTCTGTGGATAATGCATCCAGGTAATCATCGCCAATAACCAACGAGGGGTTAGCAGCAAAAATAAAAAACAGGCTGGCAATAACCCAGGTAAAGGAAAACGGGGCAATAGATATTGTTGTCGCACACCCGAATGTATTGCATTGTTTTATGTGCTTTTTCATAAGTCTCCTTATCAACGGTTTGGTAAAAAAAACTTTAACTTCACAGAAACTCATCCCGTTTTGTGCATACGTGCGCTACAACAGCATTGAAAAGAACGGCATTCAAAACCTGTAGAATTGTATCGCAGAAACTGATTTTGAGTGATGGCAATAAGTACATACACCGAAACAGAAACTCGGGTTATACGCACAACATTCCCTGACGTGCGGAGAAACAACGTGATTCACAAATAATTTTGCCGCATTGAAGAAATCAGCAAAAGATTAACGCTCATGCTCTGCATTATAACCGTGATTGAAAAACGAGCAAACACAAACTGACGATGATGACGCAATGACCCGGAAAACGACATTGCAACGCAAAATCGGAAAACCATACTCATGGCGCTAGCGTTTCAGTACAGCGAGCGGTTCTGTTGTGCTGGCACCGACAAGTTAAGGTGTTATAAATAATACCCAGTGATTTTTCAAAAAACACCACGGGTATATTTAAATCTGTACATGAACAACCACGCTATGCCCGCGCACAAACCCACACCTCGACCTGCTCCGCCCCGGCACTCAGCAAGGCAGCGGCCAACTCATGTGCCGTGCTGCCAGTGGTCATCACATCATCGATGATCACTACGCTGCCACTCATCGGCTGCACAACCTCAAACGCACCACGCATATTTTTCAACCGTTCTTTACGCGACAAATCAGACTGCGGCGGAGTGGAGCGTGTACGCCGTACTCCGTAAAGATTTAGCGGCACGTCAAAATATTGGGCCACCGGGCGTGCCAGCTCCACAGCTTGATTAAAACCACGTTCGCGCAACCGCGTAGCGTGCAGGGGTACAGGGATAACCTGCCCGGGTGGAATTTCCACCACAGAAGCTAACCATTGCGTCATTAATTCACCCAACAAGCGTGCTTGCGCCAGTCGGCCATTGAATTTGAGGCCCAGCAACAAATGATTCAGCGGAGCCTGATAATGAAATGGCGACAAACACGCATCAAAAACAGGCGGCTGTGTTTGACAACGACCACACAGCGCCTCGTTAATCGTGACACTCAACGGCATAGCACAACGAACACACTGCGGCCCTGCCCAGGGTAAAGATTGCAAACAGGGCAAACATAAATCTCTGCTACGATGGTGATTCACAAAACCAGCCGCGCCGCACAAAATGCACACAGGGGGTAGTAAAGCGGCCACCATTCGCCTCTGTACATCTTTTATACACCCACTCACTTTTGCCACCTTTCTGGCTGATTGTTCGTGTTAGGATGGGACTGGAAAGAACACTGGTAAAAAAAGAATTGGTTAAAGATAACAGACCCACATATAAACTCAGCCCACCCCCGGACATCGCATATACAAAAACATATGACCTGAACCTCTGAGAATCCATCGAGTAACCGGAATAGCTCCACTTTGATCCAGCTTTTTCCAGAACACCATCGACAATTGTGTACCCGCTATCTGTGAACTCTTCCTTTGATCGCACCAAAGCCTGTCTTTTTTGAAGGTCCATAGGTAGGCCTTATCCAGAAAGAACGATCATTCACATTTGCTCAATCAGAGCAAACGAATACAAATTAAACCCGGGCGCCAAACACAGAAGTAATTACGCATATATTTTAATACCATTAAGGATTGATCGATGAATTATTGTCCCGTTTTGGCAGTGTATCGTGAAAATTGAAAAATAGTATTTTCTGTCATCGGGCACTGATGATGACATCGATATCATTGAAATGATATGGGGCAAAATCAAGTATCACTGGCGCCTTTCAAGTCAATGGT
>JALSGT010000096.1 GCA_026982555.1 Chromatiales bacterium
GGCTAAAACAAGACTTATTTACTCAAAGTATTATTAATTCACAACGTAAATTACGTATAACGAATAAGGTTAGATTGTGAGGAATAGGGGTCAATCCTAGAGGAATAGGGGTCAATCCTATTGCATAATGTTCAAATAAATATATGCTTTCCCTGTGCCTCGTCCAATACGCATTGATATGAACATGCCTTTTATCACGTAATAAGTCGTGGTCGAGGGCGGGGCTTGATTTTTCATGACCCTGACTACTGCCGCACTTTTATTGACACCCTGAAGAAGGCGTTACGTGCGGTTAAAAGACATTAGTGGCCCCGGAAATCTGAACAGCCAGTTATGTGGGTTTGTTTAATTCATATGCCATCCGTCCCAGTGTAATCATCGTTTTTTCCAGTATCTCATTCCACGGTTGTGCGCAGTTGAGCCGGATAAAGTTTCGGTATTTTTGTGTGGCGGAGAATATCTGCCCCGGCGCAATGCTGATGCGTTGTGCCAATGCCTGCTGGCAGAGTTGCAGTGAATCCACTTTTTTCGGTAATTCAATCCAGATAACAAAGCCGCCTTGCGGTTGTGAAACACGGGTTTCCTGAGGAAAGTATTTGCCAACGGCACGAATCATAATGCTCACCTGTCGTTGATAATCACGACGTACCTGGCGCAGATAACGGTCATAACCACCTTGCCGGAGAAAATCGGCAATCGCATATTGCGGCAGGGTGGGCGTGGCAAGGCTGGTAACATATTTTCGATATTCGATTTTATCCCGGTATTTTCCTGGAATAACCCAGCCGATTCGGAGCCCGGGTGACAGGCTTTTGGAAAATGATGAGCAATAAAGCACTTGTTCATTTTTATCAAAAGCACTGACCGCGTGTGGTCGTTTGCTGCCAAATCCCAGGTCACCGTAGATATCGTCTTCGATCAGTGGAATATCACATTGCGCCAGTAAATCCACCAGTGCCTGTTTGTTTTCATCCGGCATTGTACAGCCCAGAGGATTACTGGCATTAGGCACCAGTGCGCAGGCTTTTACGGGCCATTTTTCCAGTGCCAGTGAAAGTGCGGCAAGACTGATGCCTGTGTGCGGGTCTGTGGGTATTTCCAGTGCTTTCATGCCCAACACTTCGATGGCTTGTAACAGGCCATAAAACGCCGGAGATTCAATCACAATAATATCACCGGGCTTCGCGATGGTTTGCAGGCAAAGTGTCAGCGCCTCCTGGCAGCCACTGGTAATAATGATGTCATCAGGACGAGTTTCGCAACCAGCCTCCGCCATGCGGCGCGCAATTTGCCGTCGTAGTTCTGGATGACCGGGCGGAAATTGGTAAGTGGAAAGTTCGTTACCGTATTTGCGGACAGTGGATGACAGTGAGCGCTGGATCGCGCGCGTGGGTAAAAAGCTGGGGTGAGGTACGGCGGCCCCCAGTTGCACAAAGTCTGCTTCGTTGGCGGCTTGCACCAAACGCAAAACCAGCTCCTGACCCGTGACGGGTGTCGGTTTTGTTGAAGGACGTGAAAGGGCAGGAGGGTTCGGTACCGGCCAGGGCTGTGCGCGCACATAATAACCGGAGCGCGGGCGCGCCTCGATTCGCCCCTCGTCTTCCAGCAAACGCTGTGCCTGCACCACGGTGGAAATACTGACGCCAAATTGCTCGCTCAGTTTACGCACCCCCGGTATGCGGTCACCGGGCAGGTATAAATTTTGATCAATGCGTTCAGTCAATTGCCGGGCAATGGTTTCATAGAGCTTGTGCAACATTAACCCTCCAGCGATGAATGTGATACAGATTGGTCGTTTATGGGCCGGTACAGTTTACCGGAAGGTATAACTGTACCGATAAATATTAAGTCATGCTGAATCTGTATTGTTTCAAGTGTGCCGATTATCCTGTGTGCCCGTCAACTGACAAGGCGCGACATGAAAAAAGAAACACAAGGACTGCTGACCGGTTTTGCAGGTATCACGATATTTGCTTTGACGTTGCCCGCGACACGTCATGCCGTCGTATATTTCGACCCGGTGTTTGTGGGGCTTGGCCGGTCTGTGATTGCGGCATTGGTGGCTGGTATGTTGCTGCTGATGTTCAACGCACCCATTCCGACAAAAAGCCAGCTTGCACAGTTAATGATTGTGGCACTGGGTGTGGTGATTGGTTTCCCTCTTTTTTCTGCACTGGCGATGAAAACCCTGACGGCTGTGCATGGCGGCGTGGTTGCCGGTGTGTTACCCATGATGACAGCCATTGCGGGGGTTTTACTGACGCGCGAAAAACCATCGATGGGT
>JALSGT010000097.1 GCA_026982555.1 Chromatiales bacterium
TAGCCACATATCAGGCGTAAAGCAATATAGTGCTTCGCGGTGTTTCCTGTACAACATGCATCTGCAAATAGATGCGGGTTACAACGAATGGCAAGGAGCTTACATGCCGCCGCCCATACCACCGCCACCACCACCCATACCACCGCCGCCGCCCATACCGCCACCGCCGCCGCCCATACCGCCACCGCCGCCGCCCATACCGCCACCGCCGCCGCCCATACCGCAGTCTTGTCCCATACCCATAATAAATCTCCTCTCAGGTTTACTGTTAAATTTACGATGTACTCATTGTTTATGAGTTCGATGAGTACATTTTTCGTCAAAAACAACATTGACTTTTTTGTGTTTTATCATCCCGTTGTCGGGCAATGAACACGCCGAAAATCTAGCAGTGAGGTCGTTTGTTGTCAATTTTTTAAGCTGTTTTTTTAAAGGGAAATACTACCCATAACTTATTGAGTTTTAAGGGGTTATTTTGTGCTTTATGCTGGGTTGACCTGAGGGAAGTAAGGTAAAACAGAACATTTGGTTAGCGGGTAACCAGTTATTGAATTGATTGTCTGATATAGACAGTTTTTTATAATATATAACAATATATAGTTTTTTATTACAGCGCTTGCCTGTCCGATAATTAACACAACAAAAGAGTTGATATGTGAATAAAGTAATCTAAAGAAGATGCTCTTATTTGTTGCCTGTTTAAGGTGTCATGACAGATTATAAACCATAAGAATGCCCCAATAAAATTTTTATACGAAGCCTGCTCAATTATTCATGATTTTTTTCTGTGAGAGACAAGGTTAAATACCTTTGCGCGAAAGTAATATTCAGCCTGATGGTCAGGTGTTTCATCTTCTGGATTATATGAGTGATGATAGTTGGCTGTTTTGTTATTTTTTTCTCTGTTTTATCTGATGGTTTTGAGGTGGTTTTTTTTATTGATTGTGTTATTTATTGAGTCCAGACAGAAATAAACTTCTTTTGAAAATGAAAAGTTGAGATATAAAAATATAAGTGATCTATTTTCTTTCGGTTTGTTTTTTACTTTCCGACATTTCAGGTTGAAATATTAATTATTTTTATTAGGTGTAACTGAGAGTGAGCATCATTGCAATAGTCAGGAATATTTGAATCTGTTTGAATAATGATGGTTGCATTTTTATGTGTTTTTTGGTAAAAATCAGGTGTCGGATATGCATGAAAGATAACGTTATTAATAAAAGACAATATCCTTATAAGTTAATAAACGGTATGAGGAATTTATGGTGAAAAGTAACGGTTTGTTGTTAGATAAATTAAACAACTGTTTCTGAAGCATGTCTTTTAGCTGGTGGTGTTATTAGTCTCTCCGGGCGTTTGCGATGGCAGTATGACTGCATTCCGGAGCTTGAAGTAAGGCGTATTGCAAGTGCTAACGATATTTGGTGTTATTTATCGTCAGTAGTATTGCTCTATATTTTTATGTTCTGGTTCAGTGACGGAACCTGTGTCAATAAGTGGGTCATATGGATATGAATGAATCAATAAAGGATAACCCACTTGATAAGTCTGAATTTGGCGCGTTGCCCAGGCTGTTCCCGGAAAGGAGTTTTGTTTCTGAGGGCGCTGCGGTTATTGTTGACCAACCATTAAGTACCTTCCAGAAAATACTGTTAACGACTGACGGTACGGTGACTGATCTTATTGCGCTTTACACGGGTGAGCCGATAAAAGTTAAAAAAATTGGACAGAAAATGTTTCTTAGCGATAATCGCCAGAATTTTTTTTGTCCACCGGAGACGCCGTTACTTGAAAGAAATGTTTTGCTTTGTGGCGCCAGCAAAAATTATCTTTATGCAGAATCTGTATTTGTTATTGGGTTGCTGTCCCGTTCGATTCAATACAAACTGCTGGAAACAGATTGCCCCATAGGGCTGATGTGGAAGGAGGAAAAACTCGATATGTATCGTGATATTCTTGGTCATAAAACAGAAATATGTGATACCGTCGCCGCATATTTTGATGTCCCCCCTCAAACCCCGATTATTTCACGAACCTATTCGATTTATCACCGGGGTAAAATTTTAGGCACGATTACAGAAAAATTCCCTATTACCTATTTCAGGCGGGCGATGTGAAAGGGGATAATCCTGTGGCGCGGCATTCGTAACGATCAAAGCCCGGTTTTTTATTCTGTCCCTGATGTTAGCATCGGCGTTCGGGTGCGAGTATCTCTATTCCTCAGTATCATGTCATACTCCACCGATTTTACATGGATGTGCTGGATAGCGTGGACCGACCCTTGATGAGTGTTTTTTCTGAAATGTGTCATTCGGAACCAAAATGGGATTCTTCTCCCGTTGATTTCACGATAAATGACAATGAGGTCCATCTCTGGCAAGCCTGTCTGGATCAGCCCTGCTCACGTATCCAGACGTTGGAACGGTTGCTGTGTCCGGCAGAAAGGCTGAGAGCGGGAAAATTTGTATTTGATAAACACCGTCGGCGTTTTATTGCCGGGCGTGGATTTTTACGCAACATTTTGAGCGGGTACTTAAACCAGCAGGCCGTAAACCTGGAGTTTTCCTATGGCCCACAGGGAAAGCCTGCGCTTGTTTCTTCCGGTGTTCACGATACGCTGTATTTCAATGTGTCTCATTCTCATGAAATGGCGCTTTATGCCATTTCCAGAAACCGCCAAGTGGGTGTTGATGTCGAATATCTTCGGGCAAAGCACGATGTGGAAAATATCGCACAGCGTTATTTTTACCGAGGTGAATGTGATGTTATTGATTCTCTTCCTGCAGAGAAAAAAAAGGAGGCTTTTTTCAAGGCATGGACTGTCAAAGAGGCTTACGCAAAGGCAACAGGAGAGGGATTGTCCGTATTGGAACAGGTTGAGACCTCACTGTCTCCGGATGGTCCGGCAACATTGCTGAATATCCATGGACATTCTGGCGCAGCGGCCTGTTGGTTGTCCCGCCAGATCCCTCTCTTTCCAGACTATGTGGCGGCACTGGTGGTTGAGGGTCGGGACTGGGGGTTACGCTGCGTCATGCATCACCCGGATTGATGCGCTTCTTTTACACGGGTGGCCCTCCTCTTGCGTAAAGCTTGTAAATTGATTGCCGATAGGACTTGGGAATGGAAATGGGATAAGTTATTCAATTTCAACTCTTTAGAGGCTACAACATCAGAAATTCCTTGTTATTGTTATACCCTGGGTGCGACGGATTCCTGATGGACATGATATTGGCGGTGTGAGGCAGCTGAATGAAAAAAGCAGCAATGAAAGCAATGCAGGACAACAGTTATTTGTTTAGCGCAAATGCCGGGTTTGTTGAAGAGCAGTACGCGGTCTTTTTGCAAGACCCGTCAGCCGTGAGTGCTGACTGGCGGGCGCTTTTTTCCGATGAAAAATTTGCCGGTTCCCGGGCTGAAGAGGGCACGTCTGGTGTCGAAGTGGACCATCAGGCCATACGCGATGAGTTCAGGCGCATGGCCAGGCAACCCCGGATGCCCGCCGCCGCGAATGCAGCAGCGCCAGAAAAATCCTGTCTGGATGCCAAGCAGGTGGCTGTTTTGCAACTGATTAATGCGTACCGTTTTCGTGGGCACGAACATGCCGATCTGGACCCGCTGGAACTGCGTGATCAGAACCTGGTGCCGGAGCTGCATCCCGCGTTTTACAAGCTGGGCGATGATGATATGGCGACCGTGTTCAACACCGGCTCGCTGGTGGGTGACGATACCGCGCCGCTACAGGAAATTCTGGAAATTCTGCGCCGCTCGTATTGTGGGCACATTGGTCTGGAATACATGCACATCACGGATACGCAACAGAAGCGCTGGATACAGCAACGTGTTGAGGGGGCTGGCAGCCGATATGAATTCCCGAAAAAACAACGCCTGGATATGCTCAAATCCATTTTGTCCGCCTCGGAATTTGAGCGCTATTTGCATACCCGTTATGTGGGACAGAAACGCTTTTCACTGGAAGGGGCGGAATGTCTGATTCCCATGTTACGCCAGCTGGTACAGCAGGCGGGTGAAAACAAAGTGGCCGAAGTGGTGATGGGTATGGCACACCGTGGACGCTTGAATGTATTGACTAATATTCTGGGCAAGGCACCCAGCTCATTGTTTGATGAATTTGAGGGGAAATCAGCCGGACAGGTGGTTAATGGTTCGGGAGATGTAAAATACCACCAGGGGTTTTCATCGGACATCGAAACCTCCGGCGGCATTGTGCATCTGGCTTTGTTGTTTAATCCATCACATCTGGAAATTGTCGGCCCGGTGGTGGGTGGTTCGGTGCGCGCCCGGCAGCATCGCCGTAAGGATACGACCGGCAGCATGGTGTTGCCCGTACTGATTCATGGTGATGCCGCATTTTCCGGTCAGGGTGTGGTGATGGAAAATTTTAATATGTCGCAGGCGCGTGGTTTCAGCATCGGTGGCACAGTACATATTATTATCAACAACCAAATCGGTTTCACCACCAGCAATCCGCTGGATTCGCGTTCCACGACCTATTGCACCGAAGTGGCACGCATGATCCAGGCTCCGATTTTTCACGTCAACGGCGATGACCCGGAAGCGGTGGCGCGCATCATAAAAATCGCCCTGGATTTTCGTATGGTCTACCGTAAGGATGTGGTGGTGGACATGGTGTGTTATCGCCGTCATGGCCATAGTGAAGCCGATGAGCCCGCAGCAACACAGCCGATGATGTATAAAAAAATCCGTCAGCATGCCCGGGTCGCACAACTCTACGCAGATCAACTGATCGACGATGATATTGTCAGCGCAGATGACGTGGATGCGATGAACCTGCAATACCGGGACCGCCTGGACAACGGTGAAACGGTGGCACCCGACATAGTGAATAAATATTACGATAAACCTTACTGGGTGGACTGGAAGCCTTATCAGGAAAGCGATTGGAATGAAAATATTGATACCCGCAAATCACCCTCGTACATACAGGATGTGGTGAACCGGTTATACCGCCTGCCGGATAATGTGACGCCGCACACCAGCGTGCGCCGCATTCTGGATGATCGCCATAAAATGGCCCGGAATGAAATGCCCATGGACTGGGGGTTTGCAGAAACCATGGCTTACGCCAGCCTGGTGGAAGAAGGCTCTCCTGTCCGTTTGTCGGGGCAGGACAGCGGTCGCGGCACCTTCTTTCATCGCCATGCGATTATTCATGACCAGCAGAGCGGTGAGAGTTATACCCCGTTACAACATTTGACAGAAGAGCAGGGTGATTTCGTTGTGATTGACTCCCTGTTATCCGAAGAAGCGGTACTGGGTTTTGAATATGGCTTCAGTACTGCTGCGCCTGATGCATTGGTTATCTGGGAAGCGCAATTTGGTGACTTTGCCAACGGGGCACAGGTCGTGATTGACCAGTTTATTACCTCAGGCTTCTCCAAATGGGGGCGTTTGAGTGGTCTTGTGATGTTTTTGCCGCACGGTTTTGATGGACAGGGACCGGAACACTCATCAGCCCGCCTGGAGCGTTATTTACAGTTATGTGCTGAAAATAACGTGCAGGTGTGTATGCCCAGTGAACCGGCACAAATGTTTCACATGTTGCGCCGCCAGGTGTTACGCAAAATGCGCACACCACTGATTGTGATGACCCCCAAAAGCCTGCTGCGACATAAATTGTCAACATCGCGTCTGGAAGACCTGTCCGACGGTGAATTCAAAACGGTGATTGATGATCCCGATGAGCTGGACGCCAAAAAAGTCACCCGCGTCGTGGTGTGCAGTGGCAAAGTGTTTTTTGATTTGCTGGATGCGCGCAGAAAGCGTGAGCGGCACAATGTCGCACTGATTCGTATTGAGCAGCTTTATCCTTTCCCTGCCACGCAGTTTTGTGAGGTACTGGCAGCATACCCAAAAGCGAAGCAAATTGTCTGGTGCCAGGAAGAGCCACAGAACCAGGGCGCATGGCAATATATCCGACCCACCCTGCGCGAGAGCAAACAGGATAAACAGGTATTGTCTTATGCCGGGCGACCGACCGCAGCCGCACCGGCTGTGGGGAGTTACAAAAAACACATTCAGCAATTACAATCACTGATTGATACCGCATTATCGGAGTGATATTTGTCATGAAATATGCAGCGAACAGTCCGTGTTTACACAATATTCTGGAGAATCTTTATGCTGATTGATGTAAAGGTACCCGCCTTGTCGGAATCCATTACTGACGGAACCCTGCTTAACTGGCACAAAAAACCCGGCGAATTCGTCCGGCGTGACGAAAATCTTGTGGATTTGGAAACAGATAAAGTCGTGCTGGAAATTGTGGCACCGAAAGAAGGTGTATTACAGGAAATCAACAAAGGTGATGGTGAATTGGTGGCAAGTGAAGAAATTATTGCCACGATCAACGATGAAGGCAAACCTGGACAGCGTGAAGAAGAGCAGACGGCTATCGCTGAAAAAATAACAACAACCGAAAAAATACCGGAAGTCCTGTTAAGCCCCGCCGCAAAAAAACTGGTGGCAGAAAACAATATCGACCCTGCGCGTGTATCGGGAACCGGTCGGGATAATCGTGTCACCAAGGCCGATATTATCCATTATCTGGAAACACGGGGTGGTGGCAAAAAACACGAAAAAGTTGCAGATGACATTATCGATGAAAATGTGGCGGTTGATTCTGTAAAAGCACCTATAATGAATGTACCAACGGGAGCCCGACCGGAAAAGCGTGTACCCATGAGCCGCCTGCGCGCGCGCGTGGCGGAGCGACTCAAGGATGCGCAAAACACAGCAGCCATCCTGACGACATTTAATGAAGTCAACATGCAGCCTGTGATGACGCTGCGTGAAAAATACAAAGACGCATTTGAGAAACAGCACGGTACCCGGCTGGGCTTCATGTCCTTTTTTGCCAAAGCCGTTACTGAAGCGCTAAAGCAATTCCCGGTGATCAACGCCTCAATAGACGGAAAGGACATCGTCTATCACGGTTATTTTGATATTGGCATCGCCATAGGTTCACCGCGTGGACTGGTGGTACCGATATTACGTGATGTGGATCAATTGAGTTTTGCGGACATCGAAAAAGGTATTCGTGACTTTGGTCAGCGTGCCCAGGATGGAAAGTTATTGCTGGATGAACTGACCGGCGGCACTTTCAGTATCACCAACGGAGGCACCTTCGGTTCCATGTTATCCACGCCCATATTGAATCCACCACAAAGTGCGATACTGGGCATGCACAACATCCAGCAACGGGCCGTAGTGGAAGAGGGCGAAATAGTGGCGCGACCCATGATGTATCTGGCTCTGTCTTATGATCATCGCATTGTGGATGGCAGTGATGCCGTATTGTTTCTCGTCGCCATTAAAAATACGCTGGAAGACCCGGCACGTTTGTTGTTGGAAATATAATGTCTACAGGGAGCGTGTACGTTCCCGGAGGGTGTTAACGCCCCCCTAAAGCCTGCGACAAAAAAATAAACTCAAGGAATCAAGCCATGGCAGATTTTGATGTAATCGTTATTGGCGGTGGCCCCGGTGGTTACGTGGCCGCTATTCGTTGTGCCCAGCTCGGCCTGAAAACAGCCTGTATTGATGACCGTGTGGATGAAAAGGGAGAGCCTTCACTGGGCGGTGTCTGTCTCAATGTCGGCTGTATTCCCTCCAAGGCATTATTGGACACCAGTCATCATTACCATCGTGCGCAACATGAGTTTGCCGGACATGGCATTAGCATTAAAGACCTTGATATCGATATTGCCACCATGATGGCACGCAAAAAGAAAGTGGTTAAAACCCTGACGGACGGTATTGCCATGTTGTTCGTCAAACATAAAATTACCTGGTTCAAAGGGCGGGGTGAACTGGTGGGTGGGAATCGCGTGCGCGTATCACCACGCAATGACAACAAAGGTAATGACAACGAAAGTCACGAATACCAGGCAAACTCCATCATCATCGCCACGGGCTCCTCGCCGGTAATGCCGGATGCAATACCGGAAGACGAAAAAATCGTAGATTCTACCGGTGCGCTGGCCTTCGAATCCGTCCCCAAACGCCTTGCCGTTATTGGAGGTGGTGTCATTGGTTTGGAACTGGGCAGTGTGTGGGCCCGCCTGGGAGCTAAAACCTCCATTATTGTGCGAGGTACTCAATTTCTGAAAAATGTTGACCAGCAGATTGCCAAAGTAATACAGCAGGACCTGGAAAAACAAGGCATGAATATTTTACTGGGTGCAAAGCTGGTTTCCGTAAAACCGGGCAAAAAAAATGTCACTATTATTTATGCCACCGATGATGGTGAGAAAAAACTGGTCGTAGACAACGTATTGGTTGCCACTGGCCGTACACCCAACACCGAAGGCATCGGCGCGGACATCGTGGGACTGGCGCGGGATGCGCGTGGCTTTATTGAAGTGGATGCGGAATGCCGCAGTAACCTGCCCAATGTATTTGCCATTGGTGATGTGGTGCGTGGCCCTATGCTGGCACACAAGGCATCGGAAGAAGGCGTCGCCGTGGCAGAGCGCATTGCCGGTCAACAACCGGAAGTGAATTACGCCGTAATCCCTTCGGTGGTGTACATCTGGCCGGAGTTGGCATGGGTCGGCCTGACCACCGAGCAATTACAATCTGCGGGCACTCGTTTTAAATCCGGTGTGTTTCCCTTTGCCGCCAGTGGCCGCGCCCATGCTTCAGGCGATACCCGTGGCATGGTGAAAATCCTCAGCGATGCCGACACCGACCAGATACTCGGTGTGCATATTTATGGCCCCAATGCCTCAGAATTGATTAGCGAAGCTGTGGTGGCCATGGAATATTCCGCATCAGCAGAAGACCTTGCACGCATCGTGCATGCTCACCCCACCTTATCGGAAGCCGTGCATGAAGCGGCATTAGCGGTTGACGGGCGCGCGTTACATGTCTGAATATCATCAAGTTAAGTCAATATTCCTGTTTGGTGTGGGCTGGTAGTGAGTTTGCGAACCCAATTTGTTTAGGATCGCTCGAACAATAATTGTCATTTTTGTATGAAGGAAGTCACCCAAAAGTTGAAACTACCGGACACTGACCTTCGTCAGTGTGGCGTTAACACTCCATCAGTTTGCGGTAACGTTGTTTGTTTGAAAAAGTCGGCGTATTGGGTGTCTGGTTTTTTTGTATTTATGATTTTTCCGCTGACACAAGGTGGAACCGCTACGCTTGTTCCACCCTACCCAATACCACTCCAACCGTAGCGGTTCCACCATTGACTTGAAAGGAGCCAGTGATACTTGATTTTGCCCCATATCATTTCAATGATATCGATGTCATTATCAGTGCCCGATGACAGAAAACACTATTTTTTCAATTTTCACGACACACTGTCAGAATGGGACAATGATTTATCGATCGATCAATCAATCCTTACTCATTATTTCTGCGTTGTCATATCTATTTATATCCTGATACCCATTACCCGGACTCCTGAGAAGGAACGAAATATTTTTCGCGGCTCTTATTTCACCACCGTCACTTTGATATTACCTTCCCGTCGTAAAACGTTAACGCCCACGTCGTTGTCGTAACGCTGAAGAAAAACATCAACCGATGCTGTACCTACAGTGAGTTTTTTGATTTCCAGGGAATCCAGCCAGGGTGGCAGCCAGGGTTTGCAAAAAATAATTTGTGCTTGCGGGGTGTTGCTTATTTCTATGCCCAGGCAGGCTTGTAGCAGGGCGAATACCACTGTGCTGGACCAGGCTTGTGGCGCACAGGCCAGCGGGTAAAGTGTCGGGCCTTCACCTTTGCGTTTGAGAAACCCGCAAAATAATTCCGGCATACGTCGCAGATCAAGAAACAGGCTGGCTTCAAACAGGCCGGTGAGTATTTGTGTGGCTTCTTTACGATAGCCGTAACGGGCAAAGCCCAGAGCAATCATGGCATTGTCATGAGGCCAGACGGCGCCATTGTGATACGACATGGGGTTGTAACGTTTTTCGCTGGTGGCAATGGTGCGCACTCCCCAGCCGGAATAACCGGTTTCATCCAACAGGGTTTCAATGGTGCGCCGGGCGTGCTGCCGGGTGGCAATGCCGCTGAACAGGGTATGCCCGGCATTGGAGGAGCGTACCTGGCAGGGACGTTTTTCACCGTCCAATGCCAGTGCATAGGTACCCAGTTCATCACACCAAAAGGTACGGTTAAAACGTTTTTTCAAGGCGTGTGCCTTTTTCTTCAGTGCTTCGGCTTTGTTGTGTTTGTCAAACGCCAGGTAGAGTTTTTCGGCGCAGCACCAGGCATCATAAACATAAGCCTGAACCTCACAAAGCGCGATGGCCCCACTGGCGGCACTGCCATCGGCGTGAAATATTGAGTCATCGGAATCTTTCCAGCCTTGTTGTGACAGGCCTTTTTTATTTTGGCTGGCATATTCAAAAAAACCGTCACCATCTTTGTCACCGTAGCGATCAATCCAGTCCAGTGCGGCTTCGATGTTTTGCCAGATGGCATCAATAAAAGCGCGATCCCCCGTATGTTGAAAATAAGCACCCGCCAGTACGACAAACAGGGGTGTTGCATCAATGGTGCCGTAATATTGTGCAAAGGGGACTTCGCCCAGCGTGGACATTTCACCGCCACGGGTTTCGTGCAGGATTTTGCCGGGTTCGGCTTCGCGAAGGGGGTCAATTTCGGTGGCCTGGTTGGCGGCAAGGAAGGCCAATACGCCACGGGCGGTGTTGGGGTTGATCCACAGTGAGTGCAGAGCGGTGATGATGCCATCACGCCCAAAGGGTGTGCTGAACCAGGGTACACCAGCAAAGGGATAGGGGCCGTAAGGTGTATCACTGATAAGCAGATTAAGGTCCACCTGCGAGCGATTCAGCCAGTCGTTGAATTGCTCGTTGGAGGTATGAATTGCGCAGTGATTTTCGCGTGCTGTTTTTAACTCGCCTGATAATTTTTGCAGGGCATTGAAATAATCAGTGGTGGGTGCGGCACTCTGGTTCGCATCACAGTGGATATTGATATAAATGTCTTTGTCTTCGCCGGGGAGCAGCGCCACTTCAAAATGGGCATTGTTGTTGCTGATCCTGGCATTCGCATTTTCCAGCTGAATGCAGGTGTGGCGGGTGATTTTGTCCAGGCCGGTGTAAGCCAGGGTGATGGTTTGTTGTTGTTTATCGACGTCCACAGGCAGGCAATGGCCGCGTGCCTTGCGTTGCTTGCCGCGCACTTCAAAAATGTCGGCAAAATCGGCATCGAAGGCCAGTACAAAGGGAAGGTTGATGGCCGAGGCGCCGTAGTTGCACAGGCGCAGGTGTTCATAGCAGGTGTCCTGGTAAAGCAGCTTGGCACGAAACACATGTACGGTATCAATATGCACTATGGGTTTGTTTGCGTCGTTGACGATTTCCGGGATGGTCAGGTCAACGGTAAGCAGGCTGTTGTCCTGTTTGAGCGTTGAGTTCAACAGCACCGGGCGACGGCCATCGGCCAGGCGCAGGTCCAGTTGCGATAAAAACCGGGTGTCTTGATGGTAAATTCCCTGTTCACTGCGCCCTTGGGCATGAATGTCGCCGTAGCGATCAAACACCGCAAAGCTGTTGCCGTGTTTGAGTACCAGGGTGCGATCATCCAGTGAACCGCTGTTGGTCTGGATGGTTTCGTTATCGTTCACAGGCTGTTTGTCTGGTCAGTGAAAGTGACCGCTGTTGTTAACGTGTCATCAGTGGTTGTCATCAGGTTTTGCAGGGCGTGGCTTGTGGTTTCCGGGCGTTTTGTGTGCGGCTCATTTTTTTGGTGCTGGCGGATTTGTTGCTCGTAAAGGCGCAGATAACTTTGGGTCATGCGCTGTGATGAGAAACGGTGTTCAAAAACCTGGCGGCATTGTTGCCGGTCGATACTGTCCAACCGGTGGATGGCGTTAACGGCTTCTCGCTGTGTGTTGACGATAAATCCGCTGACGCCATGTTCTATTACTTCGGGTACTGCGCCGCGATTATAGGCAATCACTGGTGTGCCGCAGGCCATTGCTTCGGTCATCACCAGACCAAAGGGCTCCGGCCAGCTGATGGGAAACAGCAAGGCGCTGGCATTGCCGAGGAATTCCTGTTTTTGCATGTCGTTAATCTCGCCAATGAACTCGACACCAGGCTGTTTCAATAATGGTTGAATGGTTTTCGCAAAATAGTGCTTGTCCACCAGATCAACCTTGGCGGCAATTTTTAATTGGCGTCCTGTCTGACGGGCAATGTTGATGGCTTCATCAATGCCTTTTTCCGGGGATGTACGTCCCAGAAAGGCCAGGTAATCCTCCGCTTTGGCGCGATATTGGTAGAGGTCAAGCGGCAGACCGTTGTAGACCGTGCCTTGCCAGTTGGCATAGGGCAGGGGTTCGCGCTGCGAGTCAGAAATGGAAACCACGGGAATTTCATGAAATTCACGATTCAGTCCTTCCAGTTCCGCGATGTCCAGACGGTCATGCTGGGTGGTGATGTGCGGTGTTGTTAATCGTCGTCCCAGGGGAAAATGTTGATAACCGGTGTGAAAGTGAATGATGTCAAAGTCAGCTGCCCGCCGGTAAAGTTCTTCAAACATGACCAGGTGGTGTGCCTGTGACTCCTGGCAGGCATCAAGCCGTAAGGCATGTTTACAAGGTGCGATGAGTCGTGCCGAGGTTACCGAGTCCCCACTGGCAAACAGAGTGACATCATGGCCCTGAGCCACCAGTTCTTCTGTCAGATAGGAAACGATGCGTTCAATTCCGCCGTATTGTCGGGGAGGTACGCTTTCGATAAGAGGGGAAACCTGGGCTATTTTCATCGTGTGCTTTTTCCTTGTCAGCGAGACTGCCGGGTTACGCGCAACGACTTTACGTTCCCGGACAGGCTTCTATCGGGGAGGCTATGCAAATTTCTTCAGCCAATGGTTTATTCGTTGGCTAATTGTAGTTCGTTTTTTAAGATTTCAAGGCAGGTTCCCGGATTTTATGGTTTTTTGAGGAAATTGAGCAAAAATGAGGAAAGGTGGGGTGGAACTAACTTAGAGGTTTGTGATGCATGGTCTAACGGTGGGTGCCGGGATATTAAGGGTAAATTTCTTGAGGTGTTCGCCGATATTGCTTTTGCTTGATCAAGATTGCTTTACTCGGAATGGATGAACGATCTGTGGGCGGGTGAACCGCGCAGCGTCACTAAAAAAATATTGCGAAGCGTGATATGCGTAATGCTGTTTTGCGCCATATCGATAATCACTGATTAGCCGTTTATTCAGGGCAGACTGCCGTGATGAATGTGCCTGAATATATTCTGATGGTATTTCCTGAAGAATGTATTTGGGTTGCCGCTAATATCAACACGGAAAGAAAAATATATTAACAGCGTAAGTGACAGTGCGTGCGATTCAGGAGGGCCGGGAGCATGACAAACCTTCAAAAAGAAAATATTGATAAGATCATTCGTCCCATACTCAGGACGTTAAACGGAAAATCACCGGAGATGGAAGCATCGGCGGTGATGTCTCGTGATGGCATGAGCGTTGCCTCGGTATTGGGTGATGGTGTTGACCCGGATCGGCTGGGTGCCATGTGCGCGGCACTGTTGGGCCTGGCTGACCGGACGGCAAACGAGCTGGCGCGCGGTGAATTGAAACTGGTGTTGCTGCATGGCAGTAAAGGTGTGTTGCTGCTGGTGCATGTTGGCACTACACATGTGTTGGCGGTGTCGGCCAAGCCCGGTATCAATCTCGGCATGGTTTTGATGGAAGCGAAAAAAACCGCAGCAATGCTGGCAAACACAATGTAAAACCGGTTCTGGTACAATAACCACTCTCAGGTTGTTGTGAATGATTTATTCGTGTCATTTTCGCACGGAATAAAATTCTGTAAATATGATTGATCTGTCTGGATGTCCGTTCAGACTTATACCCCTACAGCCTCCTGTTTAAGAATAGCCTTGTTATGCCGATGTTATTATGGGATGGCATGGGCGTCGATAAATGGTGGCCAGCAAATGCAAGTACTGAGGGAGCTTCCTTGGAACAAGAAACCATAGAATCAATTCTGAAAGCGCTGAATAATACGAATCCACAGATACTGTTATCCATGGTTGTGATGCCGGATGGTCTGGCGTTGGCTTATGAAGGCAATGTGGATGATTTTGAAAAAGTGGGTGCCTTGTACATCGAATTGCAACTGATGTGCGAAAAAATCATGTCAGAACTCGAATACGGTGAGCTGGAAGAAATGTTTATCCGTTCCAAATCAGGTTGTGTGGTGTTGCTGCCCATCGGTGATAAAGGGCTGCTGGCCTGCATGTCCACCCCGGATGTGAACGCCTCAAAATTGCAGATGTTTACCTGGAAAGCAGTCAGCCGGTTGTTTGAGCTTATGTGAGCAGCTCTTCCAGTATTTGCTCATACATGCCTGACAGTTTTTCCAGGTCTTCCACAGCCACGCATTCGTCAATTTTATGAATGGTGGCATTCACCGGACCCAGTTCCACAACCTGTGCGCCTGTCGGTGCAATAAAACGACCATCCGAAGTGCCGCCTGCCGTTGACAGTTTTGCGGTAACACCAGTGATTTTTTGCGTGGCGGCTTTGGCGGCATCCACCAGCGCACCGCTGGCGGTTAAAAACGGTTTGCCGGAAAGATTCCACTGGATGGTGTGTTTGAGGTTATGCCGGTTAATAATAGCCTGCACCTGCTGTTGCAATTGCTCGTGCGTGACTTCCGTGGAATACCGAAAATTAAAGACCACCACGGCATCACCGGGAATCACATTGGTGGCACCGGTGCCCGCATTAATATTGGAAACCTGGAACGTGGTTGCAGGAAAAAATGCATTGCCTTGATCCCACGCTTGCATGCACAACTCAGCCAGCAGGGGCGCGAGG
Organism: Chromatiales bacterium; assembly: GCA_026982555.1. Classification (GTDB taxonomy): domain Bacteria; phylum Pseudomonadota; class Gammaproteobacteria; order SZUA-152; family SZUA-152; genus SZUA-152. Next base: position 14,869 of record JALSGT010000097.1, read on the forward strand.
CGGTGAATCGGGTTGTCTGCTAAATGGGGATAGGCGACATGGCCCTGCACTCCGTGGATGGTAAGGGTGCAGCCCAGTGAACCACGACGGCCATTTTTAATCACATCGCCCACCACATCTGTGCTGGAAGGTTCACCCACCAGACAGCCGTCCATTTTTTCACCGCGTGCTTCAAGGTGTTCGATGACTTTTATTGTGCCGTTAATGGACGGGCCTTCTTCATCGCTGGTGATGAGAAAACCGATGGAGCCAGTGTGGTCAGGATGTGCAGCCACGAAACGTTCGCAGGCTGTGACCATGGCTGCGAGGCTGCCTTTCATGTCTGCCGCACCACGGCCATGCAACATGCCATCGATAACGGTGGGCTCAAAGGGTGGGGATTGCCACTGTGCCTCCGGGCCAGTGGGCACCACGTCGGTATGTCCGGCGAAGGCATAGAGCGGGGCACGGGTACCGCGCCGTGCCCAGAAATTATCCACGTCATCAAAACGCAGGCGTTCAACCACAAAGCCCAGTGCTTCAAGGCGTGTGATCATCAGCTCCTGGCAACCGGCATCTTCGGGGGTTATTGAGCGACGGGAGATAAGGTCTTTGGCCAGAGTCAGTGTGGCGGATTCTGTTTGTTTCATTGTATTTACAAGCCTCTGCTGTTATCGCCAGCCGGATTACGTGCGGGGTGGGCAATGCCCACCCTACGGGGTCTGGTCGAATACCGTTGCATAGTCAGCGGGTTTGAAGCCCACATGGATATTTTTGTTATGTATCAACACAGGGCGTTTAATCAAGGTTGGCTGGCTTGACATTAATTGGATGGCATTGGTTTCGTTGATGTCTTCTTTATCTTTGTCCGGCAACTGCCGCCAGGTGGTGCTGCGCCGGTTGAGCAGGCTTTCCCAGCCGACAGATTTCACCCAGGCAGACAGATCATTTTTGTCCAGGCCGTCGTTACGCATATCATGAAAAGTATATTTGATGTTGTGTGCATCCAGCCACTTGCAAGCCTTGCGCACAGTATCGCAGTTTTTAATGCCGTAGAGTGTTGTCATTGGTCAGAAGGCGACTAAATGTCACGCAGCAGTTCGTTAATGCCCACCTTGCCACGGGTTTTGTCATCGACTTTTTTCACAATAACGGCACAGTACAGTGAATAGCTGCCATCTTTAGATGGCAGGTTACCGGACACCACCACGGAACCCGCAGGGATACGGCCATAGGTGACTTCACCGGTTTCACGGTCATAGATTTTGGTACTCTGGCCGATGTATACGCCCATGGAAATCACCGAACCTTCTTCGACGATGACACCTTCCACCACTTCAGAGCGCGCGCCGATGAAGCAGTTGTCTTCAATGATCGTCGGGGAAGCCTGTAACGGCTCCAGTACGCCGCCGATGCCCACGCCACCGGAGAGGTGAACGTTTTTGCCGATTTGCGCACAGGAACCTACCGTGGCCCAGGTGTCTACCATGGTGCCACTGTCCACATAGGCGCCAATGTTGACATAGGAAGGCATCAGTATGACACCCGGCGCAATATAAGAGCCGGTACGGACAGAGGCGGGTGGCACCACGCGCACACCGGATTCACGAAAATCCCGCGCATTGTAACTGCCAAATTTCGATTGCACTTTGTCAAAATAATTGGCAAAGCCGCCTTTCATGAATTCGTTGTCTTCAATGCGAAATGACAGCAGTACGGCTTTTTTCAGCCATTCATTGGTGACCCATTCACCTTCGATTTTTTCAGCAACACGCAGTTCACCAGTATCCAGCAGACGGATGGCTTCGGTAACGTATTCCTTGACATGAGTGTCTACATTGCGGGGGGTGATATCGGCGCGTTTTTCAAAGGCGTCTTCGATGACTTTTTTCAGGTCGGTCATTGTGTTGCTCCAGATTAAACAGATTAATTTATGAATGTTTCAGTGTTTCTACATAACTGCGAATACGTTGTGCAGCATCAATGCATTCTTCCAGTGGTGCCACCAGTGCCATGCGTATGCGGTTTTCACCGGGGTTGCCTGTCAGGGTATCGCGGGATAAAAAGCATCCCGGCACCACAGTGACGTTTTGCTGCGCAAATAAATCACGGGCGAACGTTTTATCATCGACAGGTGTTTTTGCCCACAGATAAAAACCGGCATCAGGTCGCTGTGCGTCCAGTACAGGTGACAATATATCCAGCACAGCATCAAATTTTTCACGATAACGCGCGCGGTTATCTGCAACATGTTGCTCGTCATCCCAGGCTTTGACACTGGCAGCCTGTACAGGAGGAGACATGGTACAGCCGTGATAGGTGCGATAGAGCAAAAATGTGGTCAGTATATCCGCATCACCCGCCACAAACCCGGAGCGCAGCCCCGGCAGGTTGGAGCGCTTCGACAGGCTGTGAAATACCACGCAACGCTTAAAATCATTACGGCCTATTTTTGCCGCAACTTCCAGTAGGCCGACGGGCGGTACGGTTTCGTCAAAATAGATTTCCGAATAACATTCGTCGGAAGCAATGATGAAATCGTGCTCATCGGCCAGAGCAATGAGCTGACGCAGGCCAGCTTCGCCGATGACCGCGCCAGTGGGATTGCCGGGAGAGCACAGGTAAATCAGCTGGCAGCGTTGCCAGATTTCAACGGGTACCGTATCGAAATCGGGCACAAAGCCGGTGTCCTCCGAGGTGTTCAAAAACCACGGTTCCGCACCGGCCAAAAGGGTTGCCCCTTCATAAATCTGGTAAAACGGATTAGGCATGACCACCACAGCACCCTTGCTATGATCCGGGTTGCGATTTACCACCACCTGAGCAAAAGCAAACAACGCTTCGCGAGTGCCGTTGACGGGCAGGACATGTCGCTCGGGATCGAGCAGGTTCGAGGCAATATCGAAACGCTGTGACAGCCAGCGGGCAACGGTTTCACGCAATGCCAGTGTGCCTTTGGTGAGCGGATAATTTTCCAGCCCCCGCAATTGCGCGGTCATTTCCGTCAGTACAAAATCCGGCGCAGCATGTTTCGGCTCACCGATGGACAGCATGATAGGTGATTTGTGTGCAGGCGGGACGATACCGGCGTTCAGTGCGCGCAGCTTTTCGAACGGGTACGGATGTAGCCGGTGGAGGTCTGGATTCATGTTCGCTTTATTAATTCAAGGCCGGGAAAAACAAGCCGTGTAGTATACCGGAGAACGAGAGTGGGTACACCGCGACAAATCAAAGGGGATATGGATGAAAAACGATAACAGGACTCATCACCTTGGGGGCTAACGCATTGAAAACCGGCACAATGGGTCCGGTATTATTATTGCTGTGGGCCGCCACTTTTTGGGGCGTGGTGTGGTATCCGCTGCGGCTACTGGAAGCCGCAGGTCTCAGCGGGCTGTGGACGACCTGGGTGATTTTCGCCGTTGCCTCACTGCCAGGGCTGTGGCTGGTGTGGCCGCACCGTCATATATTGCGGGATCAGCCAGGGTTACTGTTGCTCATCGCGCTGGCCAATGGCTGGCTGAATACCGCGTTTGTGCTTGCCGTGCTGGATGGCAATGTCGTGCGTGTATTGCTGTTGTTTTACCTGTCGCCATTATGGAGCACCCTGCTGGCGTGGTGGTGGCTGGGAGAGCGACCGTCGCGTTTGGGGCTTGCCACGCTGGCCATGGCGATGGCGGGCGCATTGCTGATGTTGTGGAATCCGCAACTGGGTTTCCCCTGGCCGCAGGATCAGGCTGACTGGCTGGCAATCAGCGCCGGTATCGGCTTTTCGTTTTCCAATGTGGCCGTGCGCCGGTTGAAACATATGCCCACCATCGTTAAGGCTGCGGTTACCTGGTGGGGTGTGGTGGTGGTGGCCGGAATCTGGTTGCTTCTTATACAGGCACCGATGCCTGCCATCTCCGGTGGAGCCTGGATCGGTGCAGTGATTCTGGGAGGTATCGGTATTTTTAGTGCCTCGCTGGCGCTGATTTATGGCGTGGAAAAAATGCCGGTGCATCGTTCAGCAGTGATTTTATTGTTTGAGCTGGTGGCGGGGGCGGTGTCGTCGCAATTACTCACCAATGAAATTGTGACAACCATAGAATGGTTCGGCGGGGCGCTGATTGTTCTTGCGGCGTATCTGTCGGTGCAGGGCAGCAGTGATGGCAATCCGCAAAAAATAATAAAGGAAAAATAATAATGTATGGTATTTTGCATGTGAGTTTTATTGTCACGGATACAAAGCGCGCACTACGGTTTTATTGTGATGTGCTGGGGTTGGAAATAAATCATCACCGCCCGGACCTGGGATATCCCGGTGTATGGCTGGATTGTGGTGGTGATCAGCAGATTCATTTACTGGAACTGCCAAACCCGGACCCGGTGACAGGTCGTCCGGAACATGGCGGCAGGGACCGGCATGCGGCTTTTGCAATAGACAAGCTGGATGTATTGAGCGCATCGCTGGAAGCCGCAGGGATTAAGTTTACCCGCAGCAAATCCGGGCGGCAGGCGCTGTTTTGTCGTGACCCGGATGGCAATGCCCTGGAGTTTGTTGAGGCAACCGCGTGACGGGTTTGCATCAACATATCTTTTAATCTACGCCTCATTACTGGTGGGGCAATCGCCCGGTTTTCAACAGGCTCACATATCCTCGAAGCAGTCAACTGCGAAATCTGGTACATCAGCCACTTTAACCATGTTTACTTGCATTTCAACACTGACGCGCTGCGCAAATATTCGACAGCCGTGGTATGACTTTCGTTTGACTCGCCGTGTTTGTGTGTGCAGTGGTGTTTCGATGAAAAAAAGAATCGTGCTACTCAGGCATACTCCTTGTAACATACGGCGCTGTACTTTTTCTGCACCTGCGATGGTCAATTATCCTACACGAGGAATAACATGGTAAAAGTGTATTTTACAGTTGATGTCGAAATATGGTGTGACGGCTGGAATGATATTGACAATAAATTTAACGCCGCATTTCAGCGTTACATTTATGGACCAACAAAAAAAGGAAACTACGGGCTACCCTACAAGCTAGATGTGTTAAATGATCACGGGCTAACAGGTGTTTTTTTTGTTGAACCCTTGTTTTCCCTGAGATTTGGTGCTGATTCCCTTTCCGAGATAACCGGATTGATCATGGACGAAAATCAACCGGTAGAACTTCATTTACATACCGAGTGGGTTGATGAAGCAAAAGTTTCACCGATACCCAATATCACAGAGAAGCGTCAACATCTCAGGCACTTCCAGCCTGATGAGCAAAAAATCCTCGTTGAGACAGGAAAAAACCTGCTGAATCAAGCAGGAGTGATGCATATAAATGCATTTAGAGCAGGCAGCTTTGGTTTTAATATCCATACGCTCTCCGCGCTTCGCGAGACGGGTATTCGTGTTGACAGTAGTTATAACGCAACATTAATGGGGCTTGATAGTGGCTTAATGCCGGGTCATGTTGTGACAGAACCTCTTGTTCATGATGGCGTATATGAAGTACCAATGACGGTTTTTTATGATTGGCGGGATCATTTGCGGCATACCCAGTTATGCGCATGTTCTTCAAGAGAGCTGGAAGGCATTCTGTGGAAAAGCCTTGAGGAAGGCAGAAAAGAGGTTGTTATCTTGTCCCACAGTTTTGAACTGCTGGATAAAACATGTACCCGTCCCAATCCCGTTGTCATAAAGCGGTTCCGAAAACTGTGCGCATTTCTGGACAAAAACAGAGATTGTTTCAGTGTTGAAGGATTTTCAGATTTCACTGTTGATAATTTGTCGGAGCAGCCTTTGCCCTTAAGGTCTCCGGTATGGGCAACAGGGTTAAGGGTTTTAGAGCAGGCATGGAGTAAATATGCATGAAGAATGAGTGGCTGACAGGAGAGGTACCCTTCAAATATATGCTGAGTGACTTGACGTTATTCAAGCGTGATATCGTGTTAAAGATTTTGCGATTCAAAATTATTTCTGAAAACAGTCCCCCTGAAAAAATCCCATTCCCGGATGTAAAGTTAGCGGGCAAGGAAAAAGGGTATCTTCTTCGATCCATTCCTCTTCCATCTGTACAGCCGGCTTACAGGGTAGAGGATGGATATATATATTATGTGGCTGATCAATTCAGCAGATATTATATTGATTTACAGCAAACCTTTGAGGAGTATATAGCAAAATTTTCATCCAAAACCCGGTCCACCATTAGAAGAAAAATAAAAAAATTTACGGCCAAGTGTAATGGAAACATGAACTGGAAGAGTTATCGAACAGTTGATGAGCTGGCCGAGTTTTATCGTGGTGCCCGTGAAGTATCGAGCAAAAGCTACCAGGAAAAATTACTGGATTCCGGTTTGCCGGATACAGAACAATTCCAGAAAACAATGGCCAGTCTGGCCAGGGATGATAGCGTCAGAGGCTATTTATTGTTTGATGAGAACAAGCCGGTAGCTTATATGTATTGTCCCGTTCAGGATAGCGTATTGTTATACCAGTATTTAGGTTATGACCCGGAGTATATTAAATGGTCCGTGGGTACGATTCTTCACTGGTTTGCATTTGAAGATATTCTTGGTGAGAAAAAATTCAGGTATTTTGATTTTACGGAAGGGCAGTCGGAGCACAAGCGTTTATATTCAACGGGGAGTTTATTGTGTGGCAATGTGTATATATTCCCCAAAAGTATCAGTGCATGGCTGCTGGTGAAAAGCCACAATGCGGTCAATACATCATCCAAAATACTTGGGAACTTTTTAGAACGGGCAAATCTAAAATCAAAGATCATAAAAATGATCAGATTTAAAAATAACAGGTGATTTCGACATAGCCCAATGATTAATTCGCTGATTAAGAACGCAAAAAATATTGTCCATACAATTCTGAATTATAGTGTTTTTGTTATTTATAAGTGTAACGGTATGCCAGAGAATGTGAGCGTTCCCCGGAAAGGTTATGAACTTCGCCTGATGACCCGCGAAGATATCATGAGTAGTGATGATACGCTTATTTCTGAGCAGGCATGGTATGGAGGAGACGATACGTGTATTTTTGCCTGCATTGTTGATGGGCGTATTGTTGCACTCTGTGTGTATTGGTATGGTGACCGGTATTTGACCAGAAATTTCTGGCCTTTAAAAGAAAAAGAGGCAAAGCTTGTTCAGCTTTACACACTGCCGGATATGAGAGGAAAAGGAATTGCGCCTATGCTGATCCAGCATTCTGCTCATGTCATGATGAAACACGGATTTACCAATCTTTTTGCGCGAATCTGGCATTCCAATCATTCATCACGCAAGGCCTTTGAAAAAAGTCACTGGACGGCGATTTCCACCGTGATAGAAATACAGCCGGTGGCAAGCATCAAACCATTCAGGTTCCGTATTGCTAAAAAGGGATTGGCACAGCAATAAGGAACAGTTTTTTGCGGTGCTCTCATGAGGTTCAATGTTTTCTGGACTGAATGAATTCCCCGCAGTTTGCTGCGGGGAAGTGTCGGCGTCCGGTTTTTGCTGGTGATCAGTGATTGGTCAGGGCCGGGTAAAAACAAGCGGGGTAAAACTTGTCGTCATTTCCAGGTTTCGTACGGTCACTGAACCGTCATCATTCGCGGAGACGGTTCCCGATTTTCCGTTATAACTCCAGTTGATGGCTTCCCCTGGCAACAGCTGGAATTGCTGAATACGACGTATTGTCACATCTGCGGTAACGGGAAGCTGCCCATAATAATAATTTCCTTTTGGTGGGTAACCCGGGGCAGGCGGGGTGCCTGTTGTGTCGATGTCTACCTTGACCGGCATGCTTAGCTGGTTGCGTGTATCGATGATATTTGTGCTGTCCCAGCGCAGGTAACGATTAATTGCGCCTCGCAAGGTGCCTGTATATCCTCCCGCGCCATCGGGCTCTCCAGCGTCATCATCGGCTGAGCCGTTGGAAAAAGCAGGGAATGCCAGGCCTCTCCTCAGAAAGGACGTTGCATCCAGCGCCAGCTCCTTCCACCAGTCTGCGCTAAGCGGGCTATCTTGACCGGTGTGAGCCCGTTGATCCCAGGCAACAAGGTGCCCAATCTCTTCTTGTTGCAGTGCCGACAGGAAAGAGATGCCCGTAACCGGGCTCTCCCGTACCATCGCGTCAAAGCTGATAACAGGATCATTTTTCCCGCTTATTGTACTAAAGTGGAGATTGCGGAAGTCTTTATTGCTAAGAGCGGCGCGACTGGCATCATACAAATCCCAAACATTGGTTCCTTTGTCGTCACCTGGCAGTCCAAGTTCTTTTGAACCCCAGTAAGAAGTAAGCCCAGTCTGATGTCCGGGACTTAAAAAATGAGGCGTGGTACCACCAATACGAGGAAGGATCTCTGTAAAGTGGCGGCCGTAGTTGATTGCCAGGAAAAGCGCACCGGTGCCTCCCATGGACTGACCAGAGACCAGAACCTGATCCGGGTCAGCACCCGGGCAAGATCCCACTTCAGCAGGCAAGCCCGGACAGCCTTCCAGCAGGTAAGAGAGCAGGTGCATGACTCTGCGCTGGGTATAATTGGGATTGCTGCCGCTGGTTCTATCGCCACCAGGGAGCCACTCATTGTATCCTGTCCACCATGTATTATTGGCATCATGAGGCGCAATACCGAAATAGCCTTCCCTTCCCACTGTGCCGGGGCTGCCACCAAAACCATGCAGACCAATCCGCACGGGCAGCATGTTAGTCGCACTCGCTTTCGTAGGGATGGCCAGGTTTGCTGTGAATTCACGCCCTTTATAACCGGGACTGTCCAGAAAATCATCGGTGACTTGCGTCATTTCCAACTTGGTTACCCTGTATAAATCTTTCGAGCTGACAAATGTAGGCCAGGGTGGCTGGATGGTATTGTTGACCGTTACTGTGAACATCTGGGTCTCACTGTCTTCACCGTCTACGGCCTCCATTGTTATTTGCCACGACTTTCCTCCCTGGATAAAATCCGGGCGAAAATCGAAACGGCGCTCGACTTCGTTCCAGTGCATTCCGGGTGGCATGCCGCTGACAAAGATTCGCGCACTTGGTCGAGCGATGATGTCAATGGTGTAATCCTGTTCCTCGTCGAAAGATTGTGGACCGGGGTTGGACAGCAATACTGTCGAATCGGTATCGTCGTTGGTGATGGTTGCCACGCCGACAGCATTGAGCAGGCTGGCATTAGCGGGATTGGATAATGCCAGTCTGAACGTTTCATTGAGTTCTGCAATGGTGTCACCAACCACATTTACGGCAACAGTTTTGCTGGTTTCTCCGGAAGCAAAGGACAGGATACCGCTTTTACTCTGATAATCACCCGGTGAGGTCGCGGTAATGTCGCTGGTTTCGTAATTGACGGTAACGGTATCGACGCTGCTGGCGGACAGGGTAACAGTGAACATTGCCGCTGTAGTCCCTGAATCACCTTCAGTGATGCTGATGTCTCCAATTTGCAGTGTCGGGAGAGTGCCGACATTATCGTCATTGACAATGGTTGCCCAGGCAACAGCATTGCTGCTGTTCAGGTCAGCATTGCCGGGATTTGACAGGGTCAGTTTGAATTTTTCATCAGGTTCCGGAATGGCATCACCAACCACTTCTACCGTAACCGTCTTGCTGGTTTCTCCGGGTGCAAAGGACAAGGTGCCGTTTTTACTCTGATAATCAGCGGGTTCGGTCGCGGTATCGTTACTGGTTGTGTAATCGACAGTAACAGTATCGGTGCTGCTGGCAGATAGAGTGATGTTAAACATTGCTGCCGTAGTACCTGAGTCGCCTTCAGTGATGCTGATGTTTCCGATTTGCAGTGTCGGTGTGTCGTCATCGACAATGGTTGCCCAGGCAACCGCATTGTTGCTTGGGTCGTCGGGGTCGGATAAGGTCAGTTTGAATTTTTCATCCGGTTCCGGAGTGGTATCACCCACCACATTAACTGTTACTGTCTTCTCTGTTTCTCCGGGTGCAAAGGATAAAGTGCCGCTTTTACTCTGATAATCAGCGGGTTCGGTCGCGGTATCGTTACTGGTTTCGTAATTGACGGTAATGGTCTCGGTAACGGGGGTAGACAGGACAATGTTGAATGTTGCCGCTGTAGTACCCGAATTACCCTCGGTAACCCGAATATTGGAGAACTCGAATGTTGGTGTTGTATCGTCATTGTCATTGCCCTTGTCCGAGGCGGAACCGCCACATGCGCTGAGGATGGCACTGAATATGAGAATGGTACAAAATTTACCCATCAGGTTTTGATTGACTGATTTCATTCCGTGTAATTGTCCTGTATCAATATATTGTTAGTGCATTGCGCTGTGCTGATTTGCCAAGGCTTCGAGTAAACGTAAAACAGCGCTGATATTGTTCCGTTTAGCGGGAAATCAACGTCGCTTCTTTAATGTTAATGCGCTATTGGGCTGCTTACCTATTGATCCGAGTTAATAGAATGTGGTGCCGGTCGCAAAATGGTTCAGTCATGGTCAAGGTTCAGTGCATGGAGGCGATTAGCAGAGTGCGTGTCATTTCTGTTGAGATAATTATTCGCATGTCAAGTCCGATATATCAAGTCTCAATACAGCCTGCCACGTTTGGAACAGCACCGTCTCAAAACAAATAAATACAGGCGAGAGGGTTATGTATGGGAACCCGGCACTCTTTTGCCGCGTTAGCAGGTATGGAGATTGGCAAGCATGAATCCTTTCAAATATAAGCCCCTTTTTACTATGACCATATTTAATATGACTAAATATTTTTTACCCGCATGGGCCATCCTTGGCATTTTAGCAGGTTTGAGTCTGTCTGAAGCAGCATCTGCGGCACAACATCAGGCCCGGTTTGCTGAAATTGATTACGATGTGGTGTATGTGCGTTGCCCGAGGGGCAAAGAACCGGTTTTGCGCCCCACCTCTGGAGCTACCCCACAGCAATTACTGAATTGGAACGGCGTTAATGACCTGTGGCTGTCGGCCAACAACAACGTTTATCACCAGCCTGGTTGTGATCTGGTTTTGCATGACTCCAGCATGACTCCTGGTGATCCTGCCGCAGAGACAGTGCTGGTTGACTGCAACGAAGATGACACCTCAAACCCTGTGTGCTCGGTGGTGGACCCCAATGTCTCCTTTGATGGGCGTTATGTGGTGTACACCAAGTTTATTGATACCCGCACCTTTGTGACTGGTCTGGGTATTCGGCAGCTGGGTGGTATAGGCAGGCAGAGCTTTATGAAGCTTGATCCTGAAGGAAAGCTTGGCTCCAACAGGAACTATTTTGCCGTTATGGATCATGTTAATTTTAAGCCTTATGACGCGCCGGCATTGATTTTTATGTATGACCTGCTCACGGGCGAAAATGTACAGGTGTCGCCCGACAGCAAAATATTTGCTGGCCGTGCGCACCCGGGCAAGGACGAAGAGTGGAGCTCCAATATTCCAGTGATGGATACCGGCCCGTTTTTTATGCCCAATGGCCGCATTGGCTTTACCAGTAACCGTGAGCAGGGTTTTGGTATGTTCCAGCTGTTTACGATGGATCGTGATGGAAGAAACATGGAAGTCCTGAGCCATCGCGCCATGGCAAACCAATTGCACCCCTTCACCCTGATGGATGGACGCATTGTTTACACCAACTTTGATCGCATGCTGCAACGTGTGACCAATAATAATTTCTCTTTATTCGAAATCAACCCCGATGGTTCCGCGCCGTTTATTTTTGCGGGCAAAAATGATCCCACAAAATGGTCGTATCATTACACGACCCAGTTGTCGGATGGCGACATCGTTACCACCTTGTATTACAACCATCAGCAGACCGGGCTGGGTGCATTTGAGCGTTTTCCGGTGAATCCGCCGGGGCCGGATTTTGTACACCGTACAATTTCCACCGGTGTAGCAGGTGATGTGCTCAATACGCTGCCGGATACCTGGAAAACAGGCAACCAGCTGTTACCGTTCGCCCGCCCCGGGCAGTTTCGTCTGACACCGCAGGCGGGTGCCGGTGACACTCAAATGCCTCGTTACAAAAACAGCGCGGATTATTTTGTACACCCGGTGGATGGTCGTACTGTTGTTATGAGCGGTCGTTTCACCCATCCTGCTGCGGCACCCGATAATGATTTGCTGGCCACTTACGCAATAGGTGGTGCCTCTACTATCGGCAGTTCTGTATTTCGGGACACGACGCTGGAGGCGGTCAAGGAAGTCATTGGCAAGGATGCGGGTATCTGGCTGCTGCCGCTGGAGCCCAACAGTACCCGCCAGATAGGGCACATTGCCGATGATGCCCGGATCGTGGTGGATTTCCCCCAGTATCACGAAATTATGCCGCGTGCGGTGGTGCGTTATCAGGATATCTATGGCATTCCACGTCCTGACCCTGATGGTGAGCGACCACCAACCCGCAATAATGGCGATCAGGATCCGCGTCTGCCTGCTGGCGCGCCCTATGGTCTTACCGGTGCCGCTTCTCTGTACGACCGGGAAACCCGCTCACTTAATGGTACCCCCTGGAACATGAAGGATGGTGGTGGTGCCATGTCGGGACGTACCTACATGAATTTGGCGGTCAGTGGTGCCGAACTGGCTATTTTTGATAACGATGAAATCTACGGTGTTCGTGTTCTTATCCCTGTGCCCAATATTCCCAAAGAGGCTTACAGGAGCGAGGAAAAGTGGTCTGGTTTCCAGCAACATCATTTGCGTATTCTTGGCGAATACCCGGTGCGCAAACCCGGCACGGAAGGGTTGGAGCCCGATGATGCTCAAGGCAACCCGGATACCAGTTTCATCGTAAGGGTACCGGCTGATACGCCTTTTCTGATGCAGACCATTGACAAACGTGGCATGGCACTGGACATCGAAACCACATCGCGTTCGGTCACGCGTGGTGAGGAGCAGTTTTGCTCGGGCTGTCATGTCCATACCCGCGAAGGTATGGATACCCTGGATTCACTGGCCAGGAGCAATACCAGCGAATTTGGTGACTTCACTGGTATCAGTGCCCCGTTGTTTGTGGGGGAAGACAAGGGTTATCCGGTTGTTGCCAGTGCTCAGGATACTTATTCCGGAGAGGCGGGAGCCACGGCTCGACGCTCCTTTGCTGCGGACTGGGACAACAACATTGCGGCGATTGTGCAGAATCGTTGCGCGTCTTGTCATGCAGAAGGTGAGTCGGCTCAGCAGCTCACAGGTCTACGTTTGGATGGCAGTAACCGGACCTATGAGTTGCTTATCAAGAACAAATACACTCGTGAAGATGGCACTGTCATCGGTGCTGGTTTCAAGCCAGGCAATGGTCTCACCGATCTCGATGAGCCGGGAACTGATCGCATTACACCGCACTACCAGTGTTGTACGCCTTCACGATGGGTTTCCGTCAACAGCGCGCGTTCCAGCATGCTGGTGTGGGCACTCTACGGTGAGCGCCTGGATGGTCGTGACCCTCTTACGGGCTTGCCACCCGCTGGCAGCGGTGTGTTGGTGGACAATGGGAGTCCCAGGCGTGATTACCCCGAGATATGGCCCAAGGTAAGTGAACACCTGGCTTATGTTTCCGGCATGCCTGAGGCGGAAAAACGCCTGATTGCGCGCTGGCTGGATATAGGAGCACCCAAGCTTAATGTACATGATGACATGATGCGCCCGGTGATGACCCTTACACCTGTGGGTGGTGCCTCCAGCGTGGACAGTATTTTGGTCGGGTTGTGGGATGATTCTCCACTGGATTTTGCCCGATTCAAAGTGGTAATGGCCAATGGTGACGATATTACGCCTCAGGTGACAGGTGCGCCGGATGTTATCAGCATACCTTTGCCCGACACAGTGACCGAAAGCAATGCTGATGATGTCACAATCACGCTGGAAATCTGGGATAAGCCCAATCGAAGCTGGAGCAGAGTGCGTCCTGGCGAAGCTGCTGCCAACCGTACTCGCAAAACTGTGACAGGGCGTGCATTGTTGCGCATGGCAGGTAGTTCCACAGGTGGCGGCTCAACAGGCGGAGGCTCGACTGGTGGCGGCTCAACAGGAGGAGGTTCAACAGGAGGAGGCTCAACAGGAGGAGGCTCAACAGGCGGAGGTTCAACAGGAGGAGGCTCAACTGATGAAGGTTCCAGTGGAGGCGGCGGTAGTCACAGCCCGCTGGGATTGTTGCTGTTGGCTGCCCTGTGGCCTGTATTACGACGCCGAAACAAGGCAGGCAGTGTTCTCGTAAGGTGAATGTCACAGCTGCTAATGATCGATGACCCTGGCAATTTAAGGTGTTGGTGTATCACCGGATGGCTGCTTGGGTTGGTGATGCAGAAGGGCGCTCATGTCATAACTTAAGCCGGGTTTTTGGTTGAACAGCATTCTTTGACCGGCAAAGCAGAAAAATCAAAAAAACAATCAATAGTAAGGCACTTTTATTTGTGTCAGGGGGCATTCTATGAAATCACGTCGAATGACGTTGGCTGTGTTGTTGAGTTTCTCTTTCATTTTGTTCCCCATTGTACAGGCTGCCGAACTGGCGTTGCCGTCCGGTGATCTGATTGCCCCGGCCATTGAACACACACCCATCGAAAAAGATATTTACGCGGGTCAGCAGGTTGATATAAAAGCCACCGTTACCGACAACGTGGGTGTCAAAAGCGTTATCCTGTTTTATCGTGACAGCAATGCAACCGAATTCAAGCGCCTGAAAATGAATCGTGATCTGGATTCATTTGTTTACACAACCCAACTCACCGCCACCGCCTCACCCGGCCTGGACTATTACATACAGGCAACAGATCTGGCCGGAAACACACTGTTATTTGGTTATTCATTTTCACCGTTGACCATTGCCGTGACCCCGGCAGCAGTGGATAACATGGCTGCAACGGACAATACCAATGCAAAGGAAAAATCCGGCATCAGCAAATGGGTGTGGATCGGCCTGGGTGTGGTCGCTGCTGGTGCAGCGTTATCCGGTGGTGGTGGCGGTGGAAATGATCCAGAACCACCGCCCACAGGCACTTTGAGCATTTCAGGGCCGACACCCTAATGAGGGGTTATTTACATAGAAAAACGAATGGATAGAAAATATGCAAACTCAAATGAGTGCCCGGCAAAACAAAGCCACTTGTCGTCAATTATATCAGTGTTTGAGATTGCTGCTTCTTAGCCTCGTCCTGGCCGCCTGCAGCCAGGGCTCAGACCCGCAACAAGGTGTTATTTCTGGTGACACGCTCAGCGCGCCCTTGCCGAAAGCTATTACCGGGCTTTCAGTGGATAGTTCTACTCTTATTGTGGATGTAGTGGTCAATGGCGATGTAGATAAGCCATTGCGGGTTGAAAACCTCGTTGTCAATACAGACACAGGGACTTTTTCCGGCAATGTGTCCGGGTTTCCGACAGGCACATATACCCTGTTATTAGTGTATTCCATTATTGATCCTACCCAGGGAATTGTTGAAGTTATTACGACCTCAGACATTACCGTTACTGTTGTAGCCAATCAGGAGGCATCCGCAGATTTTTCTTCTGCCGAGGTGAGTTATACCGATACAGACGGGGATTCCATCAGCAACCTGGATGAACTAAATGCAGGTACCAGTACTGGCACCCCTAATTATACCGTGGGTGGACAAGTCGAAGGGCTAACGGGAAGTGGGCTTGTATTGCAAAATAATAATGGCAATGATTTACCGGTTAGTGCCAATGGCACTTTTAGCTTTAGTAATGCAAGTGCAATGACCAGCGGTAGTCGTTATGCCATCACTGTGTTGACTCAACCCGGCAATCCAAACCAGGTTTGTACTGTTAACAATGGCAATGGCATCATCGGCGGTTCTGCGGTATCTGATATCACCGTGACTTGTTCAACGACTGCTTACACGATTAGCGGCACTGTCTTCGGATATACAGGCAGTGGCCTGATTTTACAAAACAACGGCAGTGATGACTTGGCAATCAGCAAAAATGGTACTTTCACCTTTAGTTCCGGGATAGCTGATGGTGATCAATATGCTGTTAGTGTACAGACATTACCCAGTAGTCCAAATCAAGCTTGTACCGTTAGTAATGGCAGCGGTGTTGTTAACGGTGTCGTGGTAGCTGATATCGACATTACTTGTTCAACAACTTCGTACACAGTTGGAGGAACTGTCACTGGCCTGACTGAAAGTGGATTAATTTTACGTATCAATAGCGGCGACACCTTGCCAGTCAGTACAAATGGCATGTTTACATTCAGTAACGCACTCGCAGACGGAAGCCCCTACATTGTTACTGTGCTGGCTCAACCCGACAATCAATCGCAACTCTGTACCATATCCAGAGGCAGCGGCATGATCAGCGGTGAAAATACGGTCAACGTGGATGTCACCTGTACTGATGTCATTAATCCGTTCTCCAATCCACGCAGCATTGCCTTAGATGTTGCAAATGGTCGTGATCGTGCTCTGGTGGCGGATGAAGCTGCGGTGATTGCCGTAGACCTGACCACGGGTGAACGCACAATTCTGTCAGACAATACCACACCCAATA
The DNA here is from genome assembly GCA_026982555.1 of Chromatiales bacterium. Lineage (GTDB taxonomy): Bacteria > Pseudomonadota > Gammaproteobacteria > SZUA-152 > SZUA-152 > SZUA-152. Next base: position 31,314 of record JALSGT010000097.1, read on the forward strand.
TCAACAACCCTTTCTCCAGTCTGCGGGGTATTACTGTAGACACGACAGATGGTCGCAACCGGGCTTTAGTAGTAGACCAGGCGTTGGGTTCAGTGATTGCTGTAGATTTGACCACCGGTGAACGCACTGTGCTATCAAATAGCACCATCCCCGATCCTGATAATTCATTTTCTTTTCCAGTGGATATTATCCTCGATGCGGAGCATAACCGGGCTCTTGTGGTGGCTTTTTCCTTGAATGCGGTGATTGCGGTAGACCTGACTACCGGCAAACGTACGGTACTGTCAAACAATACTACGCCCAATGCCAACAACCCATTTTCTGTGCTTCGCGGCATAACTCTGGACAGGGACAAAAACCGTGCATTGGTGTTGATGGAAGATCATCTTGACACAGTGATCGCGGTAGACTTGAGCAACGGCGCACGCACGATTTTGTCAAATAATGTCATTCCCGATGTTGACACTCCATTTTTTGGTCCACGAGGCATCACATTGGATACGGGCAATAATCGCAACAGGGCTTTGGTTGTAGACGATAATTTAGATGCGATATTAACAATAGACTTGACCAGTGGTGCCCGTAAAGTGTTATCGGATAGCACAACACCTGATGACAGTGATTTGCTCTCTGGTCCGTTACGTATTGTGGTGGATATGGCAAATGGGCGTGAGCGAGCACTGGTGGTCGATTTTCAGCTGGCAGCGGTCATTTCGATTGATTTGATGAGTGGCAAACGTACAGTATTTTCAGACGCCGTGACACCTTAGAAGTGAACATGGCAACAGCAGTCTCTGCAAGTACATATGCTCATTCAGCACAAATTTCTACGCTTCGTAGAACAAATGGCGTTTCTCGACAGTAACAATAAAAATTATGTTCAACGTTGTTCTTCACTTTGCAAATCAATATTGCGTGCTGTGTATGGTGTTATGGCTGTATGAATATTGAACAATCGGTTTGACTAGTGCCAGACGGCATTCATTTGTAGGCGAGAAACTGGACTATGAAATCGCGTTCTGGTGACTGATATGGATGTCTCTATCGGGTTTTTGAGAGGAAAATTAGTAGGCGATTCGAGGCTCGACCGTTATGATGCGCATGGAATTTGGCACATTACACCGGAATGGGTTTGCTCGTGAAAATGCGGATATTCAGTGCAGATTGTTTTAAAGGGGATGGAGCGAGGAGCCTCTGGCTGTTATTTGTCATGCTGGTGTTACTCTTCCCATGGTGTGGAGCGCAGGCACAGACTTTTTCTGCCGACCCTGCAACCTATCGCTCAATGCTGGGCCTGCTTAAACCAGGGGACATACTTTCGTTACGTTCCGGCACCTACGAAGACGGGTTATCAATTACCCGTCTGCATGGACGAGTTGGCGAGCCTATTATTATCACCGGGCCCGAGGAAGGATTTCCTGCCATTTTTCTCGGCAGTCACAATAAATCCAGAAATACCATACAAATCAAAGATTCGAGTTATGTCACCATTCGCAACCTGAAACTGGATGGTATGGGGATAGCAGATATTGACGCCGTCAATGCGCGTGGCATCACCCATCACATTACTATCGAAAACCTCAAGATTCTTCGCCATGGCGGAAGCCAGTTAACGGTAGGCATTGCCACGCGCGGCCCTGCCTGGAACTGGATTATCCGCAAAAATCTGATTGTTGGTGCCGGTACTGGAATGTATCTGGGTAATTCCAATGGTGCGGCCCCGTTTGTGGCAGGGTTGATCGAGGGTAATGTGGTGTTACACACACTGGGTTATAACCTGCAAATCAAACACCAGAAGCCACGCCCCCAAGGCGTTGAGTTTCCGAAAGGGCAAAATACAACCATTATTCGTCATAATGTGTTCAGCAAGGCTGAAAATGCAGCCATGGATGACCGCTGGGCTCGCCCCAATGTTTTGTTGGGACATTGGCCTCTGCGAGGAGAAGGGCAGGATGATCAATACCTTGTGTATGGCAATTTTTTCTACCAGAACCCCAGTGAAGCCTTGTTCCAAGGTGAAGGGCACATCGCTTTTTATAATAATCTGATGGTCAATGATGTTGGCTCGGCGTTAAACATACAGAAACACAACGATAAACCCCGGCGAATTGATATTTTCCAAAATACCATTGTGGCGCGTAATACCGGCATCAGTGTGCGTCACGGTGTTACTGATTATATGCAACGGGTAGTTGCAAACGCAGTGTTTGCGTCTACGCCGTTACGACTGACTTCCTCGGTGCAAAAACAGAATAATTTTGCTGGAACCTATCGTTCGGCTTCATCGTTGTTAGGGAGTCCGCGGGATGAGCCGGGGGAACTGGATCTTTTTCCCGCATCTGCAAAGTTGAAAGGCTCTCTGATTGACATGTCGCCATTTAGGCGCTTCGAGGATTGGGAACGGGATTTTGACGGTGTTCCGCGTTCCGGCATGTATCGTGGTGCTTATGAAGGGGGACGCGACGGTGCCGCATGGTTTCCCGAGCTTGCGCAGAAGCCGCTGCTTCCAGACGCGCCTGTTAAGCAAGGACGGATCAAAGATCGCTAAAAAGTGATCGCTGGGCAAAACGCTTGATACCCTAATTTTTGACTCTGAACGGGAAATAGAAGAGTCACAGGAGAGGCTATTTCACAATTGTGACTGTGTTCTCGTTTCTGGTCAGCTGTCAGGAGTCCAGGATTCAAAAGTGACCTTGCTCACACAATACATCAGTTAATTTTTCGATACCTGAAGTTGGATGCGACATACACATGGTTTGTTATTTTTGCTTCGCCAGCTAACAAAATTTTGAGGTTCTTATCGATGACATTTTTTTCATTGAGCTTATGCTCACGGACATATCAAGTGAAAGCCAAAAGTATTGTGAGGCTTTTTGGTAAAACACTCAGGGCTGCATTGCTGGTAAATATATTTTTAGCGGGCAGCATGACAGCGGCTATTGCCCATGAACAACATCCGAATATTCTGATAAATGCGCAGGAAATTGCCGCAATCAAAGCCAAAATCAGTATCACGGAAAATAACGGCGTGGTCACGGTTGCGGGCGAAGAACCCTGGAAAAGTGCAGCACGAAAAATGATAGAACAGGCCGATGCCGCATTAGGCCTTAAACCTGTGAGTGTAACATTTGGTGGTAGCAACAGTTGCGGCGGCAGTCGCGTTTTTTGCACAGGCGCATTCTATAACGGTGCAGCGGATCGATATGACTGGGAAAAGGCCGCCAAGCCACTGGGGATAGGTGTGCGCGACCTGGGAATGGCGTATGCGTTTACCGGGAATAGTCGATATGCCGAAAAGCTCATTGAGCTGGTGCGTGTCTGGGCGCTTGATCCGGTAACCGGTATGTTGCCGCGATTCAGCAACAACCAGTCGCTTATGGATCTTTTTGGGACGATGACCGGGGTGATCTATGGTGTTGACTTAGCCTGGAATTATCCTGGTTGGGAGCAGACCGACAAGGATGCATTTAAAGCGTGGGTGCAAACCTTTGGTAATAACGCCGTCTATGCCTTTGGTCAGTCGGAGACGAATGCGGCACCTAATAACTTTGAAAACTGGCGGAATGCCTTTCTAAGTATCGCCGGTGCGTTTTTGGGTGACCAGAGACTTTTGGATATCGCATATCGGAATTTTCGCAATGCAATTCCCAAGCAGGTTCACTGGACTGGTCGCCTGGGGCAGGAAAGTGGTCGCACCAATGGTTGGGCCGGTCTTGGGTATTCAATATATGCAATCCACGCGATGACATTGACAGCGGAAGTTGCCCGTCACCATGGCGTGGATCTTTACAACTACCTGGGTGAGGACTCCGGCGGGAAACCCATAGGCTTAAAAACCGCACTGGATTTTCATGTGCCTTATGTGATGAACCCAGCTTCGTGGAAATGGGGCAAAAACCCTGATTACCCATTGCTCAATAATATTAATGCGAACAGTGGCGTTGGTATTTATGAAGTGGCTTATTCAATGTGGCAGGATCCCGCCTACCTGGGTGTAGTGAACCGATGGGGGCGTCCAATGAAAATGAACATGTGGGCGTTGGGTGTTGTGACGCTGACACATGCTTACCGGGGGCAGGATTCAGCGCTCGTTACGCCAAGCATTGTGGCGCAGCCGGTTTCTGTAACGGTGACTGAAGGTGAAGATGCCCGTTTTAGTGTGGTTGCAGTAGGGAGTGGCCCGCTGAGTTATCAGTGGTATCGCAACAATGGCAACGACCCTATTACAGGTGCTACCAATAGCAGTTATACGGTGATCGGCGTCAAGGCTCCAGACGATGAGACTACCTATCGCTGCCAGGTCACCAACAGCGAGGGAAGTATTTATAGCAGTGATGCAGAGTTGTTTGTGTCGGTGGATTCCACTGCGCCAACGCTGACCTCAGCAATGGCGCTTAGCGATACTCGTGTCGATGTTCGGTTCAGTGAAGCAGTGAATATCGCCGATGCTGAAGATCGCACTAATTATCAGATTAGCCTCGGTATTGCTGTGACCGCAGCCAGCCTGAGCGACGACGGTCTCGTGGTGAGTCTCACCGTCAGTCAACTGGCCACCGATACCTTTTATACTCTCTCGGTCAGTGATATACGAGATCGAGCAAAAACCCCTAACACCATTGCGTCATTGAGCAGCAAAGATTTCACCTATCGCATCGCTGATGGTTTCGAAGATGGTACTGCCGATGGTTGGACCCCTTCCGATGCAAGCCGTTGGACGGTGGAGATGGATAAAGGCAGCATGGCGTATTACCTCGCGACGAGTTCCGGCAGCCCCGGTGGTGGCCGGTTGGGTGAATATTCCTTGCTCCCTGGGGAGTATGGCGATTTTACCATCATGCTACGAGCCAGGCTGAGTGACGATGTGGCTGCCAATGCGACGGCTGATTACGCTGTGGTGTTCGGGTTCCAGGGTTCTGACAGTAGCCACCCCCAGGATTCTGACAGTTACTACTACATGTTATTTAACAATAACCCGGATTATAATCAACTGTTCAAAGTTGTTGATGGCAATCGTACGTTGTTAGCGACGGCTGACAGTGGCGACTGGTTGAATGATAACGCGTACCACAGTATTAAAATTAATCGTACGGGAAGTACCATCAGCGTATATTTTGACGACACCCTTATTTTGAAAACCGACGACAGCAGCCTGGGTGCAGGCCGGGTCGGTGTCGGCAGCTATAACGATTCTGCGTATTTTGATGACGTAAGTGTAACGGGTGCAATATCCGGTGGTAGTTCCAGTGGTGGCGGTTCAACCGGCGGAGGCTCGACTGGTGGAGGTTCAACCGGCGGAGGCTCAACCGGCGGAGGCTCAACAGGAGGAGGCTCAACCGGCGGAGGCTCAACAGGAGGAGGCTCAACAGGAGGAGGCTCAACAGGAGGAGGTTCAACGGGTGGAGGCTCTGTAAATGGTGATACATCCGATACTGAAGGCGGTGGTGCCTTTAACCCCTTCTTTGCTGGTCTCGTGCTGTTACTGATGGGTATTCGAGGGTTACGTCGAAGGATAACTTCCATGGCGTCAACGCAGGCTTAATACAGTTGTTGATCAGCTTTTCAACGTTGGTGATTTAATCCTGTTGCCGGGCGACCAAAATGCCCGGCAACGGTTGCTGCCTTGCGCTCAATCACACTCGTTTCGTATGTTCGGTAGCCTTAATGCTGTAGCTGATTTTATGTGCATTAATGGTTTTGAATAAAGCCCTGAAAATATATTTTCCTTCGAAGGCAGGTAAATGAAGATGAACACAGGCACGCACACGCTCTTAGCAATAGAGTCAGGAGAACGGATAATGATGACACGATTGAGAGCGTTTGGATTGAGTTTATTGTTGATGACGGCTCCTGCGCTCGGATTTGCCAGTGTTTTGAGTGATCTTGCTGTGAAAGTCCGGCCGGGTACTTTTGTTGAGCTTAAAATTAATGGCGATATATCAACATGTCAGGCGATGGTGCCATCTTTGCCTGAGAGGCATCCCGATGCATGCAAGAAAGACGAATCGTTTAGCAATCCCGAACATTGTCTTGTGCCACAGACTCCGTGGAAAGATCTTGGGAATATTCTCGAATTTACCGATGAGGCTTCGTGGGATCCAGTAGATCGCGAGATTTACATCATGGGTACGCGGAGGCCGTATAAGCGATGGGATCAAGGGTTTGCCAAATATTCTGAAGAGACAAACAGCTGGACGATCCTGGATCTTCCGCCGTTTGGTGTCGGAGCCCATGGTTATGATAATGGTGCTATCGATGTTGTTGGCAGAAGATACTATTGGTCACGGATATCAGCTGCTTACATTGTGTGGTCAATGAACCTGGATACGGGGGAATGGCAAAGACTGCCTGATGCCCCCATCGATACGGGTGAATTTAGCGCCATCGATTTCTTTCCGGAACTTAACAAACTGGTTTTTTTCGATGGACATTTTGGAGCCAGACCTGGTTCATACGGGTCTGAATATGCGCTGTATGATCCAGATACGAACACATGGGAGGCATCCACTGCTTTGGATGGTCCCACTGCCGTGACCCAGGCACCTTTCGGTGCGATTTCTCACTTTAGTGAATACAATCCAAGTCACGGCGTGATGTTTTTCGGTGGAGGATATCACTATACCAACGGCGGTCAACTTCAAGAGCCAACACCGGAAATCGATGAGTCACGACGACTTTACATGCTCGATAAGGACAGGGTAGTGACCCGGTTAGCGGATGCCCCAACCAAACTTGGGCAGCATGGTGAGGGTCCACTGCAAACCATTGACCCCAACAGTGGTAATCTCGTCGTATTTCAGGGGCGACTGAACGACGGTTCTTGTCCCAGTGGCCCGTTGCCGATCTGGGAGTACGATCTCGATCAAGGAGTATGGAATAAAACGGGTGAGCATAATATTTCGAATTTGTACTGCGGCATGGATTCAGTTGTAGTGCCACTTTACGAATATGGGGTTAACTTCATTGTTTCTGTCCGGAATAACTCAAATTGCAATGTGTATTTATATCGACATTCAGCCATGGAGCCAGCGCCTCCCGGTATCATCACTCAGCCTGCTTCGCAAAGCATTGAAGAGGGCTCAGCAGTCACATTCAGTGTGGCCGCCAATGGCAGCGGTCCTCTGGAGTATCAGTGGTACCGTAAGGGTAAGGATGAATCAGATGGTAAGTTAATTGCTGGAGCGAACAGCGCCAGTTTTACAATAGAGCCAGTAACGGTAGTTGATCATGAAGCAAGATATCGCAGCACGGTCACTAACCGTCTGGGGAATGCGGTGAGTGATTACGCGACATTACGTGTTGTCCGGGATGAGGCTGCACCAACACTGGCTTCAGCAATGGCGCTTAGCGACACCCGCGTCAATATTCTGTTCAGTGAAACTGTCAATGCTGACAGCGCTGAAAACAATGCCAATTATGAAATTGACTCTGGTATTGCCGTGACATCTGCCACCTTGAGTGGGGATGGCCGTACTGTCAGTCTGGTAGTCAGTCAGCTCACGGAGGATATGGTCTATACGGTGCAGGTCAGCAATGTACAAGATTTGGCAGAAACTCCCAACACTATTATCGCTCAGAGCAGTCAGACTTTTACCTATCGCACGGCAGATGGTTTCGAAGATGGTACTGCCGATGGTTGGACCCCTTCCGATGCAAGCCGTTGGACGGTGGAGATGGACGAAGGCGATATGGCGTATTACCTCGCGACGAGTGCCGGCAGCCCCGGTGGTGGCCGGTTGGGTGAATATTCCTTGCTTCCTGGGAGGTATGGCGATTTTACCATCATGCTGCAAGCCAGGCTGAGTGACGATGTGGCTGCCAATGCGACGGCTGATTACGCTGTGGTGTTCGGGTTCCAGGGTTCTGACAGTAGCCATCCCCAGGATTCTGACAGTTACTACTACATGTTATTTAACAATAACCCGGATTATAATCAACTGTTCAAAGTTGTTGATGGCAATCGTACGTTGTTAGCGACGGCTGACAGTGGCGACTGGTTGAATGATAACGCGTACCACAGTATTAAAATTAATCGTACGGGAAGTACCATCAGCGTATATTTTGACGGCACCCTTATTTTGAGAACCGACGACAGCAGCCTGGGTGCAGGCCGGGTCGGTGTCGGCAGCTATAACGATTCTGCGTATTTTGATGACGTAAGTGTAACGGGCGCAATATCCGGTGGTAGCTCCAGTGGTGGCGGTTCAACCGGCGGAGGCTCGACTGGTGGAGGCTCGACAGGAGGAGGCTCAACAGGAGGAGGCTCAACAGGAGGAGGCTCAACAGGAGGAGGCTCAACAGGAGGAGGCTCAACAGGAGGAGGCTCAACAGGAGGAGGTTCAACAGGAGGAGGTTCAACAGGAGGAGGTTCAACAGGAGGAGGTTCAACAGGAGGAGGTTCAACAGGAGGAGGTTCAACAGGAGGAGGCTCAACAGGGGGAGGTTCAACAGGAGGAGGTTCAACAGGAGGTGACGAACCCGGTGCGGGTGGTGGTGGCGCACTTAGCTTCTTTACGAGCCTTGCATTGCTTCTGATGAGTGCCTGGACTTTGCGCCGAAGAGTACATCTGTGTTGTCAGCAGAGTTCGGATGCTGATGTTGTTTAGTCAATTTTTAGTTGTTACAACGGTGAGGATCTCTACATCTTCAGCCCCCTTGCGTTAGGTTTTATGGGGCTGTGGTTTGTGGACTGATTTTTGGGTGTCTTACGCAGGTTTCGTGTTAATGATGAATATTCGGGACTTGTGCTAACGGGCTATGTCGTTTTTTTAACCACGAGTTGTTCTCGTTCATTCGTTATCTTTGATTTATTCCCGATTTTTTGCCGACACAGTCAATACTTCCGTTGTTATCCCTGCCGTGACATTGTCACTACCCGAGCAGTGGCTGAAAAATTGCCCCTCTGCTTTTTACCCTTTTTGTAGGTGTATTCAGTGAAAACAGGGGGTGTTGGTTTGTAGGGGTTTTCTGAAAGGTTCGTAGTCCCTTCGCGGTGGTTGTGCTTGTGTGTGACGGTTGATCATTTGATAACCCTTTGTTTTTGCAAGGTAAGTGAAAATCCTGCTATCTTTATCCTATAAAGTGGTATTGAAAGTGCTACTTATAAAGACTTGTGATGAAGTGATGATTTGGTATTATAGATCTCGATTCCGCAGATTGCTCTCCGGAGCAAGTACAGGGAAAGTGGCAAGGATCGGAATGGAATACTGTCGAAGGATCGACGTGGTCAAGGATTGACCAGTACGGAGGTAAACGGGGGCGGTTACTGGGATGTGCCGCCTTCGCTCGTTCCGCCTCGGATATCTTCCCTCAGTCGGAATACTCCCTATCAGTTTTCAGCTAAATCCTGCCAGGTTTCCCGGCGACAGATACCCGACATCTGACAATATCCGCAAGTAATTTCATCACCCCAGGCTGGTATAGGGGTCCCCGTGGTCATTTGATTTACCAGCAAGTCCAGTCGCGTGGCCGTGTTTTGCATCAGTGTGTCCAGTGTCTCGGTTTCCAGCGTTCCTGCCGTTTTTACCATTGAGGAAGCTCCTTTTTTGGTGGCCGTATCCAGCGAAAGGTATTCGACTTGAGTAATGGTTTCGCGACCAATGTGTTCTGCCAGTAGGGCATAAAAGGGTAGTTGCACGGACTCGCCATTGAGTACATCAGCATTTTTGGGAATACTGCCGGTTTTGTAGTCAATAATGCCAGCAATGGGGACACCGGAATCATTATCGGTGCCCGCATCGATCCGGTCGAGACGACCACGAAGTGTTATCTGTCCATGTTTACGAGTGACCTTCAGTTCTGTGGATTTCACCCGCCACTGTCGCTGTCGTTCACGTTGCCACTCAATGTAAGCAGGGATCGCTTCCTGCCAGCGCCTAAGCCAGCCACGGTGTAAAAAGTTGTCTTCAAGGTCACGGGCAAAAACGGCTGCGGCAATTTCGTTGAGGCATTTAATGGCGGCGGGTTTATTGTCACTTGTGATTGTTGCGTTAAATGGTCCGGGCAGGCCGCGTACGTTTTCGTGAAATGCGTGCAGGCTGAGGTGTACCCGTTCGCCATAGTCTGCTTTGGCGAGCATTTCACGAATGCTGTCGGGGGCTTCCAGTTGCAGGCAGCGCGCTGCAAAAAACTGATACGGGCAGTTGATGAGCTGTTGATAGCCACTGGCCGACAAATGTGTGGGAAAAAGTTCGCTGGAAATCCGAACGGTGGGATTAGCGGGCAATGGCTGCGGCATAGGTTCAGCAGGGTGTGTGACCTGCATGTCCGCCTGATTGACACGTTCTGTCAGCGAGGTGTTGATGAGCCGGTCGGAATAGGCAATCTGATGAAAGGATTGCAACCGTTCCAGCCAGGGGGAGGGAATAATCTCTTCACCGTCCTGTTCACTGCGACGGGTGAGCAAAATGGTGTCAGCAGATTCCAGCAGGCAGCGAAAGTGGTAGAATTTTTCCGAGAATTGTTGTGTGTGGCTGGTTAACCCAAGGGATTGACGCACGCCATCATTAAAAAATGGTGAGCCTGGATTGCTGCCTGGCAGGTAGTCGGCTTCGGCCCCGGCGATAATCAGTGCATCAAATCGAGCCAAACTGCTTTGTGCAAGATTGGTTAGTTGTACTTGCCCGGATTGCGCAGGGGGTTGGAAGTTGTAGCATTCCAGGGTGCGTCCCAGCCAGGCGCGAAATTCGTCCCAGCACATGTGCAGCTCACTGTTATTGCTTGCTGTTTGCATGGCGTGCAGTTCTTCGAGGATGCGTTCTCCAGCGGCATCGGCGGCCAGAGATGTATTGAGCCCCAATTGTGTAAAACTGTCATTGAGCGCTTGCAAAAATGTTGTTGGTGCATATTTTTTGTTATCGGCTTCGTTGCCGATTAACGCACGTAAGGGTGCGGCGGCAGATTCGATCACATCCAGCAATAAGTGGATGTCATCATAATCGGCGGCCAGTTCGGCAGGCAGGCGATTCTGCCGATACTGCAAATGTTCCCGATAGCGGGCCATATTGCGCGCGACATTTTCTTTGAGCACCACGCCTTGTTCAAAACGATAAACACAGGATAACAGCGCTTCGCGTTCGTGCCCGGGCAATAAAAAAGGTGATTTGAGAAAATCCAGCAATGGCTGGTGAGCAAAATCCTCTTCCACGGTTTCCAGCCAGCGTTCTACGGTGGCTGCGGCACTGGTGGTGGATAGTGCCCAGCCGGCAGCGTCCTGCAATTCAATGCCCGAACGTTCCAGCAGAGCGCGTACCCGCCGTGCCAGCCGTCGGTTTTCTGTGACGATGCCGATGTTGCGTTTGCCTGCGTTCCACCAGAGCCGCACTTGTATATCAATAGCCTGCGCTTCTTTTTCCGCGTTGTTGGCGTTGAATATGGACAGGTGTGCCGATAGGGGGCTTTCCGGGATATCCCGGGCCAGGTTGTGGGCGCGGGCACGCAATGGAGACTCACTGTTGCTGAATACGCTGTCCAGGCAGCGTGTGTATTTGCTGTTTGTCTGCGGGAAAGGTGTGTCTGCTGGTTTAGGTGGTAAATTGATAGCCTGCAATAACTGTTGTGCAACAGCATCCGGGTGATAATCAACACCGGTTTGCTCTCCTGAGCTTTGTAACAATAAAAAGGCACGCTCTTGTTGCAGTAACGGCGTAAGCCACTGTGCCTCAGCGGGGGAAAGCCGAGGCAGGCCGGCGATGTAAAAAACGAGATTGTCAGGCAGGGATTCACGATGGCTGGCAAGCTTCAATGTGTAATCTGTATGCCGGTCAATAACGCCATTTTGTTGCATTTCCTGCTGCCAGGCCTGCCACAGGGTATGTACCAGCCGGGCTTCGCCAAACAGGCTGTCGTGGTTTTTGTTGTTCAGGCCATAAGCTGTGCCCAGCGTGTCGAGGAACGGCTCCAGTGACTCAGGCAGGCCAGGGTGGGTGGAGCCTAAATCATCAAACAGAGTCAGCAGGCTGTCGGCCAGTGTCCAGGGGTTTCCTTCGCCGTAAAGATATTTGTGGCCAGCCAGTGCCTCTACCAGCATCAGCTCGCGCTGGTGTTCAGAAAGTACCGGTCGTTTGCTGGGTGACTGCTGACGGATCCAGTGTGGCAGTGTATCGATATTCGGTCCTAATAATGCCGAATGATGGTGGCTGGCAGCAACGTCGAGTAAAAGCTGCCGAAAACGGGTGGATGCCTGAGGATTCGGCAGCAGAACCACAATCTCAGTGAGATCGGGTAACGCGGTATGATGTTTTTCAATAATATGTTCTGCAAGCCTGCGCAGTGGATCGTCACCATAGGTGATGATAGACAGGTAGGACACTCCTTAACGTTCCAGGTGTTCCAGTTTATTGGGCACGTCTTCCCACTCTTTGGCATCGGCGGGGGCCGGTTTCATTTCGCTGATTACTGGCCACAGTAAACTCAATTCAGCGTTCAGGGCAATGAACGGTTCCTGATCCTCCGGCAGATCGTCTTCGGAATAAATCGCATTAATGGGGCACTCGGGTTCGCAGAGAGTGCAGTCAATGCACTCGTCCGGATTAATAACCAAAAAATTGGGCCCTTCATGGAAACAGTCCACCGGACATGCCTCCACGCAATCGGTGTATTTACATTTGATGCAGTTTTCGGTGACGACGTAAGTCATTGGTTCCTCCCAGCCAATTTTCCGCCGCAAGTCTACCAAGTAAAGGGGCGTTCAGCCATGCAGCGTCAAAAATAATGCGAGGTTTTTTTAAGGGTGACAATCTTCCCGGCGGGTAACAAAAAAGAGTACCTTTTAACGTTTTCAGATGGGTAACGGGCCGTAAACTACTTTGGGATGGCCAGTCGGCGCCCGTTAATGGCATCAGGTGTCATTATTTTGCGGAGTAGCGTTGCCGGGTATCTGCGGGCACTGATATTAAAGTGATGTGTGCATTATAATCACTGGTCAGGGAGGGGTATTTGAATTGCTGTGAAGAGTATGGGGTTAACCCGTTTTCGAGCAGGTGTTCTGAAGTATCAATGCGGTATTTTGTAAAATAAGGGAATCCAAAATGAACAACACAGTGTGATCAAAATGACAGCGTTATTTTTCCGGGTAGTCTTATTGCTTTCTGTCAGCCCTCTGGCTTATGCAGCGCCGCCTGTTTTGTTGCCTGACTCATTGCAAATGACCCGGCCTGCGATAGCATACCAACCTAGAGAGTATGTCCCGACGGACGAGGCTTCAATTCTTTCTGACGAACAGATAATAGCAGATCTGCAACTACTGGCAGGTGTGGGTTTCAGAAGCCTGGTAACGTATAGCGCAACCGATGCGATGGGAAAAATTCCGGGTATTGCACGTAAAGAAGGCTTCGATGAAACCATCATAATGGGGATCTGGGATCCGTTTTCCAATGAAGAATGGCGCAATGCCGTACAAAACTCGCCTTTTGTTGATGGTTATTGTATTGGAAACGAAGGGCTGGGTATTCGCTACACTCCAGAAGAGCTGGCGGTGAAAATGGAGGAGTTAAGACGATTAACCGGAAAGCCGGTGACGACGTCTGAACCAATAGATGCTTACATCAGTGGTCCTCACAAAGCATGGTTATTAAAGCATTCAGACTGGCTGTTCCCCATAGCCCACCCTTATTGGGCAAACTATACAGACCCGGCGAAGGGGGTTGCCTGGGTGGCCGCGTATCATGATCTTCTCGTGGTATTGGCAAACAGACAGGTCATGCTGAAAGAAGTAGGGCACCCAACAGTTTCTCCTGTCGGGTTTAACGAAAACCGTCAAGCCGAGTTTTTTCAGTTGCTGGACTCACACAGAATGTCTTTTTTCTTTTTTGAAGCGTTTGATCAGCCGTGGAAGGGAAATACAATTGAAGAACGTAGTGTAGAAGGTTACTGGGGGATATTTCGCGCCGACGGGACACCGAAAAAAGTGGTTCCATGGATAACAAAAAGATGGAATAAATTGTGAGTAATTATCTATTCATAATATTGTTTTTTCTGGTCAGTGCTTTTTCGGGCCAGTCAGCTTTTGGTTCTGGTGGAATGGCGACGGGTGTTGGCACCTTTACGACCGGGGTGGGTGACAGTGGCACTAAAAGATACCGTGTTGTGCTTGATGAAACTGGCCAACGACTTCATGGAAACGTCAATGGTGAAATAATCGAACGGATCACAATTGACGCGCCTGATACCGATATTCGGGAAATATTAATCAGGGAAACCAAAGACAGTGATGGTGGCGTTTCCTTGTTAATTACTGCCGAGGATGAGTTTCTGGAGAAATTCAATCAGGCGACATTGTATGTAAAATCCACTTATTCAACACTGAAACTCATTGAGCGCGTTGATGGGTACTGGGAGCAACGGAACCCGGTATTCATTTCATTGACACAGAATAATCCCGACCAGGAATTACAAGATCATATTGCAGCCTTTCAACTGACATCTTTAGGTGAAAAAAAGCTGGTAGAGGATGGGTCACCCTTTATCAAGGGTACAAATGATTATTCAGGTATATTGGCGGGAAATACCTCAGACAGAAATATGACCAGTGCATTATGGCCCTGGGTAATGTCTGGTGTGTTGCTGATTATGGCATGGTTTATTTCCCGTTGGATGCATGCCCTGGGCTGGCGAGGCGGGCGTTGACATGGAATGGCCTGCGATTACCTTGTTAGCGACCCAATGTCTATTACTGATTGTTTTTTGTTTCTTTGCTTTTTTTAATTACCTATATGGCTTTGCCAGTTTATGGACGCCGAAGATTCAGCGGGTCAAACCATCAAATAAACAGGTGGCTGTTGTGGTGGTTTCTTTTAACGAAAAAAACGTTATAGAAGAAACAATAAAAGCATGTGATCAGCTGACTTACAAAAACAGGCTGATTGTTCTGGCAGATGATTCATCAGACATTGAAACCATCGAAAAAAACAGGGGAATCGCCAGGGCACATGGATGTAAACGGGTTGAGCAGCATTCTTTTGTAGAGGAAATCACAAGGCCGGATGGGACGCATTATTGTGAATCCATCGAAATATGGGAGTCGCCGGGTTTTGTCTTTTTTCACCGGCCAGTGAATACGGGATTCAAAGCCGGCAGCTTGAAAAAAATACATAATTATCTCAAAGGGCGGGGCATTGATTTGATGTATCTGCTCGACGCAGACTGGCATCCCCAGAAGGACGCCATTGAACGCACCATGGAAGTGTTGGAGGCGGATAAGAAAATCGCTTTTGTACAAACGAAAAGAGTGTCATCAAGGGATGGAATGAATCTCTTTCAGAAATATGTCGCTCTTCATGAGGAGGGGTGTTATTACTCCGACTTCGAAGGACGTCAGGTCTTAAATCATCCTACACTTTTTTCCGGTTGTTGCACGTTATTAAAACTGGATGTGATTGAACAAGTCGGTGGATTCACGTCGGGGCACCTTACGGAAGACCTGGATTTGACAGACCGGTTTTGGCTCAATGGCTGGAAAGGCATTTATCTGGGCAGCGTTGTCAATTACGGTGAAGTTCCATTTACCTATGAACATTTTCGTCGTCAGCAGGAACGTTGGGCCGCAGGCTCTGCAAGGGCTTTGCGGGAGTTTTTCTGGCCAATTTTGAAAACGGATCAGTTGGGAGGGTTCGCGAAATTTTCTGCTATTCGGCAGAATGCTTATTTTACCAGCACACTGTTTACCGGCATTGCATTGATCGTTGGTATCATTACGATTACCTGGTTGACGGTCAACCGGAATACTTATTCCGCAGAATATTATCTTTATCTTTTCAGTATCATAAAAGGCCCGTTTCTGATTTTGGTATATGCTTGCATTCTTGCAAATTTTATTGAGCCGTTAGTGATGATACTGGTAAAAAAACGCAGTTATGAAGAGTTGTTTCACTTGCCCATGTCATTCTGGTATGCGTGGGGCAATCTTCATACTTACATCGCAGGGAATATTAAAGGACTGCTTAATCTAAAGCTGGGCTGGTTTTGTACGCCAAAATTCAATCGTGACAATGTAGGGCATTTGCCCCGCATACCCACATCCATGCGTTTGTTAAATATTTTCACTTTTGTGGCTTTTCTGGGGTTTTATTTCAGTGAAGGGTGGGTGTTTGGTTGGCGTGATGAGTTTGCCCTTCTTTGGTTGCCTGCATTTTTAATTGCTTCTGTGAAATAACCTGCTCTTGTTGACCGTTTAGGGGGGCAATAACACATTGCTCAACGCGCCCTGCCTGCCATTCAACGGCGGGTACCGGCCAAAACCACTCAACAAGCTATTGATCAAAATGTTAATACATTCTCAAAGCGGGCTGGTGACCGGATTGAGCGGGTGCTGTTATTTGCTGTCCAAATCACATAAACGATAGAGTGCTTCCAGTGCTTCGCGGGGTGTCAGTTCATCGGGGTTGATGGCTTTCAGTGCATCCAGTGCGGGGTGATTTTCCGCCGGGGGGGCGAACAGTGAAAACTGTTCCACCGCTTCTCCAGCGGGTGCATTGGCGTTTTGGTTTTCCAGTTGCAACAGGCGCTGCCGCGCACGTTTGATCACGGTTTTAGGTACGCCCGCCAGTGCGGCCACTTGCAAACCATAACTTTGATTGGCTGGTCCTTCTTTTACCGCATGCATAAACACGATGCCGTCGCCGTGTTCTACAGCATCAAGGTGTACATTGGCCACTGGCGAGAGGGTTTCCGGCAGGGTGGTGAGTTCAAAATAATGCGTGGCAAACAAGGTAAAAGCCTGCACGGTGGTGGCCAGTTCTTCAGCGCAGGCCCAGGCCAGTGACAGGCCGTCGAAGGTGGAGGTGCCGCGACCTACTTCGTCCATTAATACCAGGCTGTGATTCGTGGCGTTGTGCAGGATGTTGGCGGTTTCGGTCATTTCCACCATAAACGTGGAGCGGCCACCGGCAAGGTCATCCGAGGCGCCGATGCGGGTGAATATACGATCAAACGGGCCGATGACTGCGCGACGGGCGGGCACAAAGCTGCCGACGTGGGCGAGCAGGGTGATTAAGGCAGTTTGGCGCATGTAGGTGGATTTTCCGCCCATGTTGGGGCCGGTAATTACCAGCATGCGGCGTTGTTCATCGAAATGCACGTCGTTGGGTATGAACGGGTCTTCCAGTACTTGTTCCACCACTGGATGACGGCCTCCTTCGATCAACAGGCCGGGTTTGTCCACTAACGCCGGTTGGCACAGGTCGAGGGTTTCGGCACGTTCGGCGAGGCTGGTCAGCGCATCCAGTTCTGCCAGTGCGGTGGCGCTATCCTGCATGGCGGGCAATACGTCAGCCAGTTGATCAAAGAGTTTTTCGTAGAGTATTTTCTCCCGTGTCAGCGCGCGTTCTTTGGAAGACAGTGCTTTGTCTTCAAACGATTTTAATTCAGGAGTGATGTAACGCTCGGCACCTTTCAGGGTCTGGCGGCGAATGTAATCGTCCGGTGCGTTGGCGGATTGTGCTTTGCTGATTTCAATGTAATAACCGTGTACCCGGTTGTAGGCGACTTTCAGGGTGGCGATACCGGTGCGTTCGCGTTCGCGGGTTTCAAGATCTAACAGGAATTGTCCGGCGTTGTCCTTGATGGCGCGCAGTTCGTCCAGCTCGGTATCGAAGCCGGGGGCAATCACGCCGCCATCCCGGATTAACATGGGCGGCACGTCGATGATGGCGGCACTGAGCAGGGCGTGTTGCTCGGGGTAGTCGCCGATGCGGGCATCGAGGGCTTCCAGCAGAGTGCAGTCTTGTCCGGCGAAGATACCGGTTAACGTGCTGCGTAATTCCGGCAGGCGTCCCAGGGTGTCGCGCAGTTGCGAAAAATCCCGTGGCCGGGCATTACGAATGGCAATACGTGCGAGGATGCGCTCCACATCACCAATAGCACGCAGGATGCCTTGCAGTTCTTCGTAGCGGTGGCCGTCCAGTAACACGGCAATGGTCTGATGACGCTGGCGCAGGGCGGTGTGGCTGGCCAATGGACGATTGATCCAGCGCCGCAGCAGGCG
Source organism: Chromatiales bacterium (assembly GCA_026982555.1). GTDB lineage: Bacteria > Pseudomonadota > Gammaproteobacteria > SZUA-152 > SZUA-152 > SZUA-152. The sequence continues at coordinate 49,291 of JALSGT010000097.1, forward strand.
ACTACCCATGGGGGTCACGGTACGGTCCATCACCCAGGCCAGGGTGTGTTCACGACCGCCACCGAGGTTGGTCTCCAGTTCCAGGTTGCGACGGCTGGCGGCGTCCAGCACGATGCTGTCTTCGCGACGCTCCACTTGCAAGCCACGTAAGTGCGGCAGAGCGGTGCGCTGGGTGTCCTTGACGTATTGCAGCAGGCAGCCGGCGGCACTGACGGCGAGATGGAGCTGTTCGCAGCCGAATCCCGCCAGGTCGTGAGTGCCGAACTGTTGCGTCAGAAGGCGGGTGGCCGTGTCCCGTTCAAAGTACCACGGTGGTTGGCGGCGCAGGCCGGGGCGCGCGGTATCAATGCCCGCAGGTATAGCTTCTTCATTCAGCAACAGCTCGGAGGGATTCAGTCGCTCCAATTCACCATGCAGTGCCTCTTCACCCTCTACTTCCAGTACGCTGAAACGACCACTGGTGACATCCAGTGAGGCGATGCCGAAAGACCCGTCGAGTGCCTGTACTGCTACCACCAGATTGTCACGGCGCTCTTCCAGCAGGGCTTCATCGGTGACCGTGCCGGGGGTGACGATGCGGACCACCTTGCGTTCCACTGGCCCTTTGGACGTGGCCGGGTCGCCCACTTGCTCGCAAATGGCAACGGATTCTCCCTTGCGTACCAGTTTGGCAAGATAGCCATCAGCCGAATGATAGGGAATGCCGCACATGGGAATGGGATCACCACCGGATTTGCCGCGTGCGGTGAGGGTGATATCCAGCAGTTTTGCGGCCTTGCGGGCATCCTCGAAAAACAGTTCGTAAAAATCACCCATGCGGTAAAACAGCAGAGTATCCGGGAATTCTGCCTTGATGCGCAGAAACTGGGTGATCATCGGCGTGTGCTGGCCGGTGGGTTTTGGTTTTTTTGACACGTTGGTTGTTGGGGCTTGGGGAGTGGTAGTAGACATCAGTGAAGTTTATCGAAATTGAGGAGTAGGTACTACCGGTGGCCGGAGTTTCCGGGGAGTATAATATTGTGAACATCGAAAAAGGCAGAAAAACATGGGAGTGCTGACGGTGTACAGTTAGGTCTAAAACCCGCAGTTGAACGGCCTGTAGAGTGCGTTGAATGTTGTGGCTGGCACGGCGCGATAAGGCAACTAAACAGGCTATTGATCAAAATGTTAATATATCCGTGAAGCGGTCGACTGCGGAATTTAGGTTAAGGGCTGTTATGAAAACGGTCTCCGGTGTTGGTTAACTGTTTGGCCACAGTGAGTTTGTCAGCGGGACAGCAGCTTTCTTTCTTTAAATTAATGACTTACCATTGACTGAGTGCCCTTCGGGTCAGAGTCTGGCGGTTTCCCGCAAAAATTAATCGAATCATTGGAAACATCGAGAAAATAAATATCATGTTTTTTGTCTTCCCCTGTCGATTTTGTTACTTCCCTAAATTTATTTTTCAGGAACAGCACATGGATTACAGGCGTGCCAGGTCATCAGGTTATTGGAAGATTTATCGGGTCATTTTCAGCTCACTTCTTTTTTTATTCATACCACAACAGATATTTGCAAATCCCACTGTCAAAAATGTCATTCTCCTGATCGGTGATGGCATGGGGCCGCAACAATATGCATTAGCCATGGCATATGCCCGGCTGGCACCCAATGCGTATACCCGCGAGCTGAATTTAGAAAAATTCATGTCTCAGGGCGAGCTTGGGTTAATGACGACTCATCCCAATAATGCGCTTGTCGTTGATTCTGCGGCATCGGCGACGCAACTGGCGACAGGTTATTATGCGGGATCAGAAATGATTGGCCTGGATTATAAGGGCAATCCACAAAAAACTATCCTGGAGCGTGCGCGTGATGCAGGGAAATCCACAGGGCTGGTATCTGATACCCGTATTACCCACGCAACGCCTGCTGCATTTGCCGCTCACCAGCCTCACCGGTCAATGGAAGATAACATTGCTGCCGATTTGATAAACAGCCATGTTGATGTGATGTTGTCTGCCGGTCTGTGGGCGTTTCTTCCTCAGGGTGTCGAAGACAGGGGAAGCAAAGTATATGCTCGTCTTCGTCAACAAATTCCTGAACACATTAAACTGAATTCCAAAAGGATGGATGATCGCAATGTGTTAAATGAAGCTGAAGATAAAGGCTATCATCTTGTGTTTGACCGGGAGTCAATGTGGGCAGCACCTGAAAACAAGAAGCTGTTGGGGCTTTTTGATAGCAAAAAAATGCCCAATGGTATTCGTGAACATCAAACGGAACATCAAAAATCAAGAAAGCATCCTACGCTGAAAGAGATGACTATCAAGGCGCTTGATCATTTGTCCAAAAACAAAAAAGGATTCTTTTTAATGGTTGAGTCAGGCCAAATCGATTGGGCCGGTCATACCAGTGATGCAGGTACAATGTTGCATCAACTGTTGCAGTTTGATAAAACGATTGGATACGTCATGGAGTGGGCTGAGAAAAAGGGTGATACTCTGGTTGTATTAACAGCAGATCATGAAACCGGGTCATTCGGTTTCAGTTATTCAAACTTTGATGTGCCAAAAGCAAAGAGGCTTGAAGGTTCTGCGTTTAAGGATGTCACCTTCAAGCCAAAATACAATTTTGGTGCGCCAAAAATAATCGATATGCTTTATCGGCAGAAAAAATCCTATACAGAAATGATGTCTGAGTTTGCAGCCTTGCCTGAAGAACAGGAAACGGCAGAAAGTTTGATGAATATCGTCAATGGAAGTTCTGAGTTCAAAATATCTCTGGCCGAAGCAGAAGCAATTTTAAAGCCTGTGAGTGACGGATTTTATGTAAACGATTTTAAGGAATTTTATGTTTACTTCAACAATCATCGGCAAAACAGGCTGGGGATAATTTTGTCACGACACCAAAATGTCGTGTGGGGTACAGGTACACATACGGACACACCTGTTCCGGTGATGGCGCTTGGACCGGAAGCAATTACCCGGCAATTCAATGGCATTCACCACAGCACAGAAATTGCAATAATGATGAAAAAAGCACTGGGTCTGACAGTCCCCCGGCCCCACTGATTGGTGGGCAGGTGGTGAACCCGCGAATTTGTTAATGTAATAACCGGGGGCAAACGCTATTTACCCAAACCAGAGTCGTTTTCGGTATAGTATGGCCCCTCGACTATTGAATCCTGATTATCTCCATGTTTTTTACAGACAACCGCAGCCACTTTTTTCGCCCCTTTTTTGGTAAATACCGGGAACAGGTGGTGGAATGCCTGCGTATTTTGCATGCCTGTCTTTATGGTTCACTGGCGGATTACAAGCGTGCCTTTACCCGGGAACAGGTGCTGGAATCCTTCACCGAGGCCATTACTCGTACCCCCGTGCTGGACGAGGAAGAAGAGGATTTTTCCGCACCGGTGCGCAGTGAGCGGGAGCAGGCCAACTGGGTTCTCAACCTGCTGCTGGAGCATGGCTGGATTGAGCGTCATGCCGATGAGGCTACCTTGCAAAGCAGCTATGCCTTCAGTCGTATTGGCCGCCTGTTCACCCAGCCCATGGTGGAAACAGCGGGTGGCGGTTTTCGTACCCGGCATCGCAATACCCGTAACACCCGCAATGCCCTGCAATCTTTTCTTGAGCGTGGCGAGGTGTATGATCTGCTTGATGCCTACGAATACTCGGAACGCATTATCAGTGATTTCAGTGATGTAATTGCTGAGCTGGACGAGCGCAAACGCATGCTGGTAAAGGAAGTAGAGGCTCAACAGGTCGTTCAGCGGGCCAGTGACGAGTTTTTCGACTTTATGGAAAAACGTTTCATGCCGGATCTTTCGGTACGCCTGTCGGCGGATAGCGTGGAAAAATATCGTGATGAAATCGAGTCACTGTTGCGCAAAGCTAAACGCAAGCAGAAAAAATTCAAGACCGGTGCCGAGATCGAATTGCGCAAGCTGGCGCCGGAATTATTACAGGACAAGCAGGCTTCACTTTATTATTTCATTCTCGACAGCATCGAATCACGCATTCACAGTGCCAGTGACATCATGCTGCCTGCGTTGCGTAATGCGCTGCATAGCTTCACCCGTCGTGCTGACATCATTATTCGCCAGCTCAGTTACACCCTGGGTGGTGAACAGGGTGATTTGCTCAATCTCTGTCAGCAATTGGGCGCGTTGCGGAAAGAAAAACAACCGCAGGCTCTGGATGCTGTGGCCGATGCCATGGCCATACTTGATCTCAGTGTGCCCGACCCCGGTGCATTGCGCCTGCACGCCGGGCGGCAGCGGCGACTGGTGAACAGTTCTGTCGAGGCACAGGCACCCATGGACAAGGTTTCGCGTCGTGAGCTGTTTATCCAGCAGTCACTGCAAAAGGCTTTTGTGGTTAACAACCAGCAGGTAGGGGAGTTTATTGTTGCAGCGCTTAAAAATGGCCATCGTATCCACAGTAAACAATTACCCGTGCAAAATGCTCGTGATCTGTTGATGGCTGCCCATGCCATTGAAGCGGGTGCTGCGGGGCGTCGCTCCAGTGAATTTTATTTTCGCGTAGCGCCCACCGGCCAGCAAGTGCAGACGGATTATTATCACATGACCGATGACTTCATCATTGAGCTGGTGGAGCACTCCCCGGAACATTCTCAGGAAAAAAATCATGCTGACTGACGTACTGAGTCAACGACTCGAAAAAGCCAACCTGGGACTTGATGAGTTTCGTGAACTCACTATTCGTTTGCTCAACTATGGTGTGTTATGCCGGAGTGAAAGCCAGACCGAACAACAGCTTTATGACCGCTATCTGCGTATTGCCGATCTGGTGCAGGATTATCTGCATATTATGGACATCAGCGTATTTCACGACCGGCGTTTTGAATACCTGAGACTTTACCCGCCGGGCAGCGAAACACCCGGTATGGACGAAGCGGAGACCTCGGCTTTTGCAGGCAGCCTGCGCAACCGGTTGTCCCAGTCCGAAGTGGCCATGGTGCTGGTGCTGCGTTTGCAATATGACAAAGCGTTACGCGAAGGTCAGGTGGATGACAAAGGTTACGTCACCGAGTCCATGGAAGCCTTGAGTATTGCCATGAAAAATATCCTGGCGCGCAGCCTGCCGGAAAAACTCACTGAACGAAAACAGTTGTTTATTCATTTACGCCGTTTGCGTCTTATCGAATTTCACAGTGAAGAAGATTTAGTGAGCGGCGAAGCCTGGTTGAAAATTCATCCGATGATTGTCAGTTTTGTTAACGATGAGGCTGTGCAGACGCTGTCCCGGGTAACAGCGTCGGAAAATAAAAATAGCGAAGGCACTGTCACCAAAACTGAATAGGTCAGCCGGGCAGGGTGGAACAAGCGCAGCGGTTCCACCAACAAGCTGGCAGGAACAACAAGTCGTCCCTGTGCTCACTACCGCTGACAAAAAATCGATAAAACCCCAGCTTCACTCTTTTCCCTTGAGGGAAAATAGAAAAGTATTCACACAAGTGTAGAGTTAAGTATTTATGTTTCTGAAAAAATTTATTTTTGTAAACTGGGGTAACATCCCTCAGCTTGAATTTGAAATGGGTCCCATTAACCTGCTGTCAGGCGGCAACGGTTCAGGAAAAACCACCGCCGCAGATGCTATTCAGACCATCATGACTGCGGCCCACGAAAATCTTTTTCAATACAATCCGGGACAGGATGAAACCACCCAGCGTGGCCGTGGCGGCAAGCGCGTGCGCACCCTGGCGTCTTATGTGCTGGGTTGTGACGATGGCAGTTATGCACGGCTCGACCCGATTGACGGTTATCTTGCTGCGGTGTTCTGCCCCACCAAAGGTGAATCGGCAGACCCTTTCACTGCCGTTATTGGTGTGCGTGCCTGGCTGGATGCTACCGGTGGGCAACAGATAGCACGGCAGGATGACTTGTTATTTTTGATTCTTCCCGGTGAAGCACTGACGCTGGCGCATTTTGTCCGTGAGGATAAAATCGGCGACAAAAAAACCGGCCAATACATCACGCCACTGGATAAAATCCAGAACCTGCTGATTCGTGAATTCGGTCAGCGTCGCGTACAAAAATACGACACCAAAAAAACCTATCTGCGCCGTCTCTATGCGGCCCTGCGTGGCCAGCATGACAGCGTTTCCGAAACAGAAGCCACCGCAGCAGCGCGCGCCTTTTCCCGCTTTATGGCTTACAAACCGGTACGCAGTATCAATGACTTTGTTGCCCATGAAATTCTTGAAAGAAAAGATCTTGGCGAAGCAATTCGTGCCATTTCAGGTCAGCTCAAAACCATTCATGCCATGGAACGTGACGCAGCCCAGCTGGTGGAATCCATTGGTATTCTGGAAAATGCCGAGCAACAGGCCAGCCAGTACATTCAGCAATGGATCGAACTGAACAGCCTGGACTTCACGCTTGCGCAATATGAGTACCTGCAACGTCAGCGTGATTACGTCAAAACCAAAAAACAGCAAAGTGATTACCAGCGCAGTCTGAAAGAAAACGAAGCTGAAACAGAACTGACCGAACAACGACAAAAACAACTGAACGAGCAACTGGTTCATCTGGAAGCCCAGCGTCTGGGCATCAGCGCCTTGCAACAAAAAGATGAACTGGAGCAACAAAGGAAACAGCAACAGGATAAATTGACGGGCATGGCACGCCGTCTATTGGAACAGGACAATTCGCTGGACAACAATCTGCAAGCCACCAAAGCCATCACAAAAGATTTGCAACATGCAGATTTAATGGACGAGCTGCCAATGATGGCTGATTTACAGATTCGTCAGTCCGCACAGAATGTAGTGAAGGAAGGCGGGCGCGGTGAGCTGGACATTCCTGCACTGCTGCAAACAGACCTGCTGAATGATTTGTCACCACTGGAACTGCATCTGGATCAGGCCCGTGCCGCCCAGCGGTTACACAATCAATGGTATGAACAATGGCATCAGTCCGGCAGCCTGCCGGATAATACCTCGTTGTATGAACAGCTGGCGAAGTTGGTTCATAACCGGGGCGCGCGTTACGAAAAACTGAAAAACCAGTGTCGACAAAAAGAGCAGGACATCGAACGCCTGGAAGCAAAACAAGTCAGCTATCCACTTTTTGTGGAACGTGCCCTGGCCGCCATTCGCCGTGACTGCCCGCAGGCTGATCCGCGTGTGCTGTGTGACCATGTGGAAGTCAGCGACCCGCGCTGGCAAATGGCCATCGAAGGTTATCTGGGTATGACACGCTTTTCTATTATTGTGGATGCGGACTGTGAAGCCGAAGCCATTCGCATCGTGCGCCAGCTGCCGGGACGTGATAACCGTGCGCGCATCATTCAAGGCAACAAGGCACAACAGGACGCTGAGCGTTCCAGTCTGCCGACGGATTCGCTGATTCACTTACTGTCGTTTAGCCATGCCACCGCCAAACATTATCTGACTGCCAGTTATGGCAATGTAATACAGGTAGCCTCTGCCGATGCTCTGCGACAAACCCGTCGTGGTCTTACTGCTGACGGTATGGGCGCGGGTGGTTACAGTATGTTTCGTTGTGACCTGCCGGAGGGCGAACTGGTCTTCGGCGTGGCCGCACGGGAAAGAGCCCTGAAAGCCAAACAGCAAGAACTGGCCAGCCTCAACGAGCAATGGCAGCAGGCCAATGACCAGATGCAGCAGGCCAGCAATATGCTCGACAATGTCAAAAAACTACAGTCGCTGGACTATGCCGATGCCATTACCTACATGCTGGAAATACACCGTGAATTGCACAAACTGGAAAACCTGCTGGCACAACTGGACCTGTCTGAACACACAGACCTGGAAAACAAACTCACCGAATTGAGGGGGCAGGAACAACAATTACGCCAACAGCAAGGCAGCCTGAAAGAAGGCAAGGGTGAACTACAGGAAAAAATACGCAAGATTAACAAACGTTGCGAAACACTGGCTGACGAACAGGAGAAAACCCAGCAGGTGGCAGAAGACCGTGAAAAAAACCTGCTGGCCATTGCCAGTGAATGGCCAGCGTTTGATGCTGACACACGACTGACCTGCGCAGAAAAAGAAGCGGGTGAACTGAATGAGAATACTGCCGGCATTGCCATCAACCATCGCCGGGGAATCCAGAGTGACCTGCATAAATCAGAGCGTAAAATGGATGAAGAGATCCAGAAACATAACCAGCATTGTTTACCGGGTGATGCCATCATTTATCACCATTTCAATGGTGATTATGATGCCGCCTTGTTTCGTGCCATTTGCGGACTGCAACGTGATCTGGACAGAGTTTTCAATCGCCTGAAAAATAACATCCTGGTGGAAAAATACGATAACCTGCGACAACTCAAGGAAAGCTTTAACAACGCTTTCGTCACCCACTTCTGTCACACCATTCATCAGGCTATCAATGACGGCAAACGCCAGATTGAACGGCTCAACAAAGAATTACAGCATCACCGGTTTGGCGATGATCGTGAACGTTTTCGTTTCGACAGTGACTGGATTCCTGAATTCCGTGACTATGCCCGTTTCTTCGAAGAAATCATCAAGCAACCCGGCGTCGGTGATGACATCGACTTGTTCCAAATGGAGCTGTCGGTAAAATCACAAAAAGTCCGGGAGGAATTGATGCGGATGCTGCTTGATGAAGATGCCAATAAAGCGCTGCGGGAACTGGATCGCATTGGTGATTATCGCAACTACCGAAAATACGAAATCTACAAAGAAGTGGAAAACAAAGAACCCATTGCCCTGAGTGAATACGGCACTGGCAGCGGCGGCCAATTGGAAACCCCGGCTTATATTATTCGTTCGGCAGCCATCACCTCTGCATTTCGTTTTGCTGAAGGCAGTAATCACCTGCGTATGGTGCTGGTGGATGAGGCCTTCTCAAAAATGGATGAAACCCGCTCACGGGAAGTTATTGACTATTTGACCAAAGCCCTCGGTTTGCAACTGATCTTCATCATGCCCACCAGTAAATGTGGACCGTTTATGGATTTGATCAGTAATGAATTTGTATTCGCCAAATGTCCCAGTGAACAGCCCCGTGGCCAGCTTAACACCCGGGTACTGGTAGATCGCAAACAATGCAATACCGAAAAAATTCAGCAACTATGGGCTAACCATAAACGTACTGTTTACCAACAGGCCGAACTGGATTTTATGGATGAAGTGTTGGAAGGGCAATGATAAAAGGGCAGGGGGCGCGTAGTTTATTGATAATGCTGTGGGGTCAGTTAACGGAATTCAGCCTCCGGTAAACATTGATTGGCGCTTTGTGGTGTGTCCGGGTGAATATCAATAAATCAGAATGCCTGCCAAATGCTTTGCGGGCATACCATTCTGTTTTAACCCGTAAATCTTCGATTCCATCATGGGTAAAGTCACCTCTGGCAAGCAGGGTGACATAAATTTCATCTTCATCATTTTTGTGACTGAGATGATGATTTTTGCAGTGCTATCCATTTCAAGTGAAATGTTTGTTTCAGGTGCATAGTCGCCAAGCGTTTTGTGACTGAGTTGCTTTAGCTCATTATTAGTTAAAAGTGGTTTGGTCATGGCTGGCAGTTCAGAATAAAATGATATATCCGGTTTTGCCGGAAAGTAGGTGGTTTGGGCCTTCATTGCTTTTGCGAATTGTTTAATGGCATTGCATGAGATGATGAGTTGTTTAAATCGAAAATATTCAAAATCAGCGATTGTGGATGAATCAATGTTTATGGCTTGATTACAGCTTTCCGGCTTTATTGGTGTCCCTTTAATTGCCTGGTATTCATAACCGCTGAGCGAAGCATCCGTTTTATTTTTGTCAACGTCAAAGCCAGGAAGTGCCTGTATGTTTAAAGTGGCTTTTATCGGGTGATGCGTGTCGGCACAAGCCGATGAACCGATAGCCAGAAAAAAGCTGACAAGAATTAAAAAATATAATTTCTTCATGAGGGTTTGTGGTGTCAAGCCCGGATTATTTTTCACAGAAAGTTCATATAATCGCAATGAAAGATTCATGTTATATCTCCAGAATCAGCTGCGTCACTACAACTGAAAGGAGAATAGACAATGACTTTTTTTATCAGGGAATGGCCCAATAAAACGGCAACGTTAATGGCGGATAATGGCACGGTGTTGTGGACGTTTCCCAGTGTTGA
>JALSGT010000098.1 GCA_026982555.1 Chromatiales bacterium
CTCGACGGCGTGGAATACTTCACAAAGGCAGGTTGATGACAGTATGTCAGTGGCAGTGCAGAACTCAAAAACAACACATGTGTGTGAACAGTGTTGCAGCTAACAACTGATGATTTCGGGAATTCACACAAGTCGCAGTGATGCACTGGCCGTGTATATTATTTAACATAATATACATTATGCGAAATTGATGAGATCATCACTCTGGATGCGTGACATTCGGCTGTTATTAACTGCTGGAGAAATATTCGCTAAATTGCTCGGTATCTATGGCGACCCAGTTGTCAGCACCACAAATGCACCTTCGCGACGTAGCGCTTCCGGTCGAGGTGTTTATTTACGCTGAACCACGTTGCGCGAATTCTGTCTACCAGGTTTTAGTCTCAACTCTGTTTCCAGGGACGCAAAACAGGGACGAATTCTTTACCCATTGACGAATAGTAAAGAATGTGCTATCTATACTAAACACAATATAGTAGAGGATGGATTCATGCCGAAAGTAAGCGCCAAACGTCAAATTACACTGCCTATAGAACAGTGCAAAGAGGCCCATATTGAACCAGGTGATGAAATAGAAACCTACCTGTTTAATGGCCAAATAACCGTTGTCCGCAAAGAAAAAGGCGCGGCCAAAGGTATTTTGAAAAGTATTAAGCCTAATAAACGTATGTCCGACGAACAATCACTGCAAAGTTATATTGACACTAATGAAGCGGGTGCTGCGTGATTGCGATAGATACAAATGTTTTACTCCGATATTTACTCCAGGATGATGAAGTACAATCTAAGAAGGCCACTAAATTAATTACTGGTGATAATAAGGTACTTGTTACAGATGTTGTGCTAACAGAGGTAGTTTGGACGCTAAAAGGAAAAAAGTACAAGGTATCAAAAGAACAGTTACTTCTTGTCGTAGCCCAATTGTTTAAAGAGCCTAATATCTGTTTTGAGGATGGTCAGACGATATGGCGTGCTCTGAACGTGCATCGCCATACACAACCAGTCAAAGCAGGATCTAAAAATAATAAAGGTGTGGACTTTCCCGATGCGTTAATTGTGGAAAAGTCGAAGACTGTAGCAGTCAATAAGAATGACGTTCACGAAGGGCTGTACACATTCGATATTGCCGCTCAGCAGATTGACGGAACGAAGAAACCATAAACATTGACGTGTGTTTTTATATTATCGAGTCAATTCAGCAGGGTGACTACTCCGTTCCGTAACACTTTTGTCCTGCCCTGCTTTTTTCTTTATCCTGTCCACACTTTATGACAGACAGGCGCCACACTTTCTATGCGACGACAAAAATTCACTGATGTTCAAAAGTGGCTTCTGGGTATTTGTTGCCTGACAAGTATTTTGTACACCGGGCCTGTCATGGCCAGCGTGCAGACCATTACCCACGGGAAAAGCCTGATGATCAGCTGCCAGCAGGCGTTAATTGCGCTAAACCGGGAATCAGATGTACCAGACGATGCTGATCAAAACAGCGCCTTCGTGTGCATGGCCTACCTGAGTGGAATGATGACCACCGCACAGCACGCCGACGCACGGGCCAAACTGCGCTATTCTCTGTTAACTGGCGGACGCGGTAACCGACACGACCTCGGCCTTTATTGTTTTGACTGGCAGCTGTCATATCAAAAAATTGCGCAAATTGTGCTGGAGTTTGGCCGCAGCAATCCCGTGTATTTGCAGCAGCCCGCACACAAATTGGCCATTCGTGCTTTACAAACCGCATTTCCCTGCCGCTAGTACACGGAACAGGATATAAACCCCAAAAAAGGATCACTCACATGACCATTTCCCGCCTTTCCATTGATAACTCCGGCTTCCAGAAAGACGCCATCGGCGATAGCGGTGTCACCAATGAGGAGATCAGAGCCCTCTCACCACGACTCGACGGGCTGCGTAAAAAAATCAGGCACTGGCAGAGTAGCAATGACGTTAATTTTTTGAATCTGCCGGATAAAACGGACCTCGATATGATTGAGCAGATCGGGCGAAAATGTTCCCGCATGTTTAAACACACCATTGTCTTTGGCATTGGTGGCTCTTCACTGGGTGCGGAAATGCTTTCCAGCACCCTGGGCCATCGTTCGCCGCGCAACAGGGTGACGTTTTACGATAATATCGACCCGCGCACCCTCAGCGAAATTGATGATGTGCAGTGGGCAGACACACTGTGTATGGTGGTCTCAAAATCCGGCAACACAGCCGAGACCCTGGGCCAGTTTCTTACTGTATTACCCCGTATGGAGCGTTATCTGGGTGAGGTCGGGTTGCGTGAACACACCGTTATTATCACCGAAAATCCCGACGGCGCGCTGTATAAAATCGCTCAGCAACTGGGTATCGAGCCCATTGCACACCCGGCCGTGGGTGGACGTTTTTCCGTACTCTCGGTAGTGGGCTTGCTGCCCGCCTATATTTCCGGCGTGGATGTCAGCGGTGTACTGGAAGGCGCCCGCGCCATGGCCAGACTTTGTACCGATGACGATATTCTTGAAAACCCGGCCTTCCATAACGGTGCCGCTCAATATCTGCACACGGAAAAGGGACGCACCATTAGCGTATTCATGCCCTATGCCGACAATCTGCGCCTGGTGGTCAACTGGTATCGCCAGCTCTGGGCAGAAAGCCTGGGCAAGATGGATGCTGACGGCCAGCACCGTGGCATGACCCCGCTGGAAAACCACGGCGTTACTGATCAGCATTCTCAACTGCAACTGATGCTTGATGGACCTGACGACAAGGTCGTTACCTTCATCGCCAACCCGGGTGTACGTCACGAAGGCCGCCGCGTTCCCATGCGTTTTCAGGAATTACCGGCCGTTGCTCCCCTTGCAGGCCACACCCTCGGCGAGCTGTTTATCTCCGAGCTTAAAGCCACCCGCGAAACGCTGTCCCGTCGTGGCCGCCCTAACCGCACCTTCGGTCTCCACGACCGTGATGCCTACGCCATCGGCGAACTGATCATGTTGCTGGAGATGGAAACGGTGGTCGTGGCAGAACTCATGGGGATTGATCCCTTTGATCAGCCTGCGGTGGAAGAAAGCAAGATACTGACCCGTGAATATCTGGCTGACCTGATTCACGTTGATTTTTAAATACGTAACGGTTTTTTTAATCCTTCGTTTTTTCGTTCCCACGTTTTGCGTGGGAACCGGAACTCCCTTTGCGTTCTCTGCGTCTTTCGTGCCTGCACGTTGAGTTTTCATTCAAATGCTCTTGATGCTATAAATTGAAAACATAGCAACAAACCGGCAATCCGACTTCCCTCTTCCCCGCATCCTGCCCAGCGTCTACAATACGCGGCTTCAAAAACAACACCGCTGTATCAACGCAATGCCACAAACTCATCAGCCTTTAGCTGCAACACTGCTCACACCCACCACTGAAAAACAGGCCGGACGGCGTACTCACTGGGGGCAACTCTACGGTCGCAGTGATGCACTGGCCATCGCCGAAGCAGCACAATCTGCTGATGGCCCGGTGGTGGTTATCACTCCGGACACGCCCTCCGCCACTCGGCTGGAATACGCCATTCGGTTTTTTTGTGACAGCCCGTGTATCGACAATAGCAACGACAAGCCACACAACAATCTGCCCGTACTCACCTTCGCGGATTGGGAAACCCTGCCCTATGACGTGTTTTCACCGCATCAGGATATTATTTCCGAACGACTGGCCACACTGTCGCACTTGCCAAACCTGAAGCGTGGCGTACTGGTGGTGCCCGTCACCACCCTGCTGTACCGACTGGCCCCTAAAAGTTTTCTCGAAGGCAATTGCTTTCTCATCAACACTGGCCAGCAACTGGACCTCGATGCCACCCGCAACCGGCTGAATATCGGTGGGTATCGATGTGTTTCACAAGTCATTGAACACGGCGAATTCGCCGTGCGCGGTGCCATCATTGACCTGTTTCCCATGGGCCACAGTCATCCGTTCCGTATCGAACTGTTTGATGACGAAGTGGAAAGCATTCGCACTTTTGACCCGGAGACGCAACGTTCCATTGACAAGGTCGCTAACATTAATTTGATGCCTGCCCGGGAATTTCCGTTTACCCCGGAAGCCATCACCCGCTTTCGACAGGCCTGGCGTGCGCAATTCGAAGGTGATCCACAAGCCAGCACCATTTACCATGAAGTCAGTAGCGGCAATACACCACCGGGCATCGAATACTACTTGCCGTTATTTTTTGACGAAACGCAAAGCCTGTTTGACTATCTGCCCAAAAACAGCCTTATTATCAACACTGATGGCGCGCAAGACGCTATCGGCACCTTTTGGTCAAACGTGGAAGAACGTTACGAACAGGGCCGCCATGACACCCGTCGCCCATTATTGCCGCCGAACCGGCTGTTTCTGCGTGAAAATGAATTCTTCGAACACATTGGAAAATACCCGCGCGTTGAATTACAGCATTTTGAATTACAGAATTTCTCTGCACAACCCGGTACACACAACTTCAACACCCGCAAGCCACCTCAATTAACTCTGGATGCCCGTGCGGAACAGCCCGCCGCACGCCTCACGGCTTTCCTTTCTGATTTTACTGGTCGAGTATTGTTTTGTGCAGAATCCGCCGGCCGACGCGAAACCCTGCTGGGTATACTCAAGGATTGTGGTTTACACCCCACCCAGGTCACTGGCTGGAGCGACTTCCTCGCCAGCGATGCACAACATGCTATTGCCGTCTCTGCACTGGAAAGCGGCCTGTTGCTCACCAGCAATAATATCGCACTGATTGCGGAACCCCAGCTATTCGGCGAACAGGTACTGCAACAACGTCGCCGACAGCGCAAGGCACGCGATGCCGACCAGGTTATAAAAAACCTGGTAGAACTGGAAGTAGGTGCCCCGGTCGTACACGAAGACAACGGCGTAGGTCGTTACCTCGGGCTGGAAATTATCCAGCTTGGTGACATGACACAGGAATTCCTGACCCTTGAATATGCCAACGGTGACAAATTGTTTGTCCCGGTCAGCCATTTACATCTCATCAGCCGCTACACGGGTGCCTCACCGGAGTCCGCACCACTACACCGCTTAGGCAGTGGGCAATGGGAAAAAGCCAAACGCAGAGCGCGTGAAAAAATACACGATGTGGCTGCGGAACTGCTATCCATTTACGCAAAGCGCGAATCCCGCAAGGGACACATTTATCATGTGGATGAAAACCAGTACGCCACATTTTGCGCAGACTTTCCCTTTGAGGAAACCCCGGATCAACAGGATGCTATCGAAGGCGTGTTCAACGATTTACGCTCGGATAAACCTATGGACCGGTTAATCTGTGGCGATGTCGGTTTCGGCAAAACCGAAGTAGCCATGCGTGCTGCCTTTATCGCCGTGCAGGACGGCAAACAAGTGGCCATGCTGGTGCCCACCACCCTGCTTGCACAGCAACACTTTGAAAACTTTCAGGACCGGTTTTCCGAGTGGCCCGTGCGTATCGCCTCGGTATCACGCTTTCGTTCCAAAAAAGAACAAACCGAGATTCTCAAAGAACTGGAAAATGGCACCATCGACATCATCATCGGTACTCATAAACTGATTCACGGCGACATTAAATACAAACGCCTGGGACTGGTGATTATCGATGAAGAGCATCGGTTTGGCGTGCGTCAAAAAGACAAGTTCAAAGCACTGCGTTCAGAAGTGGATTTGCTCACACTCACCGCCACACCCATTCCACGCACACTGAACATGTCCATGTCCGGATTACGTGACTTGTCCATCATCGCTACAGCGCCGGCACGACGACTGGCAGTCAAAACCTTTGTCAACCAATGGAATGATGCCCTGTTAAAAGAGGCCTGCCTGCGTGAAATCCGCCGTGGTGGTCAAGTCTTTATCCTGCACAACAGCGTCGAAACCATGGAAAAAATGCGTCGTGATATCGAAGAACTGGTTCCCGAGGCCGCTGTGGAAACAGCGCATGGCCAGATGCGTGAACGTGAACTGGAACAAGTGATGACAGACTTTTACCATCACCGTTTTAATATTCTGGTGTGTACCACCATCATCGAAACCGGCATCGACATTCCCAATGCCAACACCATCATTATCAATCGTGCTGACCGCTTCGGATTGGCGCAACTGTATCAATTGCGGGGTCGAGTGGGTCGTTCACATCATCAAGCCTACGCCTATCTGGTGGTGCCGCCCAAAAAAGTGATGACCCCGGATGCCATAAAACGCCTTGAAGCCATTGAATCCATTCAGGAGCTGGGAGCAGGATTCACCCTCGCTTCGCACGACATGGAAATTCGCGGTGCCGGTGAATTACTGGGTGAAGGACAAAGTGGTCAAATGCAGGAAATTGGCTTTACCCTCTATGTCGAATTACTTGAGCGTGCCGTGGAAGCGCTCAAAGCTGGCCGCGAACCGGAACTGGACCGGCCTCTGGATCATGGTACTGAAATCGACCTTGGCATCCCTGCCCTGCTGCCGGATGATTATTTACCCGACGTACATACCCGCCTGATTCAATACAAGCGCATTGCCAGCGCTAATGACAAGACAGAACTGCGTGAATTGCAGGTAGAAATGATTGACCGGTTTGGTTTATTGCCCGACCCCGCAAAAAACCTGTTTCAGGTTACCGAACTCAAACTTGGCGCAACGCCATTGGGTATCAAAAAAATTGAAATGGGTGATAGTGGAGGCCGTTTTCAGTTTGTGCAGGAACCGAACATTGATCCCATGAAAATCATCGGCCTGATTCAGACGCAAGCAAAAACCTACCGAATGGATGGCCAGGACAAGTTACGCATTATCAGCGACCTGCCCGATGCGGAAGCGCGATTCGCAGCCGTGGCGCTTTTGCTGGCTGAGCTGACGTAAATTGACCCTTCCAGATTAAACCTAAAATCCGCAGTTGAATGGCGGGTGGAATACGGTGAATTTTATGGCTGGCAAGGCGCGATAAGGAGTAAGATGAGGAGTAACAGTTAGATTAAACTTTGAATTGATTAACCAGCCCCTGAACCTTGTCAGCCAGTGCGACCACTTTCTCACTACTGTTGTTCGCCTGCCCGGCACTTCGTGCCGTTTCCACACTGATGTCCCGAATGGTCATAATGCTCGCATCAATTCCCAGCGCCACGTTACTTTGCTCTTCTGTGGCACTGGCAATCTGTAAATTCATATCGGTGATATTATCCACTGCCTGGGTGATGGTTTGCAAAGATTCGCCTGCGCGCGCAGCCTGACCAACCAGATCCTGTGCCTGCTCCCGGCTGGCATTCATAACCTTCACTGCATCGCGTGAACCACCCTGCAAGCGCTCAATCATCTGATCAATTTCCTGCGTTGATTCCTGGGTTCTGCTCGCCAGAGTGCGCACCTCATCAGCAACAACGGCAAATCCACGCCCCTGATCACCCGCCCGGGCAGCCTCAATGGCGGCGTTTAATGCCAGCAAATTAGTTTGCTCGGCAATGCCACGAATCACATCCAGCACCGTACCGATTTCCTGGCTGTCTGACTCCAGTTTGTGAATCACCTCGGCAGCATTATTGATGCCACTGGATAACGCATCAATGGCATCTACCGTATGAGTGACAATTTGCTGCCCCTGTTTAGCTTCCTGGTCTGCTTCCTGAGTGGCATTGGCCGCATTACTGGCATGATTGGCAACCTCCTGCACTGTGGTTGC
The DNA here is from genome assembly GCA_026982555.1 of Chromatiales bacterium. Classification (GTDB taxonomy): domain Bacteria; phylum Pseudomonadota; class Gammaproteobacteria; order SZUA-152; family SZUA-152; genus SZUA-152. The sequence continues at coordinate 7,673 of JALSGT010000098.1, forward strand.
CATTTCATTAATGGCTGTCGCCACCAACTCTGTTTCAGACTCCTGTCTGGCCACCTGTTGATTGCTTTCAGCGGTAATAACACAGACTTCGCTGGCCGATAAAGATAGCTGCATACTGGCTTCTTTCAGTTCCGCAACAACACTTTGTAACTGTTCGATAAAACGGTTAAACCATTGTGCCAGTTCGCCCAGTTCATCGTTGGAACGGCTTTCCAGGCGTTGAGTTAAATCACCACCACCGGTCGCCATTTCTTTCAGAGAGCCGATGACCTGATTCAGGTTGCCGGTGATCATGGAAATAATCAGCGGTGTGGCAATTAACAATGAAATGAGTACAACGACTGCAATCACCAAACCAAACATCAGTGCCTGCTGGGCAGCTTCATCGGTTTGTGTAATTTTTCCGGTAAAGCTGGCATAACTTTTTTCACGGAACGCCTGCAAATCATCTTGCAAATTCTGCATCGCCACATTCATGGCTTCAGCATTTTTTTGTATTTGATCCGGTGCCAGTGAATCACTGATAATGCCCGCAGTCATCTTCCTGGCCAGAGTGAAATAACGGGAAAACTCTTGCTGTATTTTCTCAATGACTTCCGCATCATGATGGCCAATTCCCGCCATCTGTGTGAAGGTTTTTTGTATCTCCGAGGCCAACCTGTCAGCCTCTGCAAGCAATTCCGCTTCGCCTTCGGCAGCCGCTGAGATAAACGCCATCTTGATATTATCAAGACGCACCAGATTAATATCGGTATTTTCCAGCATGGGATAAGCAACATCCCGTATCTCTGTCAGACGTTCGGCATTGGCAGAGGCCACCAGATAATTATAAGCAAAATAGATTAATATCCCGCTGATCCCCATGACAGAAAGGAAGAGAATTTTATAACGAATCCTGATGTCGAGAATCCGGTTCATGGGTTATACCTCGAATCGTATACTGTTATAAAACATATTGCGGGAGATCCGGTTTTACCCGGCAACAATGCCGGGTAAAATCAAACCTGTAGTAGCTCTGCTTGCCATTGCCCGGGTTATTTCAGGTCCAGTATTTTGACGGTATCATCGGCTTCGCTGCGCATGATATATCCCATAGCCTTGGGCTGACCGGCAACCCACTCCTTGACAACACGATCAAAACCAATGATTTTCGGCGGCGTACCCTTACCGGTAAAAATCAGGCGTGACCAATATGATTTGAGTTTAGCCTCGCTTTTACCAATAATGCCGCCGTAGAAAAATTTTCGGCTTTGTGTACCTTTTGGCTGATCTCCAGGGATAACTTTTTCACCCCCCGGAAAGAACTTCTTTTTGCCAAGATAGATTTTTTTCACGTCACTCACTGAAATTTCAGTCAACGCATTGGATGGATGAACAATAACAACCACGTCATCAGCATAGGCAGCCAGTGAAACCATCCACAATACGGCAAGAATGGTGAGTCGGTATACAATAATTTTCATTGTTATCATCTCCTAGAACACCATTTCAATGGCTACACCAACGATAGTGACATCTTTTTCGGTTGGCACATCAGAAAACAAACCCAGACCACCCGCCGGTTTTGGCGTGGTTTCCGGAGTAACCTGACGCACTTCGAGCTTGAGAGCAGAATTGGTGGTTAACTCCTTGCGCACACCCACACCGATAACTTCCTGACCCCAGCCGCCATCAACATCCCATTGTTCCCAGGTAATATGTGGCATGTATTCACCCATACGGTATCCCATCATGGCATAACCGGAAGTCATATCCATTGGCCGGTTACCCGCAATTTTACGGCCCATGATGGCTTGACCAAACTCAGAAGAAAAAATGAAGTTGGTGCGATCCACAATAATGCCAGCGGTATAGGTCGTATGCCTTTCGCCATCCATCATCATCTGTCGGCCTTCACTGTTATCCACTTCCATAACACCCGTGTTTGCCGATAATTCAAAGCGGATTTCATCTTCCATGTTGACACTGAATTTAGCGCCAATCAGCTGATTTACGTGGCCATCCGGGACATCCACCACTCCACCAAACAGGCTAAAACCCAATTCGGTGTCACCGCTATAAGTACTAAAATCTGCGCCAAACCCCTGATAGGAAACGCGCGTCAGGTTGGGCCCAACAGCATCCTGATTATAAAAACCTTCTGGTGGCCGAATCCAGGGATAGGTGTAACCCACATCAATAAATTCGTTATACATGCCAACGGGATATTTGATTTTGCCAAAGCGTAACGTCATAACCTCACTGACATTGTAGCTGGCAAAGGCCCAGTCCAGCTCCATGATAAAGTCTTCAGTACCTTTGCCTTTGATTTGTGCGGCAAAGCTCAGGCTCTCATCCACTTGCGTGGAAATATTCAATCCCAGGCGCGTGTCTTTGGCACCGCCGGCATCAGACACATCACCGGAATAATTGCCGTCGGAACTGACCATAAATGCGGATGTCAAATAGCCATGCCATTGAATATCACCTACTTCTCCCGCTATCGTTGTTAAAGGCAAAGCCATGCTCGCGGCAACCAAACAAGCTGGTCCTATACGGTATTTCCTAATCCTGCTCATGAAGGACTCCTTATTTTCTGCGTAGTAAAACATTATCTGCGTAGTGAAATGAAGTAGTTAGATACTACGTTGATAAAACGATGCAATCAATTTTGGACTATCTTCAATAAAACACTTCCGGGTTGAATTAGCGACCCCACCCGAAAAACCTTGAGACAAAGGTAAGAAATTTTAATATCTTGATTTTATTGAAATTCGTGGGTGAGAGTCACCCACCAGATCAGCAAACCATAAATATAGAAAATACTAAAGAGATATCAAGGTATGCCGTTAATACCATTTAGAGTATCTCTACGCTTTAATGGAATAAAAATCATATTTTTTTCATTCTGATCGTTTTTTATTGCATGCAGAAAACTTACAACTAATGAACAAACAGCAACTAAAAGGAATGTACATACCCCGTATGCTCTGACCATTCTCTGTCTGAAAAGTAACGATGTGGAAAAAGATAACACAAACGTAATCAAATAGCCGAAAAAACTGCGAGACAAAATTATGTATCGGGCTAACCTGAAAAAAATATATTATCACCGTTAAGGTCAAGAAATATTAAAGCAAAAATTAGCCTGGATGGCTGTAGCTTCTGCTAGAATTTTATAACTACAAATATCCTCAGGAAACAAACATGAAGGTTACTTTTTTTAGTGTATTGTTGGCTGCAACACTGTTATTCACAACACAGTCGAGTTATGCGGAAACATTTCGCTGGATTGATGACTCCGGGAAAATACGCATCGGCATCAAGCCTTCTGCCCAGCCGGAAAATACGAAAAAAGAGAATAAAGAAAGCGATGCGGAAATAAAAAAATCCCCCTCTGCTATCGCCAGGCCTGTCGTCCCCAAAACTATTACGGAACATACAGCACCCGCAAAAATTATTAACCCCCCCAAAGCTGACACAGTAAGGCCTGCACCAGCCCCCGTTGTTACCACACCGAAAGCTGTAGCTCCGATAAAAGCACCTGTATCGGTTCAACCTCCGAAACCCGCTCAAAAAAACAGCGTAAAAAAACCGGTTGTCAAAAAATCAGTTACTGAAAAAAAGCCTGAAAAAGTGACTTCTGTAAAAAAGAAAACCACCGAACAAAGATCCACAAACGAACGTAATGAAGAAATGTGTGGTGTATTTACAGGTTACGTGAACGACTATAAAGAAAAAGTCAGGGACTGTTCGGAAAATCTTTGTGATATTTACAAGCGCGCGCTGGCACGTTACAAGAAAAAACAAAGGTCTTACTGCAAATAACCTGCTGTCTGCAATAAAAATTCAACTAACTGAAGATTTTTTGCGAGCCAGTATCAGCTCGCGCTTGAATGCTGTAATACGATCCAGGTAATGATTTTTAGCCTGGGTGGTAAAGCGGTTACGTTTATCGTCACACATATGACCATGCAAACGCACCGCCAGGCCACGCCCCTTGTCCAGCATCACCTCCAGTGCGTCTTCACCAGACAATGGCCCAGGCAATTGACAAAACAGCATCAAGCCCGGGGTTTGTATCTCATCCAGTTTTTCCAGATCAAAAAAGCCGGGTTCCAGCACAGAGGCAACACTGAATACTGCATCAGTATTTTCAGAAAACGTTTTTTGCTCCGGGTCATGAAAATGGAAAATACGCATCGTACCATGCAATAATCCTTCTGCTTCCAGTGCCTCTTTGATTGCCGGGCCGCTGAAACAACTCTCCTCTTCATCAGCAAACACACTCACTGACAATACTAACGGCTCAATACCCGGTGGCATTGCTGTCTGCTCCGGTTCTTCTTCCAGCACAGTGTCTGCAATCTGTATCTCCGCTTCCGCCACAGTGAGATCGGCGGGAATTTCTATCTCGGTAATTTCATCTTCAATGCTAAAATATTCGGCATGGGCTGTTTCATTTTGCCTCTCAAGCGGTATTTCCTGATCCACTTTTGTTGCAGATTCCATTGTTATAGTTTCACCATGGGGTGATGTTGGCGGTCCGGAGTTGATTTTGCTGGTATTTATCGGCGACAGGTCATTTGGCACATGCGGCTCTGATTTTTCAGTTGTTGTTTCGGACTCAACAGCGCCCATGCTGGGTTCTTTTTTTGCTGTGAGAACAGATTGTCCAAACGAATTTTTTCCTTCGTTTGTCTTTTTACCGATTTTGTCACGCAGTCTTGCGCGAAACTGTTTACGCTCCCGTGCCCAATCCTCACGCTCAAAACGACCGGAAAAATAGACAGCCACCAGCACAACAGCACCGACCAGCAACAATATCCAACGCAGATCATCCATGCGCCAGTCCTTTTTTATGCTGATTGTTGAGAGGAGAAAAATTGCTCATGCCTGTATCCATTTGAATTCTGTGCATGGCACATCATAAAAGGAATCACGGACAAAAAAAACCGGCACCTGTTAGCGCACAGGTGCCGGTTTATTACGACGATTGCTCGATACTGAATCGAGACAGCTTAGAAAGTACCGATGAATTCCAGTGTGGTGACGCTGTCGTTCATAATGCCACTAGTAGCGTCAGTGCTTACGCCAAGATTATCGGTATCAGTTTCCCCGTCAGACCATTCCAGCGCCACGAGCAGGTTATCCTCAATGGAATAAGCGGCATGCAATGTGGTTTTGGTGGAATCATCCACGCCGTTCGCTTCAAAGGCAACTGTTTCGTAACGCACTTTAACCGTGAGTTCCTCAGTAGCATTAAAACCAACCCAAAGATTGGCGGCACTGTCTACGGCATTGTCGGCAACAAGATAATCCAGCCCCAAAGTAACTGGCCCGGTGCTGAAGGCAGCATTAAAGTCAAACACATCGCCGGCTGTTGTTGGGTCACCCAGCATATTTTTCTGGTCATCCTGGGTAACATAGCCCAGTTCAAGATCCAGTCCTTCCATTGGTTTTGCACCCAACACTACAGCAACAGAGGTCTTACCTTTATCGCCCGCATTGTTGGTTGCCAAACCCAGATCATCGACCACGGCCAGGGTCACTGTCGCAGGCCCGGCTGCGATAGCTGCTGCAACACCCGCGAGGTTATTGCCGTATAAAGCCGTTTGCCCATCAAGAATATTCCAGATCGCGCTGTGGCTGGTGAAATTCAGGTCTGGAGCATCTTCAGCCTCTTGGCCGATGGGGTTGTTGAACAAACCACCCAGCACTGTCACCGTGTCAGTGGCTTCCCAGGCAAAAAAGGCCTGCTCAAGGCGACCAGAGTCTTCACCACCATAACTTCCGCCACCATTGCCTGCCAGATTGGCATCAAAATCCATACGAACCGTGACTGCTCCCATTTTCTTGGAAACATCAACTTCAGCATCGGCTGTGAAAACAGGGTTTCTATCAGTATTTGCAATAATATCAATAAAACCACTCACCTCTGCATCATCAGCCATCGCCGTCAACGGTGAAACCAGTGCGCCCGCAACGGCCAGTGCGACCATATTCTTCTTTATCATTTGCATATTAACTCTCCTTAGGTTGTCGATGTGTTGTTTTTATGTCCCTATTTAGGCAGCTTTCATGAGGAGATACAAGTTTTCTGTGAAAAAAAATTACTTCTTTTTCAGCAAAACAGTAAGGCTAGGGGTGGTTTGGGCGAAAAACAAACATTTTTGACGCGTAATGGGAGTGATTCTGTTATACAAGCCATGTTGTAAAAATGATACTCTTTGCCTGCTGCGAGGAGATTTAACTGGCCACCAGCATCGCAGCCTCGTCCACGTCCACAGACACCAAGCGCGATACCCCCGGTTCATGCATGGTGACCCCGTTGAGCTGGCTGGCCATTTCCATGGTGATTTTGTTATGGGTGATTACCACAAACTGCACTTTTTCGGACATTTCCTTGACCATCTCACAAAACCGGCCCACGTTGGCGTCATCCAGCGGGGCATCCACTTCATCGAGCATGCAGAACGGTGCCGGATTCAACTGAAAAATGGCAAACACCATGGCCACGGCGGTCAGCGCTTTTTCGCCACCGGACAGTAAATGGATGCTGCTGTTGCGTTTGCCCGGCGGGCGGGCCATGACGGTCACGCCGGTATCCAGCAGATCATCGCCGGTAAGCTCCAGATAAGCATGACCACCGCCAAACAGGCGCGGGAATAATTCCTTGAAACCGGTATTGACCTTCTCGTAGGTCTCTTTGAAACGCGTACGGGTTTCACGGTCAATCTTGCGAATGGCATTTTCCAGCGTCTCCAGCGCCTCGTCCAGATCAGCATGTTGTGCGTCCAGATATTCTTTACGCTCGGATTCAGTCTGAAATTCTTCGATAGCCGCAAGATTAATGGGCCCCAGGCGCTGAATCCGCGTGGCCATGCTTTCCACCTGCCCGGCCCAGCTTTCTTCAGTGGCTTCTTCAGGCAGGGATTCAAACAGAGTATCCAGCGTGTAATCGGTTTCACTGAGCTGTTCCACCAGTGTTTGCCGACGTACCTTGAGTTCCTGCCAGGCCATGCGGGTTTGCTCCAGCGCGCTGCGTAATTCCTGTGCAGACTGTTCAACCTGGTGGCGCTGCTGATCCTGATTGCGCATGCCGTGTTCCAGCTCTTCCACTTTGCGTCGCGCAGTGGCCAGCTCTTCCTCAACCTGCATGCGCGCTTCCAGCAGCAGTTCCAGTTCTTCTTTCATGTTGGCAAGTGGCGCTTCGCTTTCAGCCAGTGCCGCTTTCAGCGTCTCGCGACGTTCGCCCACCTGGGTGAGCTGGCGCTCCATACGTTCCAGACTTTGTTTTGTGGCGATCAACTCGGTGCTCATCGTACGGTTTTTCAGGGTGTTTTCATGGGAAACATCCCGATCATTACGCGCCAGCTCCCGCGTTTCATCCAGCTGTGTACGCAGGACATCGCGCTGTTCCGACAACGCATTACGCTGTTCTTCGATAGTATCCATTTGCGCCAATGAGGTTGATAAACGCTCACGGGCAGACTGGATTTCTGCCTGATTCTGCTGCATGTGCGCTTCCAGCT
>JALSGT010000099.1 GCA_026982555.1 Chromatiales bacterium
GATATACCCCGGCACCACACCTTTGGTCAGCGCATCATCAAGCCCCTCCAGATCGGTGCAATCGGCCATGAATCCGCGGGTCTGCATCACGTGCAGAAACTCGGATTTGGGTTTATAGGTCATTTTTATTCTTTCTGTTGGTGATTTATGGGTGATGAATAGCAGATACAAACCCGAATAAAACCCCTGTTTGACACCGGATATTGGTTTCTATTGAAATTGACTTATGTGATAAGCGTTAACATTTATGGGGGATGCATTGGAACTTTCGGAAAAAATTACACGGCTGGTTGAAAAGCAATCGCTAAAACCGGAATTTCCCGGGGCTGCTTTATCGGTTTACCGGCAAAGCGACCAGTTTTCGCATGATGTCGCCACGGGCAATCTTGCGGGTGAAAAGCAGTTTTTTATTGCGTCGACCACCAAGCTGTATATCACCGTGATCCTGCTGAAAATGGTGGCCGGGGGGCAGATATCGCTGGATGATAAAATCACAAAACACCTGCCCCAAGACGATATTTCAGGGCTGCATGTTTATCGGGGCAAAGAATATAGCAATGATCTGCGTATCATTCACCTGATGGCCCATACCAGCGGATTACCGGATTATTTCCAGCAAAAACAAGATGGCAAAAGCCTGCTACAGCGTTTGCAATCCGGCAAAGATGAAAGCTGGAACTATCAGGATACGCTGCAATGGACCAAAGCCCTGCCTGCAAAACTTGCACCCGCCACGCGGCGCAAAGCATTCTATTCCGACAGCAACTATCAGCTGCTGGGCCGGATTATCGAATTGAAATTTAACGCGGATATTGCGCAGGTTTTTCAACAGCAGATATTTGAGCCGCTCGGGCTTGGCAAAACCTATTTATATCGGGACAGTTCCGACCAAACCCCGCAAACCCCGAACTTTCAAAAAGCACCGCTGGATATTCGCAAAGCCATGGTCGGTTTCGGGCCGGATGGCGGCATTGTTTCAACCGCGCCGGAACAAATGGTGTTTTTGCGGGCGTTTTTCGAGGGCAGGTTTTTTGATCAAAAAATCCTGCCACAGCTATATGATTGGCGAAAGATCAACTTTCCGCTTCAATACGGCACCGGCATTATGCTTTTTGCTCTGCCAAAGGTTTTTTCTGTAATCAAACGGCAGCCAGCCCTGATCGGCCATTCAGGGCTTTCTGGAAATTTTGCCTTTTTGGCACCCGATGAGGGCGTGTATATGACCGGAACCGTTAACCAGATCGCCAAATCAGGGGCTTCTTTTCAGTTGATGCTTAGAGTTCTGGATGCACTTTGATGTCCTAAAAGCCCAGCTTGACCCCGACACGAACGGCACCGGTGGTGAAATCAATGGTATCCGGCGTGGTCACCAGCGGATAGCTGACCGGACCATAAACTCCATATTGGTATTCTGCCGAAATGATAACGCCGTTATTCATCATCCATTCAAGACCTGCCCCGACAGTAAACCCCTGATGGGTCGCGCTGACGGTTGCCGGTTGCAAGGTGTCGGTGACGGTGATGCTTGCCTGGCTCCAACCTGCAGAGCCGAAGAAAAGCATATCGCCCTTCACAACCCCGATGCGGCCCTTGACGCCCACTGTTCTGTCAAGCGTGAAGGTTGGTTGGCTGCCGGTGCCACCACAAGCTGGCGTGGTGCCTGAATCACACAGGCCGGAACCGGTCTCGCCGCCCAAATACCAATCGGCCTCGATCCCGTAAACCATATTGCCGGATTGAAAATTATACCCTGCCTGAACCCCGCCAGAGATCCCGTCTGCAGAATAACCGAAAAGGACATTGTTATCATAATCGTGGTTTATGCCTGCTGTGCCATAAGCGGCAAAAGCGCCAATATAAAATCCTGACCAGTCATTCGCAGTGTTTTGGGGCGCGGTGATTGTGGTTGTGGGCAATACCGGCGAATCTAATGCGCCAGCCAATACCGAACCACCCAATAATAAAGAAGCCGAGCAAATTGAACAAAATAGAGTTTTCATCTTGTTTCTCCATAAAAATAATTAATCTGATTATTCTATACGGGAACTTTTCGGCTGTCCATTTATTAAAGAAAGATTAACGGCTGGTTTCGGTCATGCGACGCCGCACATAGCTGTCAACCGAACCGATCATCTCATCCATGCCGGGGTCAAAGAAATGGCTGGCGCCCTCAATGGTTTGATGGGTGATGGTGATGCCTTTTTGCATCTTTA
>JALSGT010000100.1 GCA_026982555.1 Chromatiales bacterium
TGCAACTCAAAAAAGCGGGTTACGATGCCCGCGAAGAAATTTTTGATGCTGCCCGCGAATTGTATAATCTCAAAAGTCGTGACCTTTAGCTTTGCTTATTTTTTCCACCCAAGCTTTAGACTAACAACAAATAGTAATCTTCGAATGACCGATAAACTCAAAAAGCTATCTTTTATAACAAAACGAGTATTTCACAATACTATCCTGACACGGAGGGACGGCCCACAAGCTCCAACCTCATTCGCTCTCCATTGTCATTTGACCAATACACTATATTCCCAATAATTAAGGCACTTTTTTCCACTCGCCTATATCTGGTTCTCCGTGCCTTTGTATAATAATTTTCATGAGCATCAGTCGAACAGGCCTTCACAATCACAAATCCGATCTTAACCGTTAATAAGCCTGGGCATACCTGATTTTACTTATATACCCATGGCGTTTGTGATTCAGGTGTCAATATGCGCCATATTTATTCCGTGGCACAGCGAAATATGGGTATACGGAACCCAGGATTATTAATTTTAACCCAGCTGGTAATGTTTCCCCAAAATAACTAGAATTGTAGGGGGAGCCCATGAATGGATGCCTTGACCAATGGAAAGCTCTCACAACGCGATGTAACCCTATAGAGGGAGGCGTGGAAACGAGGATGTACGAGTCATTTTACAGGCTGCGCAAAACCCCGTTTCGGCTGACACCCGATCCATCTTTTTTCTTTGAGAGTCGTACTCACAAGCGGGGAGCCGCTTACCTGTGCTATGCCATGCAGCAGGGTGAGGGGTTTGTCGTCATCACTGGCAAGCCGGGAACGGGCAAGACCGAGCTGATGCTCAATCTTATCAGCGAGTTTGATGACCCCCACGTTGTATTTGCAAAAATAGTCTCAACCAATGTAAACGCTGACGATTTTTTGGCGTTAGTGGTGGCTTCCTTTGGGCTTTCCAGCGAAGGCCTGGGTAAGGGAATTTTGCTAAAAACGCTGGAGAATTTCTTCATCGCTTGCGCCCGTCAAGACAAGCAGGTGTTTTTGCTGATTGATGAGGCGCACAACCTGTCAACCACCTCGCTCACCGAGCTTTCCATGCTGTCCAATTTTCAACTGGGTGAAAAGGCGATACTGCGCTGCTTTCTGCTGGGGCAGGAATCACTGGCGAAAAAACTCGAAAAACCAAAGCTGGCCCACCTCAAACAGCGGGTCATTGCCTCCGCACACCTGGACCCCATGAATGAGGTCGAAACAACGGAATATATCAAACATCGTCTGACCCTGGCTGGCTGGCGGGATGATCCTCGATTTCACGATGACGCCTATCCGCTGATTTATAAATTCACGGGTGGAATCCCGCGACAAATTAACTTTTTTTGCCATCGTTTGTTGCTACAAGGCTATATTGATGAACTGCACAAAATTGATGCCGGTGTTGTACGTGGGGTCATCAAAGAATTACTGGAAGAGACCACGGTCGCCCATGCGCCCTGCAACCCTGATGAACATTTTACAGTTTCATTTCCGGATACCCGTACGTCTGTTCGCCAACGTAACCAACTTCGTGTGGCAAACACACAGGAACCTCGCACATCAGCCCCCTTCCTTAAGGTCGCTGCCAATCAGGCACTCGCCATAAAACCGGAATTCACGTTCCCTGCCACGGAAAAAAAATCAACGGGCAGCGCGTTGATTACCAGCCCCGCCAATCTGGCGGATGCTGATGTCCTCCAGGAATTAGCCTGCGATGGTGCCCGTCGGCTGCTGCGTATGTTAACGCAAGACAGTCAGGCTGACCGGGAGTTACGTGCCAGTGTCGCCTTTTATATCAGGACTGAGTCGGCACGTTTGATGTCCCCGGACAGCATACGACAACTCAATGCAACCATACCCGTTGCCGTTGCCCCGGCCCATTCCCCTCCTGTCAGAATAAGCCAGCGTCTTTCGTCTGCCGGAAAATGGGCCGCTGTTGCGAGTATCGCTGTCTTTGCTGCGATCCTATCACCTCAGCTTCAACACACTGATAAACCCGTCATTCCTGCAAACAGTGCAGACAGCAAAGCAACAAACCGGTTGACCGTTGCGACGCCCATGCCCATTGGAGAAAACCGCATATCGGCTTCTGACCCTGTAACGATAATCGATTCACCGCAAAGTAATAACAGCTTAACGACTCTCGGAATATCCCTCGCCGATATTGTCACCGAAACCAACCCGCCATTAACAACAAAAGCAACAGAGCAATTGACAGTGGAACAAAATAAACTGCCGGAAACAAACAACGCATTGCGCCAAAAGAAAGGGGAGAAAAAAGCTGAAAATATGCCGATACGCCTGGCAAACAATGACAAGACAACCATACTTCCGCAGACAGCAAAACCACCTTCCCAACCATTAAAAACCCGGCCACCACCAGAACACAGGAAGCCTGTCGGGATCAGCAAGACTGCGGATGCAAACACACCCGCTGTTGTTTTTCCCTTGTCATCACCCCCCTCTTTGGCGCTCACAAAACCTGCCGAAGACCAATCCAAACCTGTCACACCTTCTGCCACGCCCAAGCAAACTCCCGTGACTGGCAACCCGGTAGAATCAACAACAACGGAAACAGATATTCCGGCAGCCGATTTGAAAATATTACTATCAAGACTCACCTCCGCTTATGAGGCTGGAAACCTGAGAAAACTGGTCAGCGTTTTTGCTGAAAATGCCCACAGCAACAATAAAACCAGTCTTAATGCCATTGAGGATGACTATCGCAAGCTATTTGATGTAACTGACATGCGCAAAATGATGATCAGTAATATTCAATGGGAAAAAGTTAAAAACCGAATGCGTGGCAAAGGAAATTTTCAGTTAGTCGTGCGTGAAAAAGGCGCAGGAAGAGTGACATCCTACGATGGCAGTATCGAGCTTGATGTCGCTCAAAGCACACGGGGCATCGTCATAACACAGCTTGATTATCGTTATGATTAAAACCAGCCTGATGAAGAGCCTTTATCTCATCGCTCTGATGTTGTTACCCGTGCTTGTTACCCATCCGGTATACGCAGCACTCGGCCTGCCAGAAAATACCGCGAAACTGGGATACGCCATAGGTAGCACTTATGTTTCAGTGGATGACCCCGCCGATAACACCGCAAAGGAATGGGCTCTGCTGCCACTGACATTGATCCACACCGACTGGCTGATTGGCGATATACGCTACTGGTCAGAGCTTTTTTATTACAAGACCGTGCTGAACCCCGCGGCAAACAATGTTGGCCAAAATGTGGAACAGTATGGTTTTCGTGCCTCTCTGCAAAAAAGCCTGCGGGTAACGCGCTTATGGGCACCCTGGTTTGGCGCAGGCATCGGGATCTCCCGGGTAACGTACACCACGCGTCACACCATAGACAGCGATGGTTTTTTGCTTGCCGCTTATCCTGACCGCGAGCAAACATCCATCGCATTACTACTCAACATCGCCAGTGAATGGCCCCTGGCCCGGAACTGGGACATTGGTGTAAAACTTGAACAGGCCATTCCCGTTGACGGAGATATCAGCGAAAGCTCGGCCCTGATAATGCTGCTGTATCGCTACTGACCGGAGCACACCATGCCAACACACAAACAATTACAATCATTGCTTTTATTATTCGTTCTGCTGCTTGTGGCGGTGTCTCTCCTGACGGGTTGCTCGCCCGGCGGCTCTCTGGATTTACCCGAAGAACGTCCGTCCGGTATTGTACAAGGCAATGTTGTTGATGGCATTTTGGTGGGTTCCCGGGTCAACATTTATGGTTTTGAAAGCGGGACCCGGGGCATACTGCTGGGGACAGCCATCACCAATGAGCAGGGTGGCTATGCCATTGAATTACAAACCTCCAATCAACCGGTCCTGATTGAAATCAGCGGCGGCACCTATCTGGAAGATGCCAGTGGCAGTGCTGTCACTCTGACTGACGGACAGGTACTGCGCGCCGTCACACACTACAAATCAGGCAAACCGCTTGATGCCATGGTAACACCGCTGACCCACCTCGCCGTCGGTCTGGCGGAATACCACATTAACAATGGCGTACCTGTGGATCGGGCAATCCGTGAAGCAAACGCAGACATTAACCGTTTCTTCGCCATCGATACCGGCACAACACCGCCTCTGGCGATTGTTGATGAAAACAACACCCTCGCCGAACTCAACGACCCGGCATTGTATGGGTTTTATCTGGCCGGGTTGTCCAACTGGACATTATGGGCAAGTGACAAAAACGATGCACCACACAGCATTTATTCATCAATTGCCCTGACACAGATTCTCTACAACGATATCCGTTCCGATGGTGTCTTTAACGGCGTGGGTGACAACCGGGAAGGTACAGCACTAATGCCATTAGCCTTTGGGCGGGTAGCACTTGATGAAAATACTTTTCGCATTGCATTTTCCCTGCACATGCTGGCTATCGCCAACAGCGATGAAAACAAAACCAACCTGAGTATCGACAAACTGCTCACCCCAGCCCAACAGATCGCCGCACAAACCGGCGCATTGCTTGGCACATCAGACCCGGTTAGCATTGATGAACAAATACCCGAAGTCACCATAACGCGATCAGCCGATAAATATCGCAGCGGACTTTTTAGTTTTGAAATCACCATTGGCGGACTTTTAGGCGCTGAACGCATTCGTATATTTATCAATGGTGACCTGGCAACCACTCTCACAGACACAACAAATACCCTGGCCATCATCGACACCACAGATTATACGGATGGTGAGCATGAAATCCGCGTTACCGCCACCGATGCATTGAGCAATGAAGCAAGCAACACCTTCACCATACAATTTGACAACACCGCACCGGTAGTCAATGTCAACTCCCCGCCAGCAAGCTCGCTGGCAACGGCATTGATCACGGGCACATACAGCGATAATGTCTCCGGTGTTCAGGCCATCACCGTTCAAGGGCAAGCGGCCACCCTGTTCACCGACGGAACCTGGAACGTCACCGTCAACCTTGAGCCCGGCGAAAACATCATTCCCATCAGCGTCATCGATCAGGTCGGCAAGCGGCTGGACACCCAAACCATTTTGCACCTGGACCTCATCGCTCCCGTTATCACCTCGACCGGCATGCACAGCCTGGCGCGTTTTTCCAATAGTGATGGCAGCTACAGTGAAGCAGTCTTGCAGAATATAAACGACGCCCTGCCATTGTATTTTGAAACAAATGCCGTTGATCTCAACGGTGTACTCATCGACCGCCTGGAACTGAACAACAACTCAATACCCTACTTTGCTTTCAGTATTACGGATGAAATGGGACCGGATGCCATCACGGCACCGCAAGACATGCGGGTACGCATCCAGTACGAACGCAGCGGTGAAATTATCAACCCCTGGCGAACCGTTACCGCCATCAATAATGAATACCTGATTCCATTGGTATCCGAAATGCTGGCGCTAAACTGGCATCAAGCACCTCCCGCAGACGAGCATGTGATTCGGGTTGAAGTAAGCGATGCCGCCGGTAACCTGAGTAACCTGAGCTTTCTCTTCCGCGCGGATTTTTATGTGCCTGCGCTCAGCATGGATACCATCAGCGATCTTGGAGCCGATATCTTCACAAACACACTGTTTACAGACAGGGCAAACCTCAACGGGCTGGAATTCGCCAGTATCGCTTACACCTTTACCAATACCATCGGCAAATCCTTTTACCTGTCCCTTGCAGACGATTCAATGCACACCACGGCACAAACTGTCGATCAACTGGTGCGGGAACATCAGATCAGACTCAAAACAACCCCGGAATGGCGCATCGGGCTCATGACACCTACCACGCAATGCCCGGAAATGACCCGTTGGACAGCCGTTTCCACGGTGCTGAATTTTACGGGTTCCGCCTGGGTGCCGGAACAGGTACCTGCCGCCCGTTTCAGCACAGAGAGCGCTATTTCCAGTGATGACTTGCCTGCGTCACCAACACCGTCAACCTGGAACGATGTGCCTGATTTCGACGAGCAATTTGAAGTGACCACCCTGGAAAGTTCATCCTCGGTCCTGACTTATCGTTATGACTACATCCTCGATGAAAGTACCCTTGTGTCACCATCCGCCTATATCCTTGCCTGGGCGCTAGTGGGCATCACAGACACCCAGACCTGCCCGCAAAAACGCTACTTTCAACAGCGCGACGTTTACGCCTATGAATCCGTTGCCGGTTATCCAAAACCAGTACTCTCGTCAGTATCCGTAGCAGGTACCGCTGATTTTTCAACAAGCCGCTTTACCGTGCTGAACAACAATACCGGATTGCCTGTCGAACCCGTTGACGGCTGGTATCAGATCCCCGCAGGACATTCCATCACCATTCGCAAATGGGTCACCATGCCCGAACTTGTATTCTACAATGATGATGTCTCGGACCTGAGTGGTTTCTCCAGCTACACACCAAGCTGGAATGACAACAACATCTCCTGGGCTGTTAACCGTCATTTGACAATATCCACCCTCCACGATGCGGGAAACAGCAATATCTCCGTCATGCCTGTACGTAACGTTAATAATGGCACCGGTATATTGACCTACCAGATCAATAAATAGTTATCCGCATTTACGGCTGCCCCATTCCAGATAGTAGAATCTGTTGACGTTTCCATCTCATTACTGTTGCATGCTGGAAAGCACCCACCAAGGCGAGAGACCCATGGTTTGGTTATTCCAAATAAGCAACGAGCACTAAGCCCTTTACTGTCTTGCCCGGTGAAAAAAGTATCTCTAGCAGTGACAAAAATGAAACGTCAACAGATTCCGGTGCTAGACTTGTTACGGTTACTTTGCAATTGCAATTACTGACCAAATTAGCGGGATATTTGTTGTGCAGGAGTCATAAAAATTTCGTAGATTTTATAACGTACAAATAAAAGGACATATTTAAAATGGATACGATACGGAATGTGGTTTTTATCGCTGTCGGATTTTTATTCATGCTAATCACTCCCCTTGCAGGAGCTGATTCAGGTTATTCATACACATACCCGGGTGACTCATATGCATATATGTACAAAAAACACCAAGTGGTAGTCACCGGTGCATATCGGTGTCCGGGTGATTTCCCAGGTTTTCAACATTCAATTACTTTTACTGCAAGTGAATTGGGAGATTTAAATATCGAAACAGAATTCGATAATTTGGATACAGGTGATTGTACACCAAGAGGTCAGGATGCTCTAAATCTGGCACAGGACCTGGGCTGTACAACCGGCCCGCTATATGCGTTTAAGAGAAATGGCAGTCCCGGGGCAGCCTTCGGCTTTGTGTGCAAAGGGAAACGAGACCGTATAGTTTCTGTCATTGAAAAGCTTAGTGGTGAAATACTAAGGTATGCTCAATAATCAAGCGAAGCAAATCTCCCGGCTGTGCCGGGAGATTTTCAAAGATTTGACCCTCCCAGCAACCTGTCTGGCCTTGCTGCCCCGACCAAAAGCAGCGAAGAAAACAGGTTCAATATTAACTGATTTAATTCCCCGAATAATTTTTAGCATAATGCAACAATTGCAATACGCGGCTCCTTATGATGGCACAGCGGTAACTGCCTCGTGACATATTCGCCGAACTACCAAATTCCTGGCGAGTCCAGGTATTTTCTATCAGCTCAAACTCAGCATCGCGAAATTTTATCCAGTTACATTGTGAATGAATTAATTTCTGTTGCTGCTCCGCCAACAACCTGGATTTAACAAGATGATAAGCTTTATTCACTTCATCATCTAAAAATTTTTGATAATTGTCATATGCGATCAAATAATCTCTTGAGCCATTGCGCGGATTATTGATTTTTTTTAAAAATGTCTGTTCGCGCAATTCAAACTCACCAATCAAATCAGGTGCATCAGGATTGTCTATCGCAAGAACCGGATTGATTAACAAACTGAAAAAAACCAGAGAAAAAACCTGCATCCATTCGGGCATATTTTTTGTGTTTATTTTCACCATTGTTTATATATTCCCTTGCTGTATATATCCCACTCGGCCTGCCTTCTGTTAATTAAACCGTTATTAATAATGCCCTGAGATTTATTCCAGGCTTTCCAGGCATCTTCCAGATTTTTATACGTGGTTTTAAGGTTAGGGTTATTCACCATTTTCAGAACTGATGAATGGGTAAAAGCCCTTTGCCCGATATTAAATGCAAGAATCACCATAGCATCAAATTCATTTTGCAGAATACTGGCAGTCACTTTCGTTTTAACCGTATTAACATATGGACTCAGATCCTCATTAAACAGGCTGATCGCCTGCTCCCGGGTAATACCATCTTTATATTTTGGCCACTCAGCACTGGAAATAAGGTGCCCATAACCGATAGTGGCACCTTCCACCCATGCGGTTATGTCTTTACCTGTTTGATCATCATAAGGTGTGGTGGATAATTTCTCTATGGACTTTAACAAATCTATACCATTATCACTAAAATCAAAGGCACTGGCGGATTTTTCATCCAGCCTGACTGCACCACTCACCAGTTTTTTGAAGGTTTTCCCATCAGGGTCTATATGACCATCAGGATGCGTCATATTCAAAATATCTTTTTGAAAGTGCTCGATCCGGAGTATTGTTTTGTTACCGATGACGCCATCCTCTTTCAGTGGTGTGATTTCTCCCGGGATTTTCTGAGCATTTAAAAGTTTTTGAACAAGAACAACATCTGCTGAATGATTCGTGCCATTACGGCCTACGGATGCAATTATTTTATTCACGCCTTATATCCTCACATTTAGATGAAAATGAATTGATTAAACCAACCAGTACACAGTACAGGGAGAATGTTTTACAATGAATTTTCCCGCACCATTTTCTACCTCCCTATTGATGACCAGTCCTTCAATCATGTAACGCATTTATGAGCAGAAATGGCGCTATTATTTTTTATCCCGTCCTTTTCCTTTATACTCTGCCATCATGAACATCGTCTACCTCAACAATGAATTCCTGCCTGCTGATCAGGCCTGTGTGCCAGTACTGGATCGCGGCTTTATTTTTGGCGACGGCGTGTACGAAGTCATCCCCGCCTACGGCAGCAGGCTGTTTCGACTCGATGAGCATTTACAACGTCTGCAAAACAGCCTCGATGCCGTGCGCATTCCCAACCCATTGAGCCACACAGAATGGGAAACAATGTTAAATACGCTCATCACACAAAATGACGGTGACGAGCAATCGCTTTACCTGCAAGTCACCCGAGGCAGTGCGCAACGTGACCACGCCATGCCGGATAATCCCGTACCGACCATATTTGCCATGAGCAACCCGCTGCATCCCGTCAGCCAGCACATTCGCGAACACGGTGTTGCTGCCATCACGCTTGATGATATTCGCTGGCAACGGTGCCACATCAAAGCTATCAGCCTGTTGCCGAATATTCTGTTACGCCAGGAAGCACTGGATCAGAATGCCGCCGAGGCTATTTTGATCCGTGACGGCTTTGCCACCGAAGGCGCTGCCAGCAATTTATTTATTGTTTGTGGCGGCAAGCTTGTCACCCCGCCCACCGGGCCATTTCTGCTGCCGGGTATTACCCGTGATCTGATTCTGGAACTGGCCGGGGCAAATAATATCCCCTGTTTTGAAAAAAATATCAGCCGTGATGAGCTGCGAAATGCCGATGAAATCTGGCTCACCTCATCCACCAAAGAAATTCTGCCGGTTACCCGACTGGACAATACTCCCGTTGCCAGCGGCCAGCCCGGCCCCTTGTTTCAACGCATGCTGGCCTTATATCAAGACTACAAACGACAACTGCGCAATCCGTAAAATGGACACACCAGACAACAACAAACCAGTTATGGAATTCCCCTGCGAATTCCCTATCAAAGCTATGGGGCTTGCCTCGGAAACCTTGCACAGTGTGGTACTGGACATTGTGCAACGTCATGCTCCCGAAACCGGTAAACACGCACTGAAAAGCCGTCCCAGCAGCAACGGGAAATATGTGTCCGTCACCATCACTATCAACGCAAAAAGCCGCGCACAACTGGATGCCATTTATCTGGACCTTACCGCCTGCAAACAGGTGCTCATGGCCTTGTGAGTCTTTCTGATGTTTCAGACAAAGATATCATTGTCCGCCACCTCGGCCTGCGGGATTACCCGGGCGTGTGGCACGACATGCAGCATTTTACGGACACTCGCACATCCGATACTACCGACGAAATCTGGTTACTGGAGCATTTTCCGGTATTCACCCTCGGCCTTAACGGCAAACCGGAACATGTTCTCACCGCCGGTGATACCCCCGTGGTGAAATGTGACCGTGGCGGACAGGTGACTTATCACGGCCCCGGCCAGCTGATAATCTACTTGTTATTAGACTTGCGCCGCCGCGAAATGGGCGTAAAAACACTGGTACATAAAATTGAACAAGCCATCATTGATCTGCTGCGGGACAGCAACATCCATGGCCAACGCCGAGAAGGTGCGCCCGGCATTTATGTCGATGATGCAAAAATCGCCGCTCTCGGTTTACGCATACGCCGTGGCTGCTGTTACCACGGCCTCAGCCTCAATGTGAATATGGATCTGGAGCCCTTTTCCCGCATCAACCCCTGCGGTTACGCAGGACTTAAAACTGTTCAGCTACACGACCTATTGCCTAAAACCAATTTTGAACATGTCAGCGACATTTTACTGCAACAATTGCAACAGCAGCTTGCAGCCGGGTAAGGTTTTTCAACTCAAAATATGAATATTTTACGATGACTTGCATGCAACACTAAAACAAGCAACTTCGTCCCAGGTTATCCAGATGTAGCGATGCCACTGCAATGTCTTTTCCCCCTGAAGATAAGCTAACGATACTAAACAAGCCGAGTATAAATAATCGTTACGGTATTTTTACCTGGACATTGAAATCAAAACAACTTTTACTACACCTCATATAGTCAGAGCCTTCGGTTAATCCTCCCCTTTTAGATAACTGCATTTTTCAGGGTTTGCTGATGGCTTGTATCAAGCATGCCTCAAAAGGGCTGTCCTAATTCTTACATCAAAGGAGTAAATTGAATGAGAAAAACAGGATTAACCATAGCTGCCGTATTGCTGACAGGGTGTGCGGCTCAACCGGAAAAAAAGGTTGACACCACCCCTAAAAACCCAACCGTCGTTCTGAAGGCCAGCGGTGTTATCAGAGGCATGATATTGCCTGATTCTACATTTGAGCAACTCGTCTACACACGCCATGACAAAAGACGCATTTCCAATAAACATAAATATGATTCCTGGATGGCCAGGAAATTCTTGGGAGGCGGCGACGATACCGTTATATTTCGTATGGATAAAAACCTGAGCTGGGCTTTGTCGGATAAAAAATATCTGGAATGTCCTCTAAGCGGGTGTAGCACCAATATACTCGCGTTATTTGGCACCAAGAATGAAGACAAGGTTGAGCATGGGGATGAAAGTGAGTTTCAATACGACCCTGCTGACGATGCCGGATGCCCGTTGACTGTCAGTAAAAACAACTTCACCGTCACTGAAACAGGAAAAACCCGTGTTATTTCCGGGTACGAAACAAAAGAGTATCAGGCAATATGGAAAACTGAGTATAAAGATGAAAATAACAGGAAAGATACAAATACTTTAAAAATCGTCTTCTGGAACACGACACCAACCACCACTATGGAAGAAGCCTGGAAGATACAAGACGAAGCGACGCAAGCTTACCGAAAAGCCGTAAAGAAAGATAACAACCCCCTGTCCTTACTGCTTTCGGATGAAATTTTTGATGCCTTGTCTGCTTTTTCCGGTGACACATCAAAAGAAAACAAGGAATGGAATAATTCTGTTAGCCAAAAACTGGCAACCGCCAAAGGCTACCCGATATCGATTAAAGTGGACTGGTACATCGATAGAAAAGCCTGCCCGGAAGCACAAATGGCAGAAAAACCTGAAAAAAAGGGATTTGACTGGACCAATCCAGTGGGATCACTTCAAGATAGTGTGGGAAAAATTGCCAGTAAAAAAGTAAAAAGTATGTTTGCCCCTGATCCTAATGAGCCGGTATTTCATTATGTTTACGAAATAAATAACATTGCCATTGAGCCTGTACATGACAGTGTTTTTGAAATCCCCGAAGATTACACATTAACAACCAGGGAATAATGTGTCGTAGTTCAGATGTAGTAGCTCAGACTTAACCTGAACTACTACATCTGAACGGATATGGGGTGCCTGGAGCACGCATAGTCATTCTATTCATGAAATACCCGATTAAACGTACATTTCCTTACCACCATTCAAACACAACCATCCTTTGGCGATGCGATAAATTATCCAAACAACATTTGCAAGCAATACAAAATAACCGATGATAAAAAACAATCCGATAAGCCCTGTTATTGACCATAAAAGAGAAAACCAGAATGTTCGTATCTGCCATCGAAAATGAGATTCCAGCCAGGTACCAGCGACATCATTTTTTTTAACATAATTGATGATCACGGCAATAATGAATGTAATTCCAAACAAAAAGGATGCAGCCTGTAATGCATATACCACGGTGGCTATGGTTTTTTGTGAATTATCATTTCCCATCGTGGTTGTCATTTCATCGGTCATTCTTTTTTTCCTCTTGTGATTAATCCGCGAATAACAGGCGCTACCTGTCTCGCATACCACCAGCCTATAGAGCATGACATTATTAGCAAGTGAAAAAAGTCACAAAATATTGTCGTTGTCAGCATTCCCCGGAATAGAAGCAACCCATTAACATGCTATCTGACAATTCGACCCTGTGACACCATAACCCTGCCCTCTATCCGGGCAGGGTGGAACAAGCGTAGCGTTTCCACCAAAACTGGAAAAGAATATCTTCGCTTCGCACTATAAATTCAGTGTATTATTGTCGTCATCCCAGTTCCCCAGGCTTTCTCATGACAGATTCCCCGAAAAAAATACAACAAGGCATTCCTCTGCGTGGCGCAGAAAAAGTCGCACGCATCCCGATCAAGGTGGAACCCAGCACCTCTGTGCAACGCAAACCTCAATGGATTCGCGCCAGGGCGCCCACCAGCACCGAAGCCCAACGGGTAAAAAAACTCCTGCGCGAACACCAGTTGCACACCGTTTGCGAAGAAGCCGCCTGCCCTAATCTGGGAGAATGCTTCAGCCACGGTACCGCGACATTCATGATCATGGGCGACATCTGTACCCGGCGCTGTCCATTCTGCGATGTGGCTCATGGCCGCCCGAATCCGCTGGATGTCAACGAACCCGCCAATCTCGCCAAAACCCTGGGCATCCTCAAACTGAAATACGTGGTCATCACCTCGGTGGATCGCGATGACCTGCGTGACGGTGGTGCCGGACATTTCGTCGATTGCATCCGTGCCGTGCGCGAGACGTCGCCACAAACCCGGATCGAAATTCTGGTGCCGGATTTCCGTGGCCGCATGGACATCGCCCTGTCCATCATGGAACAGGCACCGCCAGACGTATTCAATCACAACCTGGAAAACGTGCCGCGCCTGTACAAAAAAATTCGCCCCGGTGCAGATTACGCCTGGTCACTGAAACTCATCCGGCGTTTCAAGGAAATGTACCCGGGTGTGCCCACCAAATCCGGGCTGATGCTGGGTCTGGGCGAACGTTTCGATGAAGTAGTCGAGGTACTCACAGACCTGCGTGCCCACAACTGCGACATGCTGACCCTGGGTCAATATCTACAACCCAGCCTCAGTCATCTGGCAGTGGATCGTTTTGTGCCCCCGGAAGAATTTGACCAGCTCGCCGAAGTCGCCCGTGAACTGGGATTCAGCAATGTCGCCAGCGGTCCCATGGTGCGCTCTTCGTATCATGCTGATCAACAGGCTGCTGGTGAAACCGTAAAATAACACAGCAGCCTGCTGCGACATAGCGCGGAGAACAACCTTGAGAATGCCGCCAAATACTCCGTAAACAGCAAACAAGCAACAAAGCGGTTCTATACAAAGAACAATAAAATCTATTTTTTCGGCATGACAAAAGAGGCTGATGAGACCTAAAAAATATAGAATTACCTGTTCCGCAACACAACAATTAGAGAAGAACACTATGTCTAATCTGGTAAAACCCCACGGTGGCGGGGAACTCAAGCCTCTGCTACTTGAAAGCCCGGCACTGGATGCCGAAAAAACACGCGCAGAAACTTTACCCAAAGTAACTATTTCTTCCAGAGAAGCGGGCGATTTGATCATGATGGGCATTGGTGGTTTCACACCTCTCGATGGGTTTATGACCCATGCGGACTGGCAAGGTGTCTGTGATGGCATGAAGACCACAGCGGGGCTGTTCTGGCCTATCCCGATCACTCTTTCTACTGACACCTCTGCTGCAAACGACCTTTCTGAAGGCGACGATATTGCTCTTTACGATGCGGAGCGCGACACCATTATCGCCACCATGACCATTACCGAAAAATACAGCATCGATAAAGCCCACGAGTGCATGCAGGTCTACAAAACCACCGATGCCGAGCACCCTGGCGTGAAGATGGTCATGGAACAGGGTGATGTGAATCTGGCCGGCCCGGTGAAAGTGCTGTCACAGGGCGGCTTCCCTGAAGAATACGGCAAGCAGTTTATGACCCCCGCCGAAACCCGTGCCGAATTCGACAAACGCGGCTGGAATACCATTGCGGCCTTCCAGACCCGTAACCCCATGCACCGCTCCCATGAATATCTGGCGAAAATCGCCATCGAGTTACTGGACGGCGTGCTGGTGCATTCGCTGCTGGGCAAACTCAAGCCCGGCGATATCCCGGCTAATGTACGCTCCAATGCCATCGGCACATTGATCGACAAATACTTTGTGGAAAACTCGGTCATTCAGGCCGGTTACCCGCTGGACATGCGTTACGCCGGGCCACGCGAAGCTTTGTTACACGCGCTGTTTCGCCAGAATTATGGTTGCTCCCATCTCATAGTAGGGCGCGACCATGCCGGTGTGGGTGACTATTACGGGCCGTTTGATGCCCATCATATTTTCGATGAAATTCCTGCTGATGCACTGGAAACCCAACCGATGAAAATCGACTGGACGTTCTGGTGCGACAAATGCGATGGCATGGCTTCCATGAAGACCTGCCCGCATGATGCGGCAGATCGAATGCTGCTGTCCGGCACCAAATTACGCAAGGCACTGTCGGAAGGTGAACCGGTATCCGAGAAATTTTCACGTCCTGAGGTGTTAAAAATACTGCGTGAATATTACGCCAGCCTGAAGGATGATGAAAAAGTCGAGATCAAACTGTCGGGACATTCAGCCAAATAACCGAAAAACACCGTTATTCCGGTGTGTTAAACGGTTATGTGTTTTAGTGGTACTGACAAAGCAGGGTGCTATAAACGCAGAGGTCGCAGAAACGCAAAGGACGCAGAGAAAAACACTAAAAACTCTGTACCTCTGCGTTAAACCTGGATTCCGCAATTGAACGGCCTGTAGAGTGCGCTAAATGTTGGGGCTGGCAAGGCGCGATGAGGAATCATAGCCCGCTATTGCGACGATGCGCAACACGGCCAGACGCAAAAGGTGACGTGCTGTGCCGGTCGTAGCGACTCACTCAACCAGTGAATCCGCCACGCTATTGATCAAAATGTGAATACATCCTCGAAGCAGTCAACGGCGGAATCCAGGTTAAATACTCGGCGATTTTTAAACAAAGTATTTTTCGCGCTTAATTCACATAATAAGAAACATTCAGCGCCCGGCGTCCCATGCACACCGAAACCCCACATCGCCACTTTGTGCGTTAGGCAACGCACTTCCCCGCATGGCACTGCGGAAAAAGAATGACAGTGAATAGTGTCCCACACCACCACCACCGCCACGAATCACTTTGTGTGTTTCACCAAAATCCTTGGCGGCATAATCACTGTTCGCATAGGGTTTATACCAGTCGGCGGTCCATTCCCACACATTACCTGCCATATCATAAACGCCATATGGCGACTGGTTGTTTTCATAGGAACCTACCGGTGCAATCCCCTCTTCCCAGTCGGCGTCATCGCCTACATTGGTCTGCCCCGTATCCCATTCATTGCCCCAGGGAAATTCACGCCCATCCTCACCGCGTGCGGCTTTTTCCCATTCAGCCTCACTGGGCAGACGCTTTCCCGCCCACTGACAATAGGCGCTGGCGTCATACCAGCTGACGCCAGTCACCGGCAAACGGTCTTTCATCGCTTGATCCTCCCGCATCAGTCGCATTAATTGCTTTTTACTTGCTGTGCGGGTGTCAATATCAAACTTGAAATATTCTGTCGCGATCCAGCGCAATGTCTCCAGATCAGATGCCTGCAATCGGGACTCGATTAAGTTAAAACCGTTCTGTGTCCAGGGAAACGGCTCTGCACGTCCTGTTTCACGCACAAACTTTTTGTACTGCGCATTGCTAACCTCGTAGCGGTCGATGTAATAAGCCGGTAATTCAACCCGGTGTGCCGGATGCTCATCCAAAAACAGCGGCTTTACCAAACCATATTCCTGCTGTTTACCGGAGGTGTCCACTTTGTCGCTACCCATAAGAAAAGCACCCGCAGGGACTAACTGCCCATCGTCGACAGTCACGGCCGGCAGCGGATCTGTGGGTAACTCACAAGCGCTTAGCATCACTAAAACAATGCCGATCAGTATCAATTCATATTTTGCCGGATACATGGATATGTCTTTTTTCATTCTGGCCTAAAACCATATATTATATTTTGCTAATATTTAAGAAGTCAATTTAAATGACGCTATATCCATAGTGCTTGGGGTTTAAGCCCTAACTGTGCATCTATTAATTTCATCGCCGGGCAAAATAGCATGGAATAGTTATTCTGTTGCAAGACATTTTAACGCCACTACGGAATCAACAGGGTACGCCGTCAGGCCGGAGTTTCAATCACTATGGGCATATTATACAGAGTAATAAACAGGGGTTGCGCACAAATTGTCATCCGCATTTTTGCGGCAACGTAAAAGAGCGTAAAAAAATTGCCACAATAACAAACGACCTGGAACATTAAGTGATGAGGGAACCTATGGAAGTACATGACAAACCGATCCTGCTGGCCAGTTTACGACAGAGAATTGAGTCCACCACAAACCTTCCCGCCATGCCAGAGGTGGCACAGGCGCTACTGCGCTTAAACTCTGACCCCAATGGCAACATCAACGATGTGGTCGAAATCATCGAAACCGATCCCAGTATTGCCGCACAAATACTGCGATATGCACGATCTGCCTTTTTCGGTTTTCGTGGTGAAATTAATTCGATACACCAAGCGGTAACAACAGTGTTGGGCTACGGCCTCACCATCGATATCGCCTTGGGCCTGTCATTGGGTAAAGCCTTCTCTATTCCCGCCCACGGCCCCATGGGCTTGTATTCTTTTTGGCAACACAGCATTTATAGCGCCGCACTCATTGAACGCATAATACAAATCATGCCCAGACAACATCGCCCTCTGCCAGGGTTGGGTTTTCTCTGCGGCTTATTGCATAACTTTGGTGTATTACTGATCGCTCATCTCTTCAAAAAAGAGGCCACGATGTTACAACAGATCATTCTCGCCAACAAAGACAAACCGGTACTCGAACTCGAACGTCAGGTACTTGGTACTGATCATATGGAAATTGGTACATGGTTGATGCGCAGCTGGAACTTACAAACAGAAATTCAGGTTGCCGTCGCCGAACATCACCACGAGCAATACAACGATAAACACGCCTCGTACTCCAGACTTGCATTATTGGCCGACCGTTTATTACAGCGACACAATATTGGCGACGCAGAATCCACTGAACTGCCAGAGTCCATTCTTTCCAGTCTCGGCATCAATGCACAACAAGCTGAGGAACAACTGGAAAATATCATCAGCGCCTCACAAGACCTTGACCAGCTGGCTCAACAGTTTGCTGCATAAAGGATGGACATTAAATAACTTATATAAGTTATTTAATGTCCACCTCTAAGACTGTCGGCTAGCCACCAGCGCAGCTCCTTTTAACCCCACTTGCGGATTCAACACCAACCTCACCGGTATCGTTTTCATTATTTGTTGCATTGGGCCTTTATCTTGAAAGGCCGCAAGAAATGTCCCGCGGGAAAAACAATCCTGAATTTTAACTGCTATCCCGCCCGCAATATAAACACCACCCGTTGCCAAACAGGTCAAAGCAACGTTACCCGCCTGGGTGCCATAAACCGCCACGAACAAATCCAAAGCACGCCCGGCCAATGAATCTGTAACAGATATCCCTGCTTCGCCCACTACCGCCGCTGCATCACCCGCAACCATTGCAGCGTTTAATGTTTCACTCACATCCGCTGGATATTTATCCGCAAGATAATGATAAATATTCACCAGCCCCCGGCCGGAAAGCACATCTTCCACACTCACACGCGCCTGTTGTTTTGCTAAAAAAGACAATAAACCCCGTTGCTCATCACTACCGGGTGCAAAGTCAGCATGCCCGCCTTCTGAAGAAATAACGTTATAGTGGCCATCATTTATTTCTCCACACCATACCAGTAAAGCCTGACCAAGCCCGGTGCCAGCACCAATGACAACTCTTGGCGCCATCATTTCACCGGTCGGCATATCACCTTTCTGAAGTAACAAAGTTTCATCATCAGCCAGCATTTCAAGGCCAAATGCAATGGCTTGAAAATCATTGATTAAATACAGGTGACGCAACTGATGCTGTCTCGCCAACTGTTGTGCATCCAGCCTCCAGGGAAGATTGGTCACCTTGGCCGTATCATTCCCGGTTAAACTATTTTCCACCGGGCCAGCCACACCGATACAACCCTGCATGACCGGGGGTAGTTTTTCCTGTTGTGCTGCCTGTAAAAATTCTTGCAATAAAATATCAAAACAAGTGTATTGCGCACTAACATAACGTCGCTCAAATAAAACGGTGAAGCGATCTTTTGTTGCATAACGCTTCGCATGATGCGAGGGAGAATAGTCAGCGATTTGCAACCAGGTTTTGGTACCGCCAATATCACCAGCCAAAATTATCATCGTTAATCCTGAATGCTTAACAGGTGTGCAGCAGCAGTATCCAAATACCAGTCCAGCTGCCCTGCCGGGTCAACCTGTTCAATGGGGTAACACGCAACCGCATTTTTTTCTGCTGAAAAAATATCTGCCAGAATTTTTGCCTTGGCATTACCTGCCACCAATATGGCAACATGATTCGCCGCATTGATTGCCGGGAAAGTAAGGCTTATGCGCCACGCATCCAATTTCTGCACAAACTGCGCAGCCACGGGCTTTATCAATTCATGCAGAATTTCCGTATCGGGAAACAACGATGCCGTGTGGCCATCTTCCCCCATACCCAGTAATACAAGATCAAATACCGGACAATCGTTAACATCCCGGGGTACTGTATCGTGAAGCAATGACTCATATCGCGCCACATTTTGTTCCACAGAAAAGTCCGCGGAAAACATGGCATGTATATGTTCAGGCATCAGCGGCACTGCGGACAACAGCGTCTCTTTAGCCATACGATAATTACTCTCTGAATGATCCTGCGGCACGCAGCGCTCATCGCCAAAATATATGTGCGTGTTGTGCCAGCAGCGCTCATCAACAACTGATTGTTGCGCCAGTTTTTTATAAAAATTTCGGGGAGTGCTGCCACCAGCCAGTGCTACATGAAAAGCACCATGATCAGCAATGGCCGCATGCGCGATCAATTGCCACTGTTTTTCAAGAGCGGCATAAAGCGCGTCAATATTTTCAAATATGTGTGAGCTTCCATTCATCGGCATTACCCTGTCCCTCAAAGAAACCAGCGTTGAAATGAATCAGCCGATACTACCAAACCAAGTCGGTTGTATTCTGGAAAAGAATATTTCATGCCATGTCCTGACCGTCACATAAACCAAGACTATTGTATCGACAGAACTAACTGAAAATTAATGTCCGGGAGGAGGCTCTCTTTGAGCACGAGAGGAATTGGGTTTTGGTGCAAAAGGCCGCACATATTGCACAAAATAATCACGCGCCCGCTTTTTGAGTGCTTCAAGCACTGCCACACCTTCCTCGCCTTGCTCTTTCAGAGCGGTCTCGATCACCAGACGATTTTCAAACCCTGCCCGGTAACCTTGTGCCGCTGCCACATGAAACCACAAATAGGCCTGTTCAATATTCTGTGGAATACTGATGCCATCGGCATACATCACCCCCAGGTTGATTTGTGCCAGACCCTGTCCTTGTTTCGCCGCCTTTTTATACCACTCAAAAGCCTTTGGCAGATCTTTCGTGACCGACTCACCGCTATCATACATATGCGCCAGATAATACTGTGCATCCGGTATTCCCTGCTCCGCAGCTTGCTGAAACCACTTGAAACTGGCACCCATGTCTTTTTCCACACCTTTGCCGGTGCGATACAGCATGGCCAGATTATATTGTGCCTCTGCGTTTCCCGCTTCTGCCAAACGTGAAAATATGGTAAATGCCTCGGCATAATCGCCATTATCCACAGCCGTAACTCCAGCATCTATCGGGGAATCACTTGCGGCATCGACCGAAGTAGCAGCATGCACTGCAAGCACCGGAGAAATAACAAGTACGCAGCCCAGTAAAAACCGGGCTACACAATAACGTCGTTGAAAATACTGCATAAATAATCT
The DNA here is from genome assembly GCA_026982555.1 of Chromatiales bacterium. Taxonomy (GTDB): domain Bacteria; phylum Pseudomonadota; class Gammaproteobacteria; order SZUA-152; family SZUA-152; genus SZUA-152. Next base: position 20,644 of record JALSGT010000100.1, read on the forward strand.
TCCGTAGATAGCCAAATACCCACGTTAACCGTTTTACACAAAAATTCAAGAAAAACCTGAATCAAACCCCCACAGATTTCATCCATTTTTTCAGCGATAGATTGGGGGCAGGAGGTTTAAGCCCACGAGGAAGCCGGGTGCCAATGGCATCACAGCGCACACGTATGGCCTTGCGGAAAGCGCCTTCATAACCGTACTTGCGCACTGAAAAAGAAACATTGCGCTGTTTGCCTTTTTCCATAAATCGCGCACTCCAGTGTACACGTAAACTGCCTGCCTTATCTGCCATGGAAAGTGTTACACCTACCAAGCCGCTGGTACTGCGACAGTCCACACTATGTTCGCGGGTTTTGCGCATATGCACCGGAACAATTTTATTTTTCTTCACAACTTTATCACGATGAGCCTGAGCTTCAAGCTTCGCCTTGGTTTTGCTGCCATACACACCATCAGAAAATAATTTTGATTCAACGGGCTTTGAATCTTTGTAAACACGCACCCACCAGCCATGGGTATTACCGTGATCCATGCGCGTTATATAGGTCAGGCCAAGTCCTTTTGATTTTTTTCTTACGGTTTTTTTACTGGATTTTTTAATAGCCACTGTAGAATTCCTCTATACGCTGTCATGATTTCGCCAGCAGTTTTGTGTTGTAGTTGTAGTATGCAACCCATAACGACTGAGGCCAGACTGTACGCCCTATTGATTCTGTGGCAGCATTAAAATGTCTTGCAATGGAGTAACTATTCCACGTCATTTTGACTGGCCACGAAATAAATACGACACACATTCAAACCTGAATTCCAAACACGAATGGGTTTATGTAGTTGAGGCTTGTTATTTTTCATCCGCGGATTCACCGGCTTTTTCCATTTTTTTCCAATATGCGTCACTGACTTTACAGTCCAGCAACGCCATCGCGGCCACGGCCACGATGGAAATAATCACCAGATAATGCGTTATGCTCAGATCACCCACATTAAAATAGATATATGCCGAGCATGCTGCCAATACCGAATAAATACCTAACCGTATCGGCACAATCCACGCCTTAGGCAAAGCACTGCTCTTCTCTTCTTCCTTTTTTATATTCAACGTTCTGCAAGCCTCCAAGTTCCAGTTATTGCAGTAACGTTGTTAGCAAAAAACGGCATAACAGCCGCCGTGCTTTGAATAATAGAACATAAGTAACAAGGTGCAAGCACTTTAGTAATCTTTTTGTAGTTGGCTCTGTAGCTGGCGCTAATTAGCCCTGGTTACGCATATTTTATTAAAAGCGGTCAACGTTAACTGATTTTGGCAAAGTGTAACATAGGTCATATTTACAGGGTAAAAAACACCATTTGACTTGCATATTTATCCTTTTTTTGTTCAATAACAGAACTGTGATTCTCATCACGACAACAGTGCGCAAACAATCACACCACTTGGCCGATAACCACAATAGAATATGGAGTGTCAGTAATAGCATCGTAGCGGATAACCAAACCCACCGGCCAGGCGACATTATGAACAAGCAACGCAACATCATTGACTTTACTTCCACTACTCGCCGCTCCACCAGTAGCGAACCCGGCATTACCCTGCCTCAATTAGTGATCTCCGCCCAGCGATCCATAAAACATCAGTTGCGCCAACTATTACCAGCTTTTTTTTCCCGGATCGACGACAGCCTGTTTGATATGGCTGACAAAGCGGAAAGCAACCAGCAGCAAACCCTGTATTTTGACGCCATGCGTGAAGTACGCTTGCAAAAAAATGCTATGCAGGATGCTTATTTTAAAGCGCTTGCGGAAACATTCCAACATTCGCTAAGCCACAACACCATACCGCAAATAAAAGCAGCGGACTCATTAGACCAGGCCGGACTTATGCAAGATGAACAGCTGGAAGAATCACTGGCTATCACCAATATGGTCACCAATGCTGAAAGTCGCTACAAAGAAGCATTATTTGGACTTACTGCAAGACTGAATTTCCTGATTGAAGATATTGAAATCACCAAAGATAATAACCCTCTGCGTCCAGAAGCTTTATTTAATGCCTTCGTACCCGCTGTGAAACTCATGGATGCGGATATTAAGGTGCGTTTAGTCATTTACAAATTATTCGATAAATTTGTCGCACAAAAAATAGGCCCAATGTACGACAACGTCAACGCCGACTTGATTGCTTCTGGTGTACTGCCGCGCATCAAAAGCACTGTGCGCAAATCGGAAGACGACTACAGCAATCCCCATACTGCTATTCCTGCAAATGCTGCACAACCTATGAACAACATAGCATCAGAGGCAGGCACACCCCAGAACATGCCAGTGTTCGATCCTAATCAACCGGAAGGCATATTCAATTCATTACAACAACTCCTCTCCATGACCCGTGCAGCCCCGACCGCTGGCACGGTAACAACGGAAATGGCAACAGGAGGTGTGACTGGTGGCACAGGCACAGCACCCACCACAGGCGATGAAATCACTAACGGCAATGCAGTGACTTACGCGCCTCAACAAGTATTAACCGCACTCAGTCAGATTCAGGCTTCCGGTGATTCAGTATTGCAGCAATCACAACAACAGCAACCCAGCGCCAACATTATTAAATCCACAGTAATCGAAACCATTGCCGCAACCCAGGCAGGTGATGGTAAAGAAATCGCCCAGGCTGATACTGATGCGATTGATATCGTTAGCATGCTGTTTGATTTCATCCTTGATGACCCCAGTCTGCCAGACAATCTCAAGGCTCAAATTGCCCGCTTACAAATCCCCTTGCTCAAGGTTGCCATTATTGACAAGGACTTTTTCGCCAAAAAGGCTCATCCGGCCCGGCAACTATTGAATGAACTGGCTTACGCTGGCAGTGGCCTGGAAGAAATGGACCCGGAAGAAGATGCGGTCTTTCAAATGGTCAGTTATGTCGTTGATTCCATTCTTGCGGAATTTGAAGAAAATACTGAAATTTTTTCCACCCTGCACGATGAATTTGTGGATTTCATTGAAAAAGAACGTGAATCCAACAAGCTGGCGGGTGAGATGCTGGAAAATGCCAAAGACCGGGTGGCCGGCGAAATCCAACGCCGTATCACCGATAATAGTGTGCCACCGCTGGTTAGCATTATTTTGATTGATGCCTGGAAAGATGTACTCATCCACCTTTATTTACGTGATGGCGATGAAAGTACTGGCTGGAATACTGCGCTACAGGTAGCCGATGATCTGATCTGGAGTGTGCAACCCAAGCTATCACTGAACGAGCGCCAACGCCTTGTCAAAATTATCCCTCGGGTACTTAATGGTTTGCGTGATGGCTTGACCCTGATTCAATTTGATCACGAAGCTACCGAGAAATTGTTTACCGGTCTCGAAGACTTGCACCTGGCCAGCTTGCGTGGCGGATTGAGCGCACAAACCCCAGAGACTAAACCAGCCACAGCAACGCCAAGCAATCTCGACGATGATGATTTTGGTATCGATATGTCCACCCTGCCGGAGGCTGACAATACAAACACTGCACAAACCGGGGAAAACAGTTTTATCGAAGAAATTATTCTCGCCTCGACCCAGCCTCTACCCTGGGATAACGAAGACCTCAATGCCAGCCCGTACGCAGAAGAAATTAAAGACATGGCGCTAGGCACCTGGGTGGAATTTACCAACGCTGAAACCAACGTCTGTAGCCGGGGAAAACTGGCCTGGAAATGTGACTTTACCGGCGAATATACTTTTGTAGATCGCAAATACAAAGTGGTGGCCGACCTCTCCAACCGTAAACTTATCGAGGAATTTGAATCAGGCCGCGCCAGCTTTGTGGATGACGTGCCACTGTTTGATCGGGCACTGGATTCGGTTATTGGTGGCATTAAACGCGCGCTGAATAATAAAAATTCTGCCGAAGATGCCGTCCTTCATTAAACCTAAAGTCCGCCGTTGAACGGGCGGTAGAGTGCGTTGAGTTTTGTGGCGGGCAAGGCGTAACGAGAAGTAATAGCCCCTGCTATCGCGATGATGCGAACGCAGCCAGGCGCAAAAGGCAACGTGCTATACCGACCGGTCAACTGTGAAATCCAGGTTAAACATTACCTACCGTTTTTGCACCACCAAACCAGGCCAGTTTTTTATGCAATGCCACCACTTCACCAACAATAATCAATGTCGGCGGTTTGATGGTAGTGCTATCAATTAATCCCGGCATACTGCCCAGCGTACCCGACAACACCTTTTGTTCGCGTGTTGTGGCTTTTTGCACCAATGCTATGGGTGTATCCATCGACAGGCCGTGCTCGACTAATTTTTCACACAGGGTTTTCACACCCAACAGGCCCATATATACCACCAGGGTTTGATGCGGTTGCGCCAGAGCGGGCCAATTGAGATTCATGCTGCCATCTTTGAGGTGACCGGTAACAAAAGTAACAGATTGCGCATAGTCACGATGGGTCAACGGAATACCAGCATAGGAGGCTGCGCCCGCAGCTGCCGTAATACCCGGCACAATCTGGAAACGGACACCTTCCTGCATCAGCGTTTCAATTTCTTCTCCACCACGACCGAAAATAAATGGATCACCTCCCTTCAGGCGTAATACACGCTTACCTTTTTTGGCAATGCGAGCTAACAGTAAATTGATGTCTTCCTGCGGCAGTGTATGTTGGTCACGTTTTTTACCCACATAAATCAGATCAGCATCACGACGTGCCATATCAAGAATTTCAGCAGAAACCAGACGGTCGTAAACAATCACATCAGCCTGCTGCAATAAACGCAGCGCACGAAAAGTCAGTAAATCAGGATCACCTGGCCCGGCACCCACCAGATACACTTCACCTCGTTCTTCTGCAACCTGCGCAGCATCCACGGCAGTATGCATGGCTTCGCGTGCGGCGGCTTCTTTACCCGCAAAAATCAGTTCGGCAATGGAGCCCTGTGCCACCTCTTCCCAAAAATGCCGACGCTTTCCTTCATCTGTCAGCTTATCTTTCACTTTGCCACGAAATTCATTCATCAGTGCTGCCAGGCGACCGTAAGCAGATGGAATCAATGTTTCCAGACGTGCGCGTAACAGCCGTGCTAGAACAGGTGATGCTCCTCCGGTAGACACAGCTACCTGTACTGGTGAGCGATCAATAATCGATGGCACAATAAAACTGCTCAGTTTGGGCTGATCCACCACGTTAACGGGGATGCAACGGGCATGTGCCAAATCAGAAACATGTTTATTCACAGCATGATCATCGGTGCCTGCAACAATCAATGCGCAAGTTTCAATGTCCGCATCTTCGAAATCACGCGCTACGTGAAAAACTTCGTTGTTGACAACACGATTTTTCAGGCTCTCACACAATTCCGGCGACACCACTTTTACTTCAGCACCGGCACGAAACAATAACGACACTTTGCGTGCCGCCACATCACCGCCACCGACGACCAGACAACGTTTGCCATGAAGATCAAAAAAAACGGGGAAATATTGCATGAAAACCCTTTTACGACTTTTAGTGTTATATTTTATCCAGGCGATTCAGATGAGCGATGCCCACCCTGCGATTACTCAGCAGAAATAATTTCTATCCCGCCCATGTATGCCTGCAACACTTCTGGCACAGTAATGCTGCCATCTGCATTTTGATAATTTTCCATTACTGCCACCAAAGCCCGCCCCACAGCCAGACCGGAACCATTCACCGTATGCACTAACATCGGTTTGCCGCCATTAGCCGACCGATAACGCGCCAACATGCGCCGCGCTTGAAAATCTTCAAAGTTGGAGCAGGACGATATTTCACGATAAGTATTTTGCGCGGGTAACCAGACTTCCAGGTCATAAGTCTTGGCACTGGAAAAACCCATATCCCCGGAGCACAGGCTCATTACCCGATAAGGCAGGTTGAGTGCTTGCAGAATTTTTTCTGCATGGCCGGTGAGCGTTTCAAGAACATCATAAGAGTCCTCGGGACGCACTATTTGGACCAGTTCTACCTTCTCAAATTGATGCTGACGAATCAGGCCACGGGTATCCTTACCATAAGCTCCGGCTTCACTGCGAAAACACGGCGTATGGGCTGTAAATTTACGTGGCATGTCACTATCATCGATAATGACGTCACGCACAATATTGGTCAGTGGCACTTCAGCGGTAGGAATCAGGTAGTAACCATCATCACCCATCTGAAATAAATCTTCCGCAAATTTAGGCAGCTGTCCTGTGCCTCGCAAACTATCGGCATTCACCAGATACGGCACATAGGTTTCTGTATAACCATGTTCATTGATATGGGTGTCTAACATAAACTGAATGAGCGCACGTTGCATACGCGCCAACGAACCACTGAGCATACTGAAACGACTACCTGCGATTTTTGCCGCTGTCTCAAAATCCATACCCGTCAGTTTTTCACCAAGCTCAACATGGTCACGCGGTTCAAAAGCAAAATCCTGGGGCTCACCCCAACGACGTATTTCCTGATTATCATTTTCGTCAATACCAATGGGCACACTGTCGTGCGGCAGGTTGGGTATCCCCATGAGGATACTGTCTAGTTCCTGCTGGACTTCACGCAACTCGGCCTCACCCGCATTGAGCTTATCGCCCATATCTGCCACTGCTGCCAGTAACGGTGCGGTATCTTCACCGCTCGCCTTGGCCTTGCCAATCGCTTTCGCACTATTGTTACGCAATCGCTGTAAATCCTGCGTGCGAACTTGTAGCTCTTTGCGTTGTTCTTCCAATGTCGCAAGCTTTTCCACGTCCAACGTGAAACCGCGATTAGCCAGCTTTTTTGCCACCACATCCAGTTCGGTGCGTATTAATTTGGGGTCCAGCATAATATTTCCTGTTTCCTGTTTTTTGATTTTTTAAAGAATCTGTTTATCGTTATTTTGCATTTTTAGCGACATTCAGCGTTGCAGACCAACTCACAATATGTCCTGGCCCCACCACTTGGTAAAGATAGTCAATCATTTCACTGGCTTTGTCCGGTTCATCAAAAAATTCAATAACGACAGGCAAGTCCAGAGACAAATCCATTAAAGATGAGGAATGAATAGTCCCTGACTGACCAAACCCGGCAATGCCGCGAAATACGGTGACACCACGCACCTTTCCCCAGTCGTTGAGTCGCTTAAGCAGAGTCTGCAAGTGCGCTTCAGCTTCAGTAAGGTAAACACGCACCACCGTCACTTCAACACCCGTCATTTCAATATCAGTCATAATGACCTCCCCGCCAGTATGCCAACCCAGGCAGCGCCAAGACACAACACCACACTGAGCAACACATTCAATAACGCTTTAATAAGTTCACCCTCTTCTATCAGATTAAGTGTCTCGATAGAAAATGTGGAAAAGGTGGTAAAAGCCCCCAGCAAACCCACCAACAATGCTGCTCGCCAGTGTGCCCCCAACGCCAGTTTGTCCACCAGCAAGACATATAACAGCCCCATCAATAAAGAGCCCAGCACATTGACAGCCAATGTCCCATAGGGAAAAGTACGCCCCACCAGGGTATAAATGCCGTTAGACATCCAGAAGCGCAACAACGCGCCAACCGCACCACCCGCCGCAATAGCTAGCGCCTGCACGAGTGTAAAAACCCCTGTATATCAATAGTTGATTTCATCCGTCTGCTGCTTCCCGATTCAACTTGCGTAAATAACCCAGACGTTCACTGATTTTTATTTCCAGCCCGCGCTCTACAGGATGATAGTATATTCTCTCTCCCAAAGCCTCCGGGAAGTATTTCTCGCCTGCGGAAAAGCCATCAGCCTCATCATGGGAGTAACGATATTCCTTACCATAATCCAGCTCCTTCATTAATTTTGTCGGCGCGTTACGCAGGTGCAATGGCACCTCCTGCGATCCTTCATTGCGGGCATCACGCATGGCGGTATTAAAAGCCGTATACACGGCATTGCTTTTGGGTGCGCAGGCGAGATACACCACGGCCTGTGCCAGCGCCAACTCACCTTCAGGACTGCCCAGCCGCTCTTGCGTATCCCAGGCATTAAGCGCCAGTTGCAAACCACGCGGGTCGGCATTACCAATGTCTTCCGAAGCCATGCGCACAATGCGGCGTGCAACGTACAAAGGATCACAGCCGCCATCCAGCATGCGGGTCATCCAGTACAATGCAGCATCCGGATTGGAGCCACGTACCGATTTATGCATCGCGGAAATCTGGTCGTAAAAAGCCTCGCCACCTTTATCGAAACGCCGCAGTCCACCCGCAAGCACCTCAGTCAACAAGGTTTGTGTGATGCGTTCTTCACCCTGTTCATCAGGCTCGGTCAAATCAGCGGCGATCTCCAATAAATTGAGCGCGCGTCGTGCATCACCATCGGCGGCCTGCGCCAGCAAGTCGCGCATCGCATCATCCACCTGCAAATCACGCTCGCCCAGGCCACGCTCCGTATTTGCTAACGCACGATTAACCACCTCACGGATTTCTTCGACACTCAGGGATTTGAGTACATACACCCGTGCCCGCGATAGCAATGCATTGTTTAATTCAAACGAGGGGTTTTCTGTGGTGGCACCGATAAAAGTGACGGTGCCATCTTCCACAAAGGGCAAAAAAGCATCCTGCTGGGATTTGTTAAAACGATGTACTTCATCCACAAACAACACTGTGGCCCGGCCTTGTTCGTTGCGTAAACGTTGTGCCATATCGATAGCGGCACGGATATCTTTCACACCCGAAAGCACCGCTGAAAGGCTGATAAATTCTGCCGCAGCACGCCGTGCAATCATCCGTGCCAGCGTTGTTTTTCCAGTACCTGGTGGCCCCCAGAACACCATGGAATGCAGCTTGTCTGATTCAATAGCCAATCGTAACGGCTTACCTTCAGCTAACAGGTGTGATTGTCCGCAATACTCCGACAACTCACGCGGACGCATGCGGTCAGCCAGCGGGTGACTCAATGGATCATCAGATTGGGAAAAGAGGTCATGCATAAATAACTGGAAATGGGAAGTGCAATTAAAGGAGACATTGTACCTCCCTCCTTTACCTTCCCCCTGCCTTTCCGCCGATGACATCGACACCCTTGGGCGGCACAAAGTCGAAACTATCGGCGGGTAACTTAACCCCGGTTTCCACATGACTAAAAGCCAGTTTTGTGACCTGTTCAAAACCGTCCACCAGCTCCATGCTGCGCAGGTGATGTTTATCAAAGCCGAGTTTTACAGTGGTAAAGCCGGTATCTGCCTGCCTGGGTAACAACTGCACCCATAACAGACCATCATCCCTATCCGGCAACTCTTTGATGTCAAAGCGCTGTTTCACCCCGCCATCACCACTCAGCAATAACGCCGGCGTATCCCCCAGTGCCTCGTCCAGCGGTTTGACGATGACCTGCTCCAGATCCACGTCATAAATCCATAGCTGCTTGCCATCGGCAATAATTTGTTGCTCATAGGGCAGGCGATAGTCCCAGCGAAATTTTCCCGGACGCTGCATCAACAACGTACCCCGTGATTCTTCCGGCTGAACAAAAGCTGCACCCTGCACTGTTTGTACAAAATCGGCACGCATGGCACCTTTTGTGGCAAAAAAAGCATTGAGGCGATCAGTGGCCGGACCGGCAAATGCCGAAACCGCACCAACAAATAATAAGCCAGCAACAAATAGACGTACCAGGCCATCACGGTAAAAATATAAAAATTTGAAAGAGAGCACGTTCAGAATCCCAACAGAGTGTAATCACTAATATTCATAATCCTAGATTCCGCCGTTCAACGACGGAACCTAGGATTATCAAGCAAAAATTCATCTTACACATTCCCGTGCGTCCTGTCCCTTGGGATCAACATTCTCGGCACACTTGCTGAATCCAACCCCAGGTTTCCGTTTGCTGTCGAAAAACTTTACAAATAACCGCAGTAACCATTGCACAAAAAGTGTAACCCCTTGATAAACATCACACATATTATTATGGAGCATTTCTTGCTGCTTTTTTAGGTATAGGGAAGAACCGTCATTTGTTGAGCACACTGATTGTGCCGCTTTTTCAGGCCGCTTTCATCAGCTTAAAGCTCCACCGGAAGCATGGTTTGAGAAAATCAATGACAACCTACAAACAGTGCGGACAGGAGAAACACTATGAACATAAAACATCTCACTCACTCGTCCCTTCTCTTTGCTGCTATTGCCTGGTCCTTTTCAGCCCAGGCTGTTCCGCTCTCTCTAACGTCGTTAACGGGGTTGGTCGGCGGTTCCCCGGCCGAAACTGCCATCTATCGAGCAGACTTTTCTTCGGTAGGCATTTTTGATCTGGCTTCAATCACCATCATGGATAACAGTTCAAGGCTGGGGGGGGCACCAGGTCGATTCAGTGGCTTCGACCTGGATGCCATCATTTTATCCGACATAAGCTGCACCACGGCTAGCTGTGTTGCAGGTCTAAGCGGCTTCAGTCTGTTTGATTACTCATTGAGCGGCACCTTCTTTACCCCCGGCACTCAACGCACGCCCATGGACCCCCGACTCTTTGGCACCGATGCCGGGGGTATGAATGTCGATAATGCTGTTGCCACATTGGGTAATTTCGATGGCAATTCAACAACGGGACCAGGTGCCAATGGCTTTGTTAGCATGGGAGACAACGGTATTCTGTCCTTCAACCTGACATCGCGGATTTCCACCGATGGCCTGTTCATGTATTTGGGTGAAGTAGGAAACAATGGCGAGGTGGCTGCCTCATCTATCGAAGTGTCAGACAGACCTGTCAGTGTACCCGAACCCGCAACTCTCGCCCTGATGGGGCTCGGCCTTCTCGGGCTGGGATTTTTAAGCCAGCGACACCGCTAAACAACCACAGCGCACCCAGCAAGGCTCCGTCACCCCGCAGGTGACAGAGCCTTTGGTAAAAGCGAAAGCGTGTTGGCGGAAAAATTAATCCGCAGGCGGTGGTGGCGCAATCACCTCGCGTGAACCATTTGTTTGCACCGGACCTACTACACCGGCACGTTCCATTTCCTCCACCATGCGTGCGGCACGGTTGTAGCCAATGCGTAAACGGCGCTGCACACTGGAAATAGAAGCCTTGCGGGTCTCCGTGACAATGCGTACGGCTTCATCGTAAAGGGCATCCATCTCGGCATTTTCATCAATTTCGCCCGGCATTCCCCCCATGTCGGTCCCCAAGGCCGGACCTTCCAGCACTTCGTCGATATATTGGGGTTCACCCCGGCTTCGCCAGTCAGCCACAACACGATGCACTTCGGCATCCGATACAAACGCACCATGCACCCGGGTAGGAATGCTGGTGCCCGGTGGCAGATAAAGCATGTCACCATGACCCAGCAACTGCTCGGCACCACCTTGATCAAGAATAGTGCGCGAATCTACCTTGGCCGATACCTGAAAAGCCATGCGAGTGGGTATATTGGCTTTAATCAGTCCGGTGAGCACGTCAACGGAGGGACGTTGCGTCGCCAGGATCAGATGCATACTGGCAGCACGGGCTTTTTGCGCAAGCCGGGCGATAAGCTCTTCCACTTTTTTGCCCACAGTCATCATCATGTCGGCCAGCTCATCCACCACCACGACAATCTGCGGCATGGTTTCCAGGAGTTTTTCATCGCCTTCCATAATGGGCTTGAAGAAGGGATCTTTGAGCGGCTCACCTGCTTCGATAGCATCGTTCACCTTACGATTGAAACCAGCCACATTACGCACACCCATGTGCGCCATAAGTTTGTAACGGCGCTCCATTTCTGCCACACACCAGCGCAGCGCATTGGCAGCCTCTTTCATATCAGTCACTACAGGGGCTAACAGATGCGGAATACCTTCGTATACCGACAGTTCCAGCATCTTGGGATCAATCATGATCATGCGCACTTCACCGGGCGTGGCGTTGTACAACACACTCAGCACCATGGCATTGAGGCCCACAGATTTGCCCGAGCCCGTGGTACCTGCCACCAGCAGGTGGGGCATTCTGGCCAAATCCGCTACCACGGCAGTACCGGAGATATCCACACCCAGAGCCAGGGTCAGCGGTGAATTCGCTTTTTCGTATTGTTCGGATTTAATGATTTCCGACAAACGCACAATTTCGCGGTGTTCATTGGGCAACTCCAAACCGATGGTGGATTTACCCGGAATCACCTCCACCACACGCACGCTGATGGCCGATAACGAGCGTGCCAGATCCTTGGCCAAATTCGTGATTTTGCTCACCTTGAGGCCCGGCGCAAGATCCAGCTCATAACGTGTCACCACCGGGCCGGGATGCACTTCCACCACTTGCGCTTCCACACCGAAATCTGCCAGCTTCAATTCCACTTGCCGGGAAATGGCCTCCAGCGCCGAGGTGGACACATCAGCCTTGCGTGCCTCGGCCGGGTCCAGCAGGGACAACGCAGGCAAACCGCCTTCCACAGGCATATCAAACAGCGGTACCTGACGTTCCTTTTCTTCCCGCGCCGACACCTTGGCCACCGGTTTAATCACCGGTTCAATGCGCAAGGGCTTACGCACAGCGATCTTGCTCTGATCAATTTTGATGGAGGCTTCGCGTTTTTGGCGTGCGCGGCGACCGGCAATTTCATCACGCAGATTGAGGAATCCTTCACGCACCCGGGCAATGACATTCAGAGTGGCCCGCCCGATGACATCCATCAACCATAACCACGACAGACTGGTCAACAAAGTCACCCCCGTGAGAAACAACGCCAACAAAAACAACGTGCCCCCCAGAGGATTAACGATACTCACCAATCCCGAGCCCACCACGTTGCCCAGCACGCCGCCCGGGCCTTCCGGCAAATGTGCAAAATCAGCAAAATGCAGTTCGGCCAGCCCCGTGCCTGCCCCTAAAGTGAGGAAAAACCCTGCCGTACGCAACGCACCATGGCGCAAATCAAACGCCGCTTCCGGCTGCTTGCGTCCTGTGAACAGTAACCAGCCCAGATAAGCCACTCCCACCGGTACCAGATAAGAGAGATAACCAAACAAAAGGAGGAAAATATCCGCGAACCACGCACCCACCATACCCCCCGCATTAACGATGGTATTGCCCGTTTCGCTGTGCGACCAGCCGGGATCCTGCACATCATAGGTACCGAGTGAGGCCAACAGATACAAGGCCGTAGTGCCAAAAATGATCAACGCACCCTCGCGCAGGCCACGAATCATATGCGCCGCGAGGGGGGTGCTGTTTTTTTGCTTATTTTTTGAAATCGATGTTTTTACGTGTGCCACGGTCGCCGTCCACTGATAAATCCGGGAAGCGTTATGTTACCTGTTTCAGCGCTGGATGCACTACTTCTCCGCTTTGTACATTGATACCACGCGCCAACGCTGGGTTTTGTTGCCAATCTGCCTGCGCCAGACGGGAAACCCAGGGCGTTAATGCCGCCGACAGCGCCTGCGACGCCGTGCGCGGTACTGCGCCGGGCATATTGGTGACACCAAAATGGACCACTCCGTCCACCACAAACACGGGATCAGTGTAGTCCGTGGGCTTTGTGGTTTCGATACAACCACCCTGATCCACAGAAATGTCAATAATCACACTCCCCTCACGCATTCCCGTCACAGTATCCGCACTCACCAAATGCGGTGCGCGCTCCCCCGTCACCAGTACAGCACCAATCAGCAAATCGGCATTCAGCGCCGCCTCGTGCAATGCATCCGGATAAGGATGCAGCCCCGTCACGTTGTCACCCAGTGCGCGCATTTGCAACAGTTTGTCACGATTGAGATCAAACACCGTCACCTCCGCGCCCATGGCCGCTGCCAGCAACGCCGCATTGCCACCAGCCACTCCCGCACCCAGTATTACCACACTGCCACGCTCCGCCGCAGGCACACCGCCCAGCAAAACACCGCGGCCGCCCTGAGGCTGGTGCAGCAGATGCGTGCCCACTTGCACCGCCACCCGCCCGGCAATATCACTCATGGGTGCCAGCAAAGGTAATTGCTGTTGATCGGTTTCCACCGTTTCAAACGCCACAGCAGTGGCTCCGCTTTTTTGCAAACCCCGCATCAATTCCGGCTCAGCGGCGAGATGCAAATACGAGAACAACAACTGTCCTTCGCGCAACATTGCCACCTCTTCCGGTTGCGGCTCTTTTACCTTAACCACCAGTTTCGCCTGGCTGTAAATCTCAACAGCATCTTGCACCAGCGTCACGCCCACAGCCCGGTAAGCATCATCAGAATAACCACTTAGCACACCGGCATCCTCTTCTACCAACACTTTGTGGCCTTGTCTCACCAGTTGACCGGCTGCTGCGGGGGTCAACCCGACACGGCCTTCCAATGCTCTTATTTCGCGTGGTATGCCAATCACCATAATAAAAATGTCCGCTATATTGTTAATTAACATCTGTCAGAAAATATTTTGCCGCATGTTAGCACCAACACCTTCAATAAAACATGACCGGCACCAAACCAAAACTGTTTTTCACTTCGCACACATCGCTATCAACATAGTTAATGGGGAAATAACAGATAAGTCATTAAATTTTTATTCCGCTGGCCGATAGTTGTAGCTCGATGGCCTGGCAATGAAAATCTCCTGATAATTTTTTGCGGTCACGTAACCATTAACATTACGAGGAAATCATGAAGCAGCATTTCAGCGGTGTACTAAATGGACTTGTCGGGCTTATTCTTGCTCTGCAAGTAATGTACCCGGCTCATGATGTATCAGCGATGACAGCGTCCGCCCAGGATGTTCATGAAATCGCTGATATCTGCATGTACTCCCAACGCCTGTTAAAAGACTACGCACTCATTGGTATGAAAGTGATGTACCACGACCCCGCTGCCGATCTAATAAAAAACACGAACGTTATCGATCAATATATCACCAATTTGAAAAACCGCCATCTTAAAAAAATATTGGATAACGGCATTCATGAGCTTGAAAACCTCTGGAGGAAAGTCAAACCAAAACTACTGGCAAGCCCCACCCAAAAACATATGACTCAACTGCATAAAGAAGTGGAAACATTTTCCCGTCGTTGCGAAAAGCTCGCAGAAGACTTGGCCAAAGACTCTAAAATAGAGAGTGAACATAATATGGTGCTAATCGCTGAATTGGGTATGGAATCCCAACGACTGGCGGCACTTTATATGATGAAGGCCTGGGATGTTGCTGATAACAATTATTACGAAGAAGTCCAAAAAATAGTGGGTGAATACAAAAATATTTACCGCGACCTGATGAAAGAAAATAACACCTTCGTTTCTCCCGAAATTAAAACCAAATTAAAAGCCACCCAAAAATACTTTCAAGTATTTTAGTTTATGACGGCAAGTGAATCTGGTCGTTTTGTACCAACCATGGCCGAAAAAAATGCAAGCAAAATATTTCATGAAATTCGTAAAATATTAAAATTGAAACAGGAGCTGATTGAGTGAAAAAGCAAACATTATTCACCCCGAAAGAATTTTTAGTAACATTTATTTTTCTGTTTTTCTCAAGCCAGGCTGCGGCCGATATCCGCAGCCTGCAACAATTAGAGGCTGCTGAAGACATTGAAATGGCCAGCCAGAAAATCACCAAGGCTTACTTTTACCTACACCAGGAGATTCGTATCGAACAATCTGAACGCGACTTGGAAAACGGACTGGATTCAATAGAAAAAAATATCAACACCCTCGCCAACACCAAAGACAAAAAACAACAACGCATGGTGAAGTTCATGTCCTTCACCCTGGATGAAATCAAAGAAATCATTGAAAAACCTTATACCAGCGAGCATGGCGCTTTGATGCTGGATTACAGCGAAACCTTACTGGAAGGCGCAGAATCGTTAGCCAAGAATCACACCCATAAAAAAGAAAAAATGCTCATTACCACCAAAAAAATGATTTTTCTTCTTGAACGTGCAACGAAATACTATATTGCCTTTCGAGATGGGTTTTCTGACCACAATAATGTCAAACAACTGGAAAAGGCCATCAAAGAGTTCGAAGCCCACTTAAAAATTATCCGGGCCTATAAATACCCAGCCGAGCCCCAAAGGGCTGTGAGCAGACTCATTGAATACTGGCCTATTGCCAAAAACTTTTATCTTGGCATTGAAAAAAACGACCTGCCGTTAATCGTATCGGTAACAACCAACCATCTGGAAAAGTCGCTGGCCGTATTGGAAAACTATCACCATAATTTGGCTGAAGGAAAATAACATCAAATGCAAACTCCGAAGAACTGACCGCCCTGACAATACTATACTGTGTGACGGGGGGGTAATCTACGACAATCAAAGGGAACTACCGCACATTATATTCCCCCATCCTTTAAATACCTGGCAAGACCATCCAGGTCCGGAAAAAGAGTTTTTTCGTGTATTTGTAACTTTTCAAGATCTTGCTTTATTTGGCCTTTATTAGCAGCCGGAACTTCAAACCAGTCTAATTCCTCCCACGGTCTCATTTCATCCTCGATATCCTCAAGCCCTTCGTTGATATATTTCCGGCCACTGTAAGTGAATCTTGCATGTTGGGATTCGATTCTTTTGTTGAAGACCCATGGCACAATAATTCTTGGCACATCAATTTTATTCACAAACAGGCCATCGCTGTCTTTTTTTTCATCGGCCAAAAGAATTCTGTTTTTAATTCCACTTCTATCCCGAAACCTAACCGTGTTTTCTTTTCTGTTTTTCCTGTTTTTTAACTTCAAATACCAAAACCTGCCAGGCCTGTCGTGCATTGCAACATCTCTCACAGAAAAGTACAGACCAATCAGCGGCTGGAGGGACCAGTCGATAAGCAATGTTGGCAGTCCGTGATGTTGAGCTATGCAAAGCCATTCGTCCAGAGTCGGTGATTCACCTGTTGAAGAAAGAAAAGCATTACCAATATTCTGACTGGAAGCGTATCGTCGAAACCTCTCCAACAGAGCATATTGTAATTCAACAATACAATCCGTCGAACAGGAATAAAGCTTGCTGTACGACTCTATCACATCCTTGTTCCGCATGAGGCGAGGCTGCAACTTGTGCCCCTGTTCAGATTCACCTCTGTAAAAATATCGTATGTGGGGATGAGTTTTCTTTTTTGAAAACTCCTCAAGCAACCACGCAACCGACTTTATTTCTCTTCTTGGTTTCATAAAACGTCCTTTTTTATTTTTGGCTAATGCCTCACACCACTGACGGAAAAAATTCAGACCACAATAGCGGGTGCTTTGCAACCACCATCCCCAGACTATTTCATACCTGATTATCCTGATATCCAGCTGTATTTCTTGCGTTAAAATACCGAAGACACAGCAACTACGCTAAATTATTTCACCACACAGATCATAAATGTATACAAGACCCCCTCCCCTTACGTTGAATTTCGTACTATATTGGCACCTTGCTGGCCGCTTGCATCACACGCGGTCCACCGCTATTTATTTGTCGATATGATTTTAGGAGTTACCGCATGAGCGAAACAAAACACTGCCACCTGTTAATCCTCGGTTCCGGCCCCGCCGGTTATTCCGCTGCGGTGTACGCGGCACGCGCCAACCTTAGCCCGGTGTTGATCACAGGCCTGGAACAAGGCGGTCAATTAATGACCACCACCGAGGTAGACAACTGGCCTGGTGACAACGAAGGCGTACAGGGACCGGAACTGATGGACCGTATGCGTAAACACGCCGAACGTTTCAATACGGAAATGATCTTCGACACCATTAACAAGGCAGAGTTAACCCAGCGCCCTTTCACGCTCACCGGCGACAGTGGTGTGTACACTTGTGACGCACTGATCATTGCCACTGGTGCATCTGCCATGTACTTGGGGCTGGACTCGGAAGAGGCTTTCAAAGGTCGAGGGGTATCCGGCTGTGCCACCTGTGATGGCTTTTTTTACAAAAATAAACCCGTGGCGGTGATTGGCGGTGGCAATACGGCGGTGGAAGAAGCGCTGTATCTGTCCAACATTGCTTCACATGTGACTGTGGTGCATCGTCGCGACAAATTCAAATGTGAAAAAATTCTTGCCAACCAGCTCATGGAAAAAGCCAAGACCGGCAACATCGATATCCGCTGGAATCACACGCTGGACGAAGTGCTGGGTGACAACATGGGTGTAACCGGTATGCGCATTAAAAGCACGGAGGATGGCAACACACAGGATATCGATCTGGATGGTGTCTTTATCGCCATTGGCCACAAACCCAATACCAGCCTGTTTGAAGGTCAACTGGAAATGGAACACGGCTACCTGAAGGTACAGAGCGGCACACAGGGCAACGCCACAGCATGCAGCATCGAAGGGGTTTATGCTGCGGGTGATGTGGCCGACCACATTTATCGTCAGGCCATTACATCGGCGGGCACCGGCTGCATGGCGGCGCTGGACGCGGAACGCTTTCTGGATAGTCAGGATGGGTAATCAGGCTTCCCCGCGGGCGATACACTGATACACAAACGCATGCACCAGTATCGACTGCGCACGATCCACTACCCGTAATTCAACACCGTGGTGAAAGTGGCGCTGCCCCGCCTTTTCGCCACGTTCGGTGCGGATATTACGCACGATGGCGGGCAGCAAAATGTCTTCAGTGTTCTCCGCCACGTCCAGTCGCAAGGCAATGGAAATATACTGTCCTTCTTCAGCCAGCGGTTTGTCCGCAATCAGCAAAGCACCGCTGGTACTCATGTCCTGTATGGTCACCGCCCGCGACGCCAATGCAGGATCAACCTCGGCTGAGTCGAGCAAACAGGGGCGCACCGAAGCGGTCATGTTAAGCATGACCCGCAATGCCTTGCGCACAGTGACAGCCTGTACATTTTGTGGAAAACTCAAATGCAAATGCGCGTAAGGACGCACGCTGACCATAATTACCCTGACATTGAAACCAACAATTTTATTGCCCGACATCAAGCGCACAACCACTTTTTTGCCTTCACTGACGGGTATCGTATGCCCGTCCACTTTCGGCGTACTGACAACCAGACTCTGCCCGGGCAAATACCCGATCACTCTGGCGAAATAACGGGTTTCGTCATCACCCGCAAACTGTAATTGCATATTATCACCGATCTCTAACGCCAGCTCTTTTGCCGCCATTGTCTCACCTGTTATCCATAAATGATTTAGTCTCATGTACAGTACAGCCATGCACAGCACTATTATCGGCAGCCTAAACGAAGTTTCCAGTAACGAATGGAATGCATTGCACGGAACACAAGTGCCTTTTTTGCGTCACGAATTTCTCAATGCCCTGGAAAAACACCATTGCGTCGGCAAAGCAACGGGCTGGATTCCGCAACACATTTTGCTTTACGAAGATAAAACACTGCTCGGCGCGGTACCGCAATATTTAAAAACCAACGCTTACGGCGAACTGGTTTTTGACTGGGCCTGGGCCGAGGCTTACCAGCGTAACGGGCTGGATTATTACCCCAAGCTGGTCGTTGCCATTCCTTACACACCCGCCAGCGGGCCACGCTTGCTAATCGCACCCCACACAGATCGTGACAACATTTCTGCGCAATTGATTCAGTGTACGCTGGAATATGCCAGACAACACAAGGTGTCCTCCCTGCATTACCTGTTTCCACATCAGGATGATTTACACCAACTCACCCAACAAGGACTACTGCCACGACTCGGCTGCCAGTTTCACTGGCATAATCTTCCCGGCACTGAAAATTACCGTGATTTTGATGATTACCTTGACTGTTTCACCTCCCGTAAACGCAAAAAAATTCGCCGTGAACGACGAGCAGTGACAGAAGCTGGCATCACTTTACAACGTTTGTATGGCAATGAACTCAGCGACGAGCAATGGCAAGCTGTACATAGGCATTATTGCTCTACCTTTGACCGGCTCAGCGGTTACGCCACATTAAGCCTAGGGTTTTTTCGTGAAATCAGCCGCACGTTGCCACGACAAATTATCGTTATTCTCGCCGAACATCAGGACAATACGGTGGCCAGTGCCATTTGTTTTCGTGATGACACTACACTTTATGGACGCCACTGGGGCTGTGATGCACATTTTCAGAATCTGCATTTTGAAGCCTGTTATTATCAAGGACTGGAATATTGCATTGAGCATCACTTGCAATGCTTTGATCCCGGCGCCCAGGGCGAACATAAAATCAGTCGTGGCTTTCTGCCCACCGCCACCTGGTCGGCCCATTGGATCGCCGAGCCTCAATTTCGGGCAGCCATCGCGGATTTTTTACAGAAAGAAACCGAGGGTATTCAAAATTATATTGACGGCTTGCACAAACACTCGCCTTTCAAATGACTCGGCAATGGAACAACAACAAGCTACACTCTGTCTCACAATTCCGTCCCACATAAAGTCTCGTCAACAAATAACAAGGAGCAATCATGCGCGGTCTGGCCCCCTACTGGATCGACTCCCGAAGCAACAAGCTTGATTTTCCGGACGTTAGCCTCGCGCTGGATGAGCCCGATGGCCTGCTCGCCATTGGCGGAGACCTCAAACCCCAACGATTGCTCGCAGCCTACCGGATGGGTATTTTCCCCTGGTACAATGAAGGGCAGCCTATTTTATGGTGGGCACCCAACCCGCGTGCGGTCCTGTTTCCACAACACCTCAAGATTTCCCGCAGCCTGCGTAAAACACTGCGCAAACAATCCTTCACCATCACTCTCGACCAGGCCTTTGCCGATGTCATCAAAGCCTGTAGCCATCCGCGCGACTATGAAACACAACCCGGCACCTGGATCACCCGCGACATGAAACAGGCCTATCAACAGTTACATAATCAAGGGCATGCGCACTCTGTAGAATGCTGGCATGAGGGACGATTAGTGGGCGGCCTGTATGGTGTCGCCATTGGCCGGGTATTTTTTGGTGAATCCATGTTCACACGCCGCAGTGATGCCTCCAAAGTTGCCTTTATTACGTTGACGCAACAATTAGCACACTGGGAATTTGGTGTTATCGATTGTCAAATCCACTCCCGGCATCTCGAAAGCCTGGGGGCAGAAACCATCCAGCGTGACCGGTTTACAGATCTGCTCAACACATTTTGTCACCAGCCAGGACCAACATGGCAGTTTGAGCCGACAAACAACACTCAAACATGAACGCCGATAAATCCGCTCAAACAGCCCCTTTATCACCTCCGCAACCTCCTGCCGACCTGACCTTTTTTGCCAGCATCGCACACGATTGTGCGTATCTCAGCGGACAATCAGCAATTACCGTGTTCGCTGACCCCGAAGCAGCCATGGATGTCAGCACCTATAGTGCGCTGGCAGAAATCGGCTTTCGTCGTAACGGCAGTCACGTCTACACCCCACATTGCCCTGCCTGCCAGGCCTGTGTGCCGACACGATTGCCAGTGGCATCTTTTCAGCCCAATCGCAATCAGCGTCGCACCCTGAACAAAGCAATGGATTTCTCCATCGACATCGGGGAAGTTGTTTTTAATGATGAGGCTTTCTCGCTATACCAAAAATACATCAACCACCGTCACCCTAATGGTGGCATGGATAATCTCAGCCCGGAAAAATACCTGGAATTTCTCAGTTGTGATTGGTCGCACACTGAGTTTGTGCAATTCCGCTGGCAAGACCAGCTCATCGCTGTCGCTGTGCAGGATGTACTCACTCGCGGTCTGTCCTCGGTGTACACTTTTTTTGATCCGGACTTTTCCAGCGTCAGCCTCGGACGCTACGCCCTGCTGTGGCAAATAGCGGAAACCCGACGTCGGCAACTGCCCTGGTTATTTCTCGGTTACTGGATCGCCGACTGTCAAAAAATGTTGTATAAACAGGAATACCGGCCTATCGAACTCTTCCAAAGGGGATGCTGGCAGCGTTATGACAAATCACAGACACTGCCTTCCTCGTAATTTTTCCTCCCACCCTCCACCTTAAATCCTCGACACAAATAAACTATTCAGCGATTCTGATGCTGGACGATAACCCCAATTAAGAGCAGCCGCTGTGTAAAAACACTTTTTTACTCACACAGAGGCCAATAAAATCGGGGCTAGTCGTAGCGGTTCCTTAAACAAAAAGGGGCACATCATGTTGAGCTTCATCTATAACGTCAGCCAGCAATTTGAAAAAGAACACGGATACAGCCCAAATACTCTGTATATGAATTACGCCCACCTTGAATGCTTGAAACAACAACTGGACAATCCCAATGACTTCGAAGCCGTCACCTCCCTGCTGGGTATGGAGCTGGTGATTTCGCAAGATGCTGTCCACCCATCGGTAGCCTGGTTCTCCGAGCCCTGGAAACAAGCCGTTAACTCCTGAACAACAAAGACGAAAGATAAATAAAAAAGCAGGGGCAATATGACCTCTGCTTTTTTATGTCCATCATACCGCGTTTATTTTTGAAACTTGGTGCGTTTTAGGGCATTATGCCGCGTGGATTTGGCGTACCTTGGCATCTTGCCTTCCTAATCCATCGACTCAACCCGTAAGTTCATCAAGAGTATTGCAACAAAAATGGCAAAAGAAGAAAGCATTGAAATGGAAGGCACGGTAACGGAGACCTTACCCAATACCATGTTCCGCGTGGAATTAGAGAACGGCCACGTAGTCACCGCACACATCTCCGGAAAAATGCGTAAGCACTATATTCGCATCCTCACTGGCGACAAGGTCACTGTGCAGCTGACCCCTTACGATTTATCCAAGGGACGCATCACTTTCCGCGCCCGCTAAACCCCGCAGCAACAAAACCGCAGTGATCCAAGCAGCAATAAGGGACGCACACAAAACGATGCGCCCCGTTGAACTGTTTTACAACACCTCTTCGGTAACAGGCTCGTCTTCGTTGATAGTAAAAGTCAGACCTTTTTCGTCTGTCGAGACCTTGACCAGCCCGCCATTGGCCAGACGACCAAATAACAGCTCTTCGGCCAGCGGCTTTTTGATGCGCTCCTGAATCACCCGAGCCATAGGCCGGGCACCCATTTTTTCGTCGTAACCATTTTCAGCCAACCAGACACGCGCGGCAGAATCCACCACCAGCTCCACTTTTTTATCTTCCAGCTGGGTTTCCAGCTCAAACAAGAACTTATCGACCACATGTGAAATAGTCACATGATCCAGCGGTTTGAAAGGAATGACTGCGTCCAGCCTGTTGCGGAACTCCGGTGTAAATGTGCGCTTAATCGCTTCCAGGCTATCCGTGGAATGATCCTGTTGCGTAAAACCAATACTCGGCCGGCTCATGGCATCGGCACCAGCGTTAGTGGTCATAATCAAAATCACGTTACGGAAATCCGCCTTGCGACCGTTGGTATCCGTCAACGAACCGTGATCCATCACTTGCAACAACAGATTAAACACATCGGGATGCGCTTTTTCGATTTCGTCCAGTAACACCACTGCATGGGGGTGTTTGTTAATTTCTTCCGTCAACAGACCGCCCTGATCAAAACCCACATAACCGGGAGGCGCACCAATGAGCCTCGACACCGTGTGTCGCTCCATGTATTCGGACATGTCGAAACGAAGCAGCTCGATACCCATAATCTTTGCCAACTGACGGGTGACTTCCGTTTTACCCACACCGGTAGGCCCGGCAAACAGAAAACTGCCGATGGGTTTATCTTCTGTGCCCAAACCGGCACGCGACATTTTGATGGCCGCTGCGAGTGTGTCCACAGCATCATTCTGTCCGTAGACCACCAGTTTGAGATCACGATCCAGATTACGCAAACCTTCTTTATCTGAACTGGAAACCTGTTTAGGAGGAATGCGTGCCATTTTTGCTACCACCGCTTCAATATCTTTTACACCCACAGTTTTTTTGCGTCTGGACGGCGGGTTTAAACGTTGAATAGCACCGGCCTCATCAATAACGTCAATGGCCTTGTCAGGCAGATGACGTTCGTTAATGTAGCGTGTTGCCAATTCTGAAGCCGTACGTAGCGCCTGATGCGTAAAGCGCACTTCATGGTGCTCTTCAAAACGGGATTTGAGCCCTTCGAGAATCTGTACGGTTTCTTCCATGGAAGGCTCGGGCAAATCGATTTTCTGAAAACGCCGCGCCAAGGCACGGTCTTTTTCGAAAATGCCACGATATTCCTGATAGGTCGTGGAACCGATGCATTTCAACTCACCTGAGGCCAATACCGGCTTGATCAGGTTTGAGGCATCCATGGCACCCCCGGAAGCGGCACCAGCACCAATAATGGTATGAATTTCATCGATGAAAAGGATTGCGCCTTCTTCTTTTTTCAATTGTGCCAACACCGACTTCAGGCGCTTTTCAAAATCACCCCGGTATTTGGTACCCGCCAGCAGCGCGCCTAAATCCAGCGCATAAATAACACCATTGGCCAGTATCTCCGGCACATCACCATCGACAATCTGTTTGGCCAGACCTTCCGCCAGCGCCGTTTTGCCAACACCTGCTTCACCCACAAACAATGGGTTGTTTTTGCGACGACGACACAGGACTTGCAAAGTACGTTGAATTTCATCCTTGCGGCCAATCAGGGGATCAATTTTTCCCTGTATGGCCAACTGATTCAAGTTAGTCGCATAATTTTCCAGGGGGCTTTTGGCGGGTGCTTCACCATCATGCTCATCATCGGGGCCAGAAAGAGATTCGGTATCACCCTCGTCTATTTTAGAAATACCATGGGCAATGTAATTCACCACATCGAGTCGCGCGACATTTTGCTTGCTGAGAAAATAAACAGCCTGGGACTCCTGCTCGCTATAAATAGCCACCAGTACGTTGGCGCCAGTCACTTCTTTGCTGCCAGAAGACTGCACCTGAAAAACCGCGCGTTGCAGTACTCGCTGAAAGCCCAGTGTTGGTTGAATTTCACGTTCATCGCCCTCGGGTAATAATGGCGTGGTCTCGTGCAAAAACTCAGTAAGGTCGCGTTTCAGCTCGTCGATATCAGCACCGCAGGCCTGCAAAGCACTATTGCTGGTGGGGTTGTCAATCAAGGCAAGCAGCAGGTGTTCAACCGTCATAAATTCATGACGCAGATCACGCGCTTCTTTAAAAGCGAGATTGAGGGTTACTTCCAGTTCGTGGCTTAACATAAGCTACCTCAAATTTGCGGGTGGGGGAATACAGCCCTATCTCTCTCTTCGGTCTAAATCAGGCTCACTTTAGGGCCATTTTAACCGGTTTGTTCCATCTCGCACAGAAGGGGATGATTATTGCTGCGCGCATACTCATTAACCTGCGCTACTTTGGTTTCGGCGATCTCCCGCACAAAGACACCGCACAGCCCTTTGCCGTTGGTATGTACCTGCAACATGATGCGCGTGGCCTGGGCACGATCTTTGGAAAAAAATCGTTCCAGCACCAGCACCACAAATTCCATCGGCGTAAAATCGTCATTCATCAACACCACCTGGTACATAGGGGGCTTTTTCAGTTTTGGACGTGATTCCTGTACTGCCAGGCCATCGTCACGATGTATTTCCTTGTTTCCCATAGATTCAATTCCAGCTCAGGCAAAAAATAACCCTTTTCCCAACATGAGGGCAAAAACACCTTAAAACAAGCCCTCAACATCCATTCAACAACTGGACCCGTTACATGTTTTCCACTACAGCGTCAGCAAAACCGGAGCAACTCACCAGCGTCGCACCACTCATCAGGCGCTCCAGGTCGTAGGTCACTGTCCCAGCCTGAATCGCACCAGACACTCCCTTGATAATCAAGTCGGCCGCCTCAAGCCAACCCATATGACGCAACATCATTTCCGCAGAAAGAATCAGTGAACCGGGGTTTACCTGATCCTTACCAGCATATTTGGGTGCCGTGCCATGAGTGGCTTCAAACATTGCCACGGTATCCGAAAGATTGGCCCCCGGAGCAATGCCAATACCCCCTACCTGGGCCGCCAAAGCATCGGACACATAATCACCATTGAGGTTCAGTGTGGCAATCACATCGTATTCAGCAGGACGCAGCAAAATCTGCTGTAAAAAAGCGTCGGCAATAACATCCTTAACCACAATTTCTTTACCCGTATTGGGATTTTTGAAGCTGCACCACGGCCCGCCATCTACCTCCTCTGCACCGAATTCAGACTTGGCCAGTTCGTAACCCCACTCCTTGAAAGCACCCTCGGTAAACTTCATGATGTTGCCTTTATGCACCAGGGTCAACGAGGCCCGATCATTATCGATGGTATACTGAACAGCTTTGCGCACTAAGCGCCGGGTGCCGTCACGGGATACGGGTTTGATACCAATACCCGAACATTCCGGAAAACGAATTTTAGTGACACCCATATCATTTTGCAGGAAATCAATGAGTTTTTTTACCTCAGGCGTACCCTCGGCATATTCGATGCCTGCGTAAATATCCTCGGAATTTTCACGAAAGATGACCATGTCGGTCAGTTCCGGCTGCTTCAAGGGACTGGGCGTCCCCTCGTAATAGCGCACCGGACGCAGGCACACATACAAATCCAGTTGTTGGCGCAAAGCCACGTTCAATGAGCGAATACCACCCCCTACCGGTGTGGTCAACGGCCCCTTAATGGAAACCACGTAGTCTTTCACGGCCTGCAAGGTTTCCTCTGGCAGCCACACATCACCACCGTAGAGATTATTGGCTTTCTCGCCCGCAAACACCTCCATCCATGCAATGGATTTATCCCCGCCGTAAGCTTTATTCACCGCCGCATCCACCACAGTTTTCATCGCTGGCGTCACATCCACGCCAATACCGTCCCCTTCGATGAAGGGTACTACCGGCCGATTGGGCACATTCAGGCTATTGTCGGCATTAACGGTGATTTTATCGCCAGCAGGGACAGTGATTTTATCGAAACTCATGAAAACTCCAGTGTGTGTAGTGATTGACATCAATGTGCGGACGGAACCAACAAAACAGGCCCGGCGCGCTGTCAGAAAGCGCTAAAAAATAAAGGTAATATTAGCATATTGTGAATTTGACGGTGTACCAAAGACTACCCTCCCGCTGCCAGACCCAGACTCGCCAGACTACCCGAGTGCTTGAGTGTGATCCGGCCATCCGCTCCGGGCCTGCCCAGGGAAATCAAGGCTTTTTCAAGATCTGGCGCATTGCGGGCGGCAAGGCTGCCGCTGAATTCATATTGGCCTTCGGAGTCCAGGGTCAGCAATCCGTCCAGAGACAACGGGCCACCACCATCACTCAGCACACCCTTTACGCCATCGTCACTGGTTTCAAGTGCAATCGCCTGATCACCCAGCGAAATGGGCTTGAGCAGACTAATACCTGCACCATTCCAGACTATTCGTCCCTCTGCCGAGCGCAGACTTTGTCCATCCCATAGCACATCATGCAGATTCAAGCCTACCGACCCCGTGGGCCGTAAGGCATCCGCCTTGGCAATACGGGCGACCACGCTGGCCGGCAGACGTGCTTCCAGTGTTGAAAAAGCCACACTGCCATCCAGCCCCAGTGCGGTACTGCCCTGTCCATAACCACCCTGGCCTTTTTCTTCATTTTCCGGCGGCAGCTGAAAATGCCAATTCAAGCCCACCTGACCAAACAGCAATGACCAGGGCCGCAGTGACCATTCCACCTTTTCCAACGGCTGGCCTTGAATCATTGCCATAGCGGCTTTGCCAGACCAGACACTGCCGCTGATGCCAGACAAAGCAATATTGCTGGAGGCACTTTTACCGGCCTGCCAGTGTGAATAGGCGCGCTCGGCGGGAAAACTGAGCACCAGCGCCACAAGATAGGCCAGCAGGCCGAATGCCAGCAAAGGTAAATATTGAAAACGGGCAATAAATTTCATAACCGGAACATCATACTCAAAGTCAAATATTGGACGGAAAGTGCCTGCTGTTGATGTGCTGAGTGCGTGCGCTTGCAGAATTCAGGTACAACTCACGCACCCGCTGCAAAAACCAGTCGCGCATCCACACGCCCAGAGGTTTCCAGTGCCTGAAACACACTGCTCACCACACGCACACTATGACGGGTTTCCAACACGGCAAGCCAGCGCACCAGGTCATCAAAGTTTGCTGCCTCCAACCACACACCCACCTTTTCGCTGCCATCGGGCTGCACACGCTTGAGTGCTGCACCCAGGCGGCCGGATTTGGCAGTACGATCCACCAAAGTCAATAATGATTGACCGCTGGCAGGTTTCACCTGCTGACTGCCGCGACCGCGCAATTGTTTGACTTCTTGCGCTGCGCTGCGCATCCAGGTCAGCAGGGCGGTCTGTTCGGTGGTACTGACCCGTAGCGTTTCAACCTTGTTGGTCAGCGGCTCCCAGATACCGATATACAACAACATGATCAGCAATAATCCGCCGCCAACAATCAGCATGCGACGCTCATTAACTTCGAGACCATTAAACCAGGCCTTCATTGACCACCCCCGGCCGCTTGCAGTGACAGACGGCTTTCCACTTTGCCATCACGCGATGAAGCGGAAACAATTTCAACGTTGAGCTTAGCTTCCTCACTCAGGCGCTGCTTAAGTTTATCCAGGCTTTGCAGGTCTGGCATATTCACGTCCACATCCAGTTTATTACCCTTAAAACGCAACGTACGCAACGAAGCTCCCGGAGTATCTTTCAGTACAGCCCCTGCTTTCGCCAGAAGTACCAGCAGGCCGTCACTTTGACCACCACCACCCCGCAATTTTTCCAGGCCTCGCTGCATTTGTACTTTGGGATTCACAATATTACGCGACTCTGGAAAAGCTTCACGATATACCGTTTCAATTTGTTCTTTCAATTCACCGCTCTGCGTTGCCAGGCGGTTGTACTCCATAACAAATACCCCCGCTTGCAACAACAACAACAATCCACCCAGCATCAGCGCCGGGCGCCACGGACGCAGCAGCTTCTCAAATTGTTGCTTGCGGCTGTAATCACCCTGCAACAGGTTGATAGCACGTTGTTCATCAAAACCTTGTGCCAACATCACGCTGCGGACTTCACTTTTTGTCTCTAACGATAATTCGATACCCTGCTCAGCACACGATGCAGACAGCACACGATATTCATTGGAATCAGCAAAAGCATCATCCCCGCAAACCGTTAACTGCAAACTCGCTGGTGGTGTATCACCTGCATCATCGACACAGGCCTGTAACACAGGCAGCAAACTATCCGTTTCAAAAGCCAGCCCGGTTTGCGCGCCTGTGCGCAGCAAGCCGACCCGGCCGTCGATGAGCATAGACCAACGGTTGTGTCCCGGCGCATCTTCAGCCTCCCACTGGAGACCAAACATTTCAGGTGTCATCACATCCGCTTGCAAGCCAACGGCCTTGAGCTGTTCCAACCAGTCATCCAGTCGCTGACGCGAGACCACGGCATTAGCCACCCGGCCCTGTGCATCACGCTGACCAATAGCCACATGCAAATCATCCACATCTCCGGCCAACTGCTCTTCCAGTGCAAAAGGCACAGCCCTGGCCAGGCGTTGCGCCTTCATCGCGGGCAGCTCAACCTGCGCCAGCACCACATCGACCCCGGGCACCAACACACTGACCCGCGCCCCGGCAGCCTGCGCAGCAGCCTCTTGCAGATTACCGTGAAACAACACACCAGCGGGTCGCTGCTCATCACGCAGCACCCAACTGGCAGGCAACACAGCGGCCTCGCCACCTTCACTGACTTGCCCTGCCTGCTGTTCAAAGAGTTGAATAAAGAGTTGTTTACGCACGATTGTATTTCACGATGTCATGTTCCGTTCATTTTAAACTGACTGTCCAATGCCATTAAGTCAAGCCAAAACCTCTGCCTGGTACCTGTTAACAAAATCCGGAGTAATATCTAAAGACTGACGAACCTTCCTGCGGACCATCTAAATCTGAGTATCCGCCTCCGCAGCCAGCCGCGCCTGCTCATCCAGATAATTGAGGATATCGTACATCAATGCCTCTGTACCTTCACGTTGCGCCGCAGAAATACGATACACCCGCTCTGCACCTCCGCTCTTTCCGCTCAATGCTGTTTCGATAGCCTCACAACGGGCATTACGTTCATCAGCCGGTAACAAATCGAGTTTATTCAATACCAGCCAGCGCTCGCGGGAAGCCAGTTCACTGCCTTCCCGCGCATCACTGAATTTACCCAGTTCGTTGACGATGGTATTCACATCATTCGCTGGATCATGACCATCCAGTGGTGCCATATCCACCAAATGCAACAGCAAGCGGGTACGCGACAGGTGTTTGAGAAACTGAATGCCCAGCCCCACACCTTCAGCAGCCCCCTCGATGACTCCCGGAATATCGGCGATCACAAAGCTTTGATGCGGCGCGGGACTCACCACGCCAAGATTGGGATGCAGGGTAGTAAACGGATAATCCGCCACTTTGGGGCGCGCATTGGAGACCACGGTAATGAGTGTTGATTTACCGGCATTGGGCAAGCCTAACAAACCCACATCGGCCAACACGTTCAGCTCCAGAAGCAGATCGCGCACTTCGCCCGGCGTACCCGGCTTGCTCTGATAGGGGGTGCGATTGGTGCTGCTTTTAAAACGCGCATTACCCAAACCATGAAAACCACCCTTAGCGACCAGTAATCGCTGCCCTTCTTTCACCACGTCACCGATCATCTCTCCAGTATCGGCATCATGCACCAATGTACCCACAGGCACTTGCACGATTAAATCCTCGCCCGATTTTCCGGTACAATTTGCCCCCATGCCGTTGGTGCCCCGCTCAGCACGATAGGCGCGCTGAAAGCGAAAATCAGCCAGGGTATTCAACCCTGTGTTGCCTTGCAAATAAACACTGCCGCCATCACCGCCATCACCACCGTCCGGCCCGCCTTTGGGCACATACTTTTCACGGCGAAAACTCACGCAACCGTTACCACCATCACCGGCGTCAACTTTGATTCGGGCTTCATCAACAAATTTCATAACTTCAGTATCTATCCAGTATAGGAGGAGACAATATCGAGGGAGCAGAAGGGAAAACCCCTGGAGGTTTACCCCTTGCTGCTCATCACATTAGGGGGTGACATAAAAAAGGCCTCGATCTACGAGGCCTTTCCACAATCCTTCCATAACGCTGTTTTCCCAACGAAAGACCTTACGCAGGCACCACGTTGATGAAAGTGCGATTCTTTGGCCCCTTCACCGCAAAAAGCACTTTACCATCCATCTTGGCAAACAGCGTGTGGTCCTTACCGCAACCCACATTGTTTCCAGGGTGAAATTTGGTACCACGCTGGCGCACGAGAATGTTGCCCGCCCTAACCACTTCACCGCCATAGCGCTTGACGCCCAGACGTTTGGATTCTGAATCGCGACCGTTGCGGGTACTACCCGCTGCCTTTTTATGTGCCATTTTTCTGTTCCTCTGACGTTTATCTCAGATAATCAGGCCTGAATGCCCGTAATCTGTAATTCGGTATAGCTCTGACGATGCCCCATTTGCTTACGATGGTGCTTGCGGCGCCGGAATTTAATGATTTCAATTTTTTTGCCGCGGCCATGAGACGTGACGGTTGCTGTCACTTTCCCGCCAGCCACCAACGGTGAGCCCACATTAACATTGTCCCCGTCAACCACCATCAGCACCTGGTCAAGTTCGACTGTGGCACCCTCATCGGCATCAATCTTTTCGACCTTGAGGGTCGCGCCTTCTGAAACTTTGTATTGCTTGCCACCGGTTTTAATTACCGCGTACATGGCTGTATTCTCCAAATAATTGCTACGCTAAAAATTCGTTTTTATTCCCGTCGCCCCGCTCACACACCGGGCACGAAACCTGTCGAACACAGCACATCCCGAGCGGGATTGGCTCTGACCAGACAAAGGCCGCGAATTTTAGCGTTTACAGAACGGCACGTCAAACTCCATAATGGTCAACTTTTCTGCCATTATAGAGGTTCGTCCACTGACCGTCGTATTGCCATGCTCAGTTCTACATTTAACAACAATGCCGAAACCCTGACCGAAACACCGGCCGGGATATCAGCACCGCAAACCATCGAACACGTCAACGGGCTTGTGGCTGCCGATATGGCCGCCGTAAACCAGCTCATCGAAAAAAGGCTGCAATCCGACGTGGTTTTGGTCAATCAGGTCAGTGGTTACATTATTCACAGTGGCGGTAAGCGCCTGCGACCGGTGCTGGTGCTGCTCTCGGCACGCACCTTTGGCTATACCGGTGAGCAGCATTTTAACCTGGCCGCCATCGTGGAATTCATCCACACCGCCACCTTGCTGCATGATGATGTCGTCGATGCCTCCGACCGTCGTCGTGGCCGGGAAACAGCCAACGCCCTGTGGGGCAACGAAGCTGCGGTTCTGGTGGGGGACTTTCTCTATTCCCGCGCCTTCCAGATGATGGTGGGTGTCCAGCGCATGCGAGTGATGGAAATTCTCGCCCACGCCACCAACGTGATCGCTGAAGGCGAAGTGTTGCAACTCCTCAACTGCAATGACCCGGACACCACCGAACAGCGCTACCTCGATGTCATCCATTGCAAAACCGCCAAACTGTTTGAAGCCGCTGCACAACTGGGCGCAATACTCTGCGATGCAGCACCTGAACAAGAACAAGCTATGGCCAAATACGGAATGCACCTGGGTACCGCATTTCAGCTGGTAGACGATGTGCTGGACTACAGCGCCTCGTCAGAGACCATGGGCAAAAATGTCGGCGACGATCTCGCCGAGGGCAAGCCGACCTTACCGCTGATTCGTGCCATGCGCCAAGGAACAAAAGCGCAATCAGCATTGATCCGCAAGGCCATCGAAACCGGTGGGCTCGACAATATTTCCGAGGTTATGACCGCCATTGAATCCACCGATGCCATCGCGTACACTGCCCGCAAAGCACGGGAGGAGGCCGATTTGGCCATTGCGCAGCTGCAAAATATCCCCGCTTCCAATTACACTGACGCCTTGAAAACCCTCGCAGATTTCTCCGTCAGTCGCACCTACTGATAATTACCGTTAGCGTACGTAATGACCAACAACAACATTATTATTCGGCGTGTAGCGCAGCCTGGTAGCGCACTTCGTTCGGGACGAAGGGGTCGGAGGTTCAAATCCTCTCACGCCGACCACTGCTTCACTGGTTATTTTCCTGCAATGGACAAGTGACACCGATCACACTCACATCATCCTGCGCACGCTCATTTTTCAGGTAATCACGTAGCGCATCAGCCACAGCAGTACATACTGTTTTATCCGGCCAACGGGAAATAGATTGTTCCAGTCGCTCTTCACCGAAAGGTTCTCCATCCTCATTTAACGCATCAATGGCACCGTCAGAACACGCCAGCAATTCCCCGGCAACCTGCCACTGGTAAACTTGTGTATACGGCTCAAATTCTTCATCTGAAACAATACCCAAAGGAGCAGCGTTGGACTCGAAACGATGCACAATATTGCGCTGCTCATCCACAAACAGAGCCTCGGGACCACCACCATTCCAAACCTCAATCAACTGATTGCGTACATCCACCATAATCAGCGTAGCGGCGACAAAGCGGTCACGCGGCACCAGCACCCGCAGTTGGCTGTTCATGGATCTAACGATACGACTCAGTGAATAATCCCGGTTGATCATGTGATAAAAAGTCTGAGACACGGGGATTTGCATCATCGCGGCCAGCAACCCATGGCCGGTGGCATCAGCCACCATCACATAAAAACGATCATCACCACCACGACACGCAGCCACCAGATCACCACTCATATGCTCTGCGGGCAACAACCAGCTATCCAGCAATTCATCTGACATTTTGCCCGCACGAGTCATGCGTTCCATTAACGCATTACCAAGGTATTTTTCCTCTTCTGCGGCGACACGGTATTTTTCCAGCTCGTTGGTCTGTGAATTCAGCGCATCACTCATGTCGGCAATACGCTGCATGGCTTTGATTTTGGCCTCAAAAATGCGCATGTTAACGGGCTTGGTAAGATAATCATCACCGCCTGCATCCAGGCCAGCCACCTGATCTTCAACCGCAACCTTGGCGCTCATAAAAATAATCGGGATCCATTTTTCACCACTGCGCTGGCGAATTTCTCGAGTGGCTTCGTAGCCATCCATCACCGGCATCATCACATCCATCAGAATCAAGTCCGGCTGCTCGCTTTCAAAACGCTCAATGGCTTCCTGCCCATTGGTAGCAGTGATCATTTCATGGCCTTTTCTGCTGAAAAAACGCGCCAGCAAATTGAGGTTCATTTCCGTATCATCCACCGCAAGAATTTTTAGTGTTTTTTCACTCACCGTTTTTTCCACCTTTCAATGCAGCAACCCCGTATACTTTGCCGACTGACATACGCATCAGGACACCGCAACACCTGTCGGCACAGCTATCAAAAAACTGAAACCATTCGCAGAATGGCCGCTATTTTTAGCGGTGATACCCTCATTCACAAACATGATTCACAAATGACAATCATCGCACCCTCTGCTATTTAAAGAACACACCAAAAAATACGGTAAAAACCTGAAACGTGCCCTCATCCACCTTTTCCAATGCTGAAACCAATACTTTGCCAAGCCTCACCAGCAAACGAGCATGGCGACCACTGCACTTCCTGAATCTCTACCGCATTACGCTGGCAGCATTATTTGTCAGTGCCATTTTTTTTAAAGGTAATCTGCCGGTATTAGGCAGTCACAATGCCAGTCTTTTTCAGGTAATCAGTTTCATTTATCTGGGTATCGCACTGATCACCAGTTTTGTCATTCATTTTCGATGGCTGAATTTTCGTTTACTGACTTACAGTCTGGTGATACTGGACATCCTCGCATTGACGTTAATTATGCGTGCCAGTGGCGGCATCGAAACCGGCCTGGGCATGTTGCTGGTTGTCGCTATTGCAGGCAACAGCCTGTTACTCTCCAGTCGGGCGGCCAACTTATTTGCCGCCATTGCCGCCATTGCCGTTCTCACCGAACAGGTTTTTGCACAACAAGACCCCGGATTAACCGCCAACTTTACCCAGGCCGGTATTTTGGGTGCCGCCCTGTTTGCCACCGCCTTTCTCGCTCACGTATTGTCCACGCGAGTACGCGAAAGTGAAGCCCTTGCCGCGCAACGCGGCGTGGATCTGGCCAATCTGGCACAGCTCAATCAACATGTATTACAACGTATGCAGTCCGGTATCATGGTGGTGGATGCCGACCAGCACATACGCCTGATGAATGAATCTGCGTGGTACATGCTGGGTCTGCCGTCATTGGGCAACACGCAAAACAAAAACCTCAAACTGATTTCCCCGGAACTGGCCGAACAACTGCTCGACTGGCGTCGTGGCGGACTCTCTGAACCTCGCATGTTTCGCCCCGGTGGCAGCAATGTGGAATTACTGCCAAACATGACAGCCCTGGGCAGTGAAGCGCGTGCCGGTACACTGATTTTTCTCGAAGACACCGCACGCATGGCACAGCAGGCTCAACAACTGAAGCTGGCCTCACTGGGCCGGCTCACCGCCAGCATCGCCCACGAGATCCGTAATCCACTGGGTGCTATCAGCCACGCCGAGCAACTGCTGGCCGAAGGGAACACAAATAATGCCGCCGACAACCGCCTGCTGGAAATCATTCACACCAACACTGCACGCGTGAATGATATTATTGAAAACGTATTGCAGCTGAGTCGGCGCGACCGCTCCATGCCTGAAGACTTGCCTCTAAAAGACTGGCTGGAGAATTTTCTCCAGGAATTTGTGCAAAGCCAAAACTGTGACCCGGCCGACATCAGCCTGCACATCTCACCTGACAACACCACGGTACACATGGATGCCACCCAACTGCATCAGGTGCTGTGGAATCTGTGCCAGAACGGCCTGCGCCATAGCCGGGATTATCCCGGACAACCCAAACTGGAACTGCATGGCGGTATTGAAGATGACTCACGCAACCCCTTTCTGGACGTCATCGATCACGGGCCAGGCGTACCGCCCGATACGATAGGCACTATTTTTGAGCCTTTTTTCACCACTGAAAGCAAAGGTTCCGGACTGGGTCTGTATATCGCCCGTGAACTATGTGAAGGCAACCGGGCCCGACTCAGTTATGTGGCCATCCCCACCGGTGGAGCCTGTTTTCGGGTAGACTTTGCCGAACAGAAACCAAAACACAGTAAACAAACCCACAATACACCCGAGACTCCATGACACCCCCTTCCCACGCCCTCATTGTTGACGACGAACCCGACATCTGCGAACTGTTGGAGCTGACTCTGGGACGCATGAATATCGAAACCCGTGCCGCCACAGACCTGGCTCAAGCGCGTGAATTACTGGCACAGTACCGCTTCGACCTCTGCCTCACCGACATGAAACTGCCTGATGGCAACGGCGTGGAACTGGTGGAACACATCCAGCAACACTACCCCAAAACCCCTGTCGCCATGATCACCGCCCACGGCAGCATGGAATGGGCCATCAAAGCCCTTAAAGCCGGTGCTTTTGATTTCGTCTCCAAACCCGTGGACCTGAACATTCTGCGCAACCTGGTCAATACCGCGCTGCGCGTTTCAGAAAACAGCCCACGACTGGACCGGCGCTCACGAGACGAATTACTCGGCGACTCCAAACTCATGCGGCATACCCGCGCCACCATCGCCAAAGTGGCGCGGAGCCAGGCACCCATTTACATCAGCGGTGAATCCGGCACTGGCAAAGAACTGGTGGCCAAACTCATTCACAACAAAGGGCCACGGGCCAACGGCCCTTTCGTACCCGTGAACTGCGGCGCCATTCCTGACGAACTCATGGAAAGCGAGTTTTTCGGCCACAAAAAAGGCAGCTTCACCGGAGCCATAGCCGATAAAAAAGGCCTGTTTCAGGCCGCCGACGGGGGCACCCTGTTCCTCGACGAAGTCGCTGACCTGCCGCTGCACATGCAAGTTAAACTGCTGCGTGCCATCCAGGAAAAGGCCATCCGCCCCGTAGGAGAGGCCAGGGAAATCAGCATCGACGTACGCATCCTCAGCGCCACCCACAAAAACCTGAGCAAACTGGTGGAAAACGGACGCTTCCGGCAGGACTTGTTTTATCGCATCAACGTCATCCAGCTACCCATACCTTCCCTGCGTGAACGCAGCGAAGACATCCCTCAGCTCACCAAACACACCTTGAGCAAACTTGCTCAACAAATGTCCCAGGAAAAACCCAGCCTCGCCCCTGATGCTGCCAGCGCCCTCAATCGCTACCCCTTCCCCGGCAATGTGCGCGAACTGGAAAACATCCTTGAACGTGCCATGACTTTGTGCGAAGGCAACACCATTCGTGCCCATGATTTGCATCTGCCTCAAGAGAGTGACAACTCCCTGATCCCACCTATACCCGGACCACTGGACTCTGGCAAAATCCACCTTGAATCACACCTTGGCGAAATCGAAAAAACAGCCATCCTGCAAGCTTTGGAGCAAACCAGATACAATAAAACCGCCGCCGCAAAATTATTAGGCCTGAGTTTTCGGGCACTACGATATCGCTTGAAAAAGCTGGGGTTGGAATAGCAAAACAGCCTCTTTTCTCATTGTTCGATCAACCTGCAAAGCGACCAAAATTGTCACTTTGTGACTCAGTTTGAAACCACCAAATCGTCAAAAATGCTTCTGAATAAGAAACTGTTCACAAACTTTACAGGAACCAAGCACGACACAAGATATTAACCTACTGTTAGTTATGTGTTTTTATATCCTGCCAGATTTAAAAACTGAATATGCCGGAAACGCTATCATTGTTGGCACGTCTCGTGCTTTCATCCAAAGTAAGTACGGATTTCCCCGTTTTGACCGGCCAGCACAGAAACTAAAGCATCTGTAGCAACGACCGAAAAAGGTGGAGACGTTACCCAACGGCATCACGGCTTTTGACAACAAACGGTCAAAACCGGGAAATGCGCAATAACTTTAATTAACATTGTGGAGGATTTATCCATGCAACACGTTAAAACACTACAAAAGGGCTTCACGCTCATCGAACTGATGATCGTAGTTGCCATCATCGGCATTTTGGCTGCTATCGC